>CANJWR010000130.1 GCA_947478455.1 Beijerinckiaceae bacterium | reverse complement strand
CTGCGTGAATCCTCCTCCGAGAGGCGGACCGGTGGCCCCTTGCCGCCATCGCGTTCCCCGACCGCACGGCTGGATGAGGCGGTAGGGCTGGCGCGCGCCATTGAACTCGAAATCGTCGGTTCGGAAGCCGTCACGCTCTCGCAAATTCGCCCCGCCACCTATCTCGGCAAGGGCAAGGTCGAGCAATTCGCCGCGCTCGTGAAAGAAAGTGAGATCGATCTCGTGATGATGGACTGCGCGCTTTCGCCGGTTCAGCAGCGCAACCTTGAAAAAGGTTTCGGCGCAAAGGTCATCGACCGCACGGGGCTGATCCTCGAAATCTTCGGCCGGCGCGCCCGCACGCGGGAAGGCTCACTGCAAGTCGAGCTGGCGCATCTGGGCTACCAGAAGTCGCGGCTCGTGCGCTCATGGACCCACCTTGAGAGACAGCGCGGCGGCTTCGGCTTTCTCGGCGGTCCGGGCGAAACCCAGATCGAAACCGACCGGCGTCTGATTCAGGAACGCATCACCCGTATCGAGACCGAACTCGAAGGCGTGAAGAAGACGCGTGGGCTGCATCGTAAAAGCCGCCGCGACGTGCCGTACCCGATCATCGCGCTGGTGGGCTATACGAACGCCGGCAAGTCGACGCTGTTCAATCGGCTCACGCAGGCCGAGGTTCTGGCGAAGGATATGCTGTTCGCCACGCTCGACCCGACGCTGCGGGCCGTCAAACTGCCCCATGGGGCGAAGGCAATGCTGTCCGACACGGTGGGCTTCATTTCCGATCTGCCGACAATGCTGGTCAGCGCCTTCCGGGCGACGCTTGAAGAAGTGATGGAGGCCGATGTGGTGCTGCATGTGCGCGACATCGCTCATGAGGATACAGAGGCGCAGGGCGAAGACGTACGCAACATTCTGCGTGAACTCGGCGTCGATCCGGACGACAACACGCGGCTGGTTGAAGTCTGGAACAAGCTTGATCTGCTGGATGAACATCGCCGCGAGGCGCTGATCAACAATGCTTCGCTACGTCCGGCAGAGTCGCGCCCCTATGTGATCTCAGCCATCACCGGCGAGGGGATCGAGGCGTTGCTGGACGGCATCGAAAAGCGCCTGGCCGTCGGTCGTTCGATGCTCGCCGTGACGCTGGCGCCGACAGACGGGCAGGGGCTGCACTGGCTCTACGAAAACGCCGAGATCATGTCTCGCGATACTGACCGTGAGGGTAATACGCTGCTCGTCATTCGCGTCGCGCCTGAACGACTGGAGCAGACGCTGCACAAATTTCCGGACGCGCGGCCGCCCGAAGAGTTGAAAAAGAGCAAGCGTCGCAGCAAGAAATAGAAAGCTCTATTTCGGATCGCCACGCTTGGCATCGTTCCACAAGGCGTCCATTTCGTCGAGAGATGCGGCGTCGAGTGAGGAACCGCGCGCTGCCAACTGTTCCTCAATATAGTGAAAGCGGCGCATGAATTTTTCGTTCGTGCGCCGCACGGCAGCCTCCGGGTCCGCCTTCACATGGCGCGCCAGATTGACGACCGCAAAGAGCAGATCGCCGATTTCGCCGGCGACTGCGTTCTGGTCGCCGCTATCGAGCGCTTCCTCAATCTCGTCGGCTTCTTCGCGAATCTTCGCCAGTACGAGGCGCGCATCGTTCCAGTCGAAACCGACCGTCGAGGCCTTCGCCTGGAGCTTCATGGCGCGGGTCAAACCGGGCAGGGCGACCGGAACGGAATCGAGCAGCCCGATCGGCGTATCGTCCGGCAATCCCTTCGCTTCGCGCGCGGCTCGCCGCTCGTCCTTTTCCTGCTTCTTGATGTCGTCCCAGATGCGATTGACCTCGGCTTCCGGCAGCTTCTGCGCCTCGCTGAACACATGCGGATGGCGGCGGATCATCTTTGTCGAAATCGCCTGCACCACATCGGCGAAATTGAAAGCGCCTTGTTCCTCCGCCATGCGGGCATGAAACACGACCTGCAAGAGAAGATCGCCCAGTTCGTCCTTCAGATCGACCAGATCGTTGCGCTCGATGGCGTCCGCGACCTCGTAGGCTTCCTCGATCGTGTAGGTGACGACCGAGGCAAAATCCTGCCGCAAATCCCAAGGACAACCGGTGACCGGCGTGCGCAACGCCGCCATGACGCGCAGGAAATTGGCAATGTCGCGGGAAGGTTTCATGGAATATCCGGCGGGTAGGGCGAAAGCCATTCTATCAAACAAAACGGGCGCCGTTGCAAAACGACGCCCGTTTCAAATTTGAAAAGTCAGCCAGACGAAAGGCGCAAGCCTTACATCAGGGCGATGGACAGAGCCTCGCGGCCCTTCGGCGTATCGACGACGCGCATCGAAACGGCCTGACCGTCGGACAGTTGCTGGATGCCGGCCGGACGAAGCGTCGAGATGTGGACGAACACATCCTTGCCGCCATCGTTGCTGGCTACGAAACCAAAGCCCTTGGTTTCGTCGAACCACTTGACGGTGCCGGTCACTTCGGTCGCGGTGGACGGATCGGGCGCACGACGCGGCGCGCCGCGCGGGCTGTCGAAGTTGCGCGGACCGTCGAAGGAACGCGGGGCCGGACGTTCGGCAGTGGCGGTCGACATGTCGACTTCCAGAACGCGCGTAACCTGCGCGCCTTTCATGCCCTGACCGACCAGCACTTTGAGCTTCGCGCCCGGAGGCACGGTTTCATAACCTGCGGTCTGCAGAGCGCCGATGTGCAGGAAAGCGTCGCCGGTGCCGTTGCCGAGTTCGACAAAGCCGAAGCCCTTGTCGGTCTTGAACCACTTGACGGTGGCGTCGACAGAAGCCGGAGACGGGCCGCCTACGGGAGCGCCGCCCATATCCGGGGGCGGGCTGAAGCCCCTGTCAAACGACTGCCGGGGCGGGCGGCTCTGTCGCGAATCATAGGGCATCGGCCCATCGTCGTCGAAGCCCCGCTTTCTGGGGCCACGGAAATCCTTACCTTTGCTCATGGTGCCTTAATTTCTCCGCCGATCGCGGGCCAGCGACCTGCCGCCCCCCAGCCAACCGATACGCAAATAGCCTCGTGAACGGAACTTGAGTCCCGCCACGCGATCCGGACCGTATCAAGACCGGATAGGGCTGCTGCCTGTTGAAAATTCATTCAGTCCTGCCGCGCCTGCGTGTTCATAATAGCAGGCAAAATCAAGTCGCGCTACGGGGCTTTTGTCAAAGAAAGGTCGCAATTCAATTCTGTTGCGCCTTTTGTTCAAATCAGTTCGACCGGCTTCTTGTCGGGCTCGGCGACGTTATTTTGCCAGGCAGTCGGGTCGCCAGAGTAGCTCATTCGATGTCCGGTCGACTGGTCAGAAAATCAAAACCGACGGCCGCCGGCGCATTGCGTCCGTCTTCGGCGGGAAAGCCCGCAACCTCCACGCGAGGGAGCACCTGTCGGGCTCACGCATGAGTCGGAAATGCTGAATATCGGATTCGCATAATCTATATTATGGAACCTGAATTCATGCCCCGAAGCCTCCCTGAGGGCTTCGGGACATATCGCATTTCCGGCCAACTGCTCCACTTAAGCCTTTGATTTGGCGAATCTGTTCGTATCGCTCAGTTGACCATCTTGCCGATCTTGTCGCGGATGTCCTGCGGCGTCTTTGTCAGACCTTCAATCAGATCCGCCAGATGTTGGCCGTCCAGCGGTTGGACGCGGAGTTTCACCTTGGCGGCGTCAGCCAGAAACTCCGGATCTTTCATCGTATCGTCGAAGGCCTTGCGCAGCGTCGCCAGCACGACCGGCGAAAGGTCCGGCGGCGCAGCGAGCGGCCGACCGATGCCTTGGCCCGCATAGAGGAAATTCACGGCGGCTTTTTCCTCGGCCGTTTTGGCGAGGTCCATGACGAAAGCCGCATCCTTGAGGTCCGGGTTCGGCGCAGCGCCGCCTTGCAGCAGGATTTTCATCTTGCCCGACGAAACCCAGTCCGGACGCTTTTCGCGGAAACTGTCCAGGCTCTCGCAAATGCCGTCAACCTCGCCGCGCTCAATGGCCAGAAACACGTCCGCCGATGACGGGAAACCCGTAATCAGCTTGAATTTCATTCCGAAAAGACCATTCAGCGCCAGCGGGTAAATGTGGGTGCCGGTTCCGGCGCCGGTATCCCCGACAATAAGTGTCTTCTCGTAGAGATCCTTGTGGGAACTGAAACCAGCCGCCGTCCGGGCGACACAGACATTGAATTCGGTCGTGGGCGTGCCGAGCCAATTCAGTTTCACCGGATCGAATTTCGCAGCAGTATTTCCCATCATGGGCGCCAGCGGAGAATCGCGCGTGATGATGCCGAACGAAGTGCCATCGCGTGGCGCGGTCGTGAAAAGATGGTTCGAGGCCGCGATGCCGCCGCCGGCCGGCATGTTCTGAGGCACCAGTGTTGGATTTCCCGGGAGATACCTGCCCATGTGGCGGGCAATCGTCCGGCCCCATTGATCGTAGCCGCCCCCGACGCCGGCAGCGATCACAAACTGCAGCGACTTGCCCGCATAATTAGGCGCTCCCTGAGCCGCGGCCTGAAATGATCCGATGGACAAAGAAGCCGCCACGCCTGCAAGCGTATAGCCGATGCGCCCCAAAGAACTGGACATATGAATCCTCCCATGGCGCTCTGCGGCGCTCGGGAGACAGACTATCCGAGTCTGGATCGTGCGCAATCGTCTTGTCGAATGCTACGGATGCAGGATCATACCGTCGTAGGCAGGCTCCACATTGCGCGGCAATTCCTGGCGCAGGATTTCGTAATCGAGATCGACGTGCATGTTCGTCAACACAGCCCGACGCGGCTTGAGGCGCGCAATCCATTCGAGTGTTTCAGACAGGCAAAAATGGCTCGGCTGGCGCGTGTAACGAAACGCATCCACGATCCACAGATCGAGTCCTTCGAGAGCGCCGACGCTTTCCGGAGGAATTCCATTCACATCGGGCGTATAGGCCACATCGTCGAAACGAAAGCCGAGCGCATCGATCTCGCCGTGCTCAACCCGAAACGGCAAGGCGTCGATGGCGCCGCCCGGCCCGGCGATCCTGATGCTTTGGCCGGCGATCAGTCGCTTTTCGTTCAGCAATGGCGCATAAAAACTGTTCGTCGGCTTTTCGAAAATATAGGAAAATTTTTGGCGCACCACCGCGGACGTCGGATCGTCCATATGAAGGTCGATGAGCTTGTGCATCTTCGTGACGAGCGGCCTCACATCGTCGATACCGTGCGTATGGTCAGCGTGATGATGTGTGAGTAGAACTGCGTCGAGGTGTTTTACGCCGACATCGAGCAATTGTTCGCGGAGGTCCGGGCCGGTATCGACCAGCACATTTGTGCTTTCCGCAGTTTCTGTTTTGCGTTCCAGCAGAATGGCGCAGCGGCGTCTGCGGTTTTTGGGATTGTGGGGATCGCACGATCCCCATTCCATCCCGACACGCGGCACGCCGCCCGATGAGCCGCACCCCAGAATGCGGATCGACAAACTCACGATGAGGCCGCCATTTTGTCGGCGAACGCCGGCATTTTATTGAACAGACGTAGCGCGTTTTGCGTGGTGACGCGCGACATGTGTTCAACGCTCACGCCCTTTGTTTCCGCCACGACGCGAAGCGTGGCCGCCACAAAGGCAGGCTCATTGCGTTTTCCGCGATGTGGCACGGGCGCCAGAAATGGCGCATCGGTTTCCACCACGATACGATCTTCCGGAATGTCGCGCGCAAGGTCGCGAAGCTCCTGCGAATTCTTGAACGTCACCACACCCGAAAATGAAATCGACAGGCCGAGTTCAAGGCCCGCCATGGCGAGGGCGCGGGACGAAGTGAAACAATGGAGCAGGGCCTTGAAAGCCCCCTTCCCCATTTCATCCTTCAAAATTTCACCCATATCGTCGTCGGCGTCGCGCGAGTGAATCACCAGCGGCAGGCCGGTGATGCGCGCCGCTGCGATGTGGCGACGAAAGACTGTCGCCGCAACATCGCGCGGGCTCTTGTCGTAATGATAGTCGAGCCCGGCCTCGCCGATGGCGATACAGCGCGGATGCGACGCCAGTTCGCACAGGCGCTCGACCGAAATGTCCGGCTCCTCGTGCGCCCGATGAGGATGCGTGCCGACCGTGAACCACACATTTTCGAAACGTTCGGCAATGGTGCGATATGACTCATAGCGCGCGACATGGGTCGAGATGGTGATCATGCGGGCGACGCCGGCGGCTTTGGCGCGCGCCACCACATCGTCGAGTTCCGGAGCAAATTCCGGAAAGTCGAGATGACAATGGGTGTCGATCAGCATCAGGCTTTTGCAGGCTTTGCGCCCGCCTCCAAGGCTTCGACGTAACGCGGAAAAATTGGCGCAGGCGACGGCAATGCGGCTCCGGAGGCGAGACGGTCCTGCGGGCCAACATTCGCGAACAAGCGTTGCTCTGCATTCACGCCAAGCAGATCGAGCAGCTTTGTCGATGCGACCGGGATCACCGGCTGCGTGACGATGGCGATGTTACGCAAAACTTCCGCCGTCACATAAAGGATCGTGCTCATCCGGTCTGTGTCGGTCTTGGCTTTCTTCCATGGCTCTTCGGACGCGAAGTAGCGATTGGCTTCAGCCACCACGCGCCAGATTTCCGCGAGCATCAGATGCAGCGAGAAATCGCTCATATGTTCGCGCGATTTGTCCGCAAGCGCGTGGGCCTGCGCCAGAATGGCATTGTCGGCCTCGCTCAACGGCCCGCAGGCTGGCGTTGCGCCAGCGCAGTTCTTGTTGATCATCGACAAGGAGCGCTGTGCCAGATTGCCGAGATCGTTGGCGAGATCTGCGTTAATGCGCGCCACGATTCCTTCATGCGAATAATTGCCATCCTGACCGAAAGGCACTTCGCGCAGGAAGAAGTAGCGCAACTGATCGATGCCGTAATGCGCCGCCAGCGTGAATGGATCGATCACATTGCCGACCGACTTCGACATTTTCTCGCCGCGGTTGAACAGGAAGCCGTGAACAACGATCTGCTTCGGCAATTCGATCTTGGCGGACATCAGGAACGCCGGCCAGTAGATGGCGTGAAAGCGCGTGATGTCCTTGCCGATCACATGAGCGTTCGCCGGCCAATAGCGCGCGCGTTCCGCCGATCCGTCCGGAAAGCCTGTGCCGGTGAGGTAATTCGTCAGGGCGTCGACCCACACATACATCACGTGCTTCGGATCGCCCGGCACCGGCACGCCCCAGTTGAAGGTCGTGCGGCTGATCGACAGATCGGCCAGCCCGCGCTTCACGAAAGCGACGATCTCGTTGCGGTATTTCTCCGGCGTGATGAAATCCGGGTTCGCGTCGTAATAAGCGAGCAATTTGTCGCCATAGGCCGACAGTTTGAAGAAATAGCTCTCTTCTTCCACCCATTCGACGGGCGTTCCGGTTGGGGCGGTGAAGTGCCCTTCTGGATGTTTGGTGAGTTCGCCCTCGTCGTAATAGGCTTCGTCGCGCACCGAATACCAGCCGGAATATTTCGACAGGTAGATGTCGCCATTAGCCTTCATGCGCTCCCAGATTTCCGTGGAAGCCGCATAGTGACGGGGCTGCGTGGTCCGTACGATGTCGTCGGCCTGCGCGTTCAGCGCCTCGCCCATCTGCTCGAACATGGAGGCCGTGCGATCGGCCAGCGCCTGCGCGGTGATGCCCTCGCGCGCTGCCGTCTGCTGCATCTTCTGGCCATGCTCGTCCATGCCGGTGACGAACAGCACGTCGTAACCGTCGAGACGCTTGAAGCGCTGGATAGCGTCAGTTGCGATGCGCTCATAGGCGTGACCGATATGCGGCGCGCCGTTGGCGTAGGGAATCGCAGTCGTGATGTAGAAAGTTGGGCGCGAAGCCATCTTGGTCCCGGATCTGATCAGTGACGGGCGGCTTCGGAAAGATTCGAGAAAATCGACAAGATCAGAGGTCGCCGGTCGAGATTCAGCGCCTCTGTTTCACGCGCCGCCATGGCGATCTTGTCCCATACCTCAGCATAGCGTGCAAGATCGCGCAGATGATGCGTTCCCGAGGCTTCGTGGACGCGACGATCCAGCCAGTCGTAAATGCTGGCGAGAGCGGCCTCGAAATCCTCGGTGGCGTCGCGGCCCACCACATTATCGGCCAGATCATGGACGCGCGCCCAATCTACGTCGGGCAGGCGCGCCGTCAGCGCCTCGATCTTGCCCGCCAACGCAAGCCCGCTGCCACCCATGAGCCGCAGCGCATCACGCACCGAGCCACCTGCCCGGGCGGCGGCGTTTTCGATTTCGGTCGGGCTTTTGGCGGACCATGGCGGGCCGATCAGCCCGATCACATCCTGCACCTGTCGATCATCAAGTATTTCCAGATGCAACATCCGGCAACGCGACCTGATGGTGGGAAGAATTTGCCCCGGTCGATGCGAAACGAAGAGGAAAAGGCATTTTGCCGGCGGCTCCTCGATGAGCTTCAGCAGCGCATTGGCGCCGTTGCGGTTGAGATCGTCCGCAGCGTCGATAATCGCAATGCGCCAGCCGCCTTCGGCGGCGGCGCTCTGGAACATTTCAATGGCGCGACGAACATCGTCGATGCGGATTTCCGTGTAGTGCTTCTTGGTTTTCTCGTTCCACGCGCGTCGCAAAAGGAAAAGATCGCCGTGCGAAAGCGCTTCGAGGCGGTGCGACGCCGGATGTTCGCTGGCGACGTGAAGGTTTGTCGCGCGCTGGACGGCGGGCGACAAAGGATCGGGATTGGCCAGAAGAAAACGTGCAAAACGCCAGGCGAGCGTGGACTTCCCGATACCTTCGCGTCCGCCGATGATCCACGCCTGCGGCATACGGTTTTCACGATAGGCGGCGAGGATTTCGGACTCGGCCTGTTGATGGCCGATGAGATCGTAATTCTCGCGCGGATGCGGCGCATCTTCGAAACGGTCGCTCTCGGGCGGCGCTTCGGAATCAACCTTTCTTCTCACAAGGCCTCCACGCCGCGACGGACTGTCGGCAGAGAAATCACGTTACCGACAGCGGGGATGCGCCCCGGCTTTGTGCCGGACGTCAGACGTCCTTCAACCACGCGCCAGATTTGTTCGGACACGTCTTCCGGGCTCTGCATGGCGTCGATGACCTTACAACGATGAGGCTCGGCTGCAGCTATTTCCAGAAAGGTCTGGCGCAAGCCTCGATGGAAGGACAGGTTTTCAGCTTCGAATCGATCGACAGGTCCGCTCATGCGGCGACTATTGGCGCGATCGAGCCCAACCTCGGCCGGCAAATCGAGCATCAGGGTGAGATCGGGCTTTGTCGGGCCTACCGTCACGGTCTCCAGGGCGCCAATCAACCGTGGATCGAGATTGCCGAGCGCTCCCTGATAGGCCCGTGTCGAATCCGCAAACCGATCACAGATCACCACGCAGCCTTGCGCCAGTGCAGGCCGGATGGTCTTGTCGAGATGATCGATGCGAGCGGCGGAAAACAGAATGGCTTCTGCCGCCGGCCCTAGTGGAGCAACTGCGCCCGAGAGCAAAACATCGCGCAATCTTTCCGCGCCGGGCGATCCGCCGGGCTCCCGCGTGGTGAGCGTATCATAGCCAAGCCCGACAAGCCTGTTGCTCAGAATGCGCGCCTGCGTGGATTTGCCCGCACCCTCGCCGCCTTCCAGAGTTATGAAAAACCCGTGGCGCAGCGCCTCTCTCACGGTCTGGTCTGTTGGTGTCATTTCTTCAGCAAATAGGTGCGGAACAGGCCAACGCCAAATTCAGCTCCGGCATCCAGGGCGCGTTGCGTCAGTGAGCCAACTGGCACAGATTCCGCAGCGCGCAAAGGCAGATCGAGCGCCAGAACATTGCCGCGAAAAACCTTGAGCCGCGCCACTTCTGCGCCCTCTTCAATCGGCGCGACGAGCGGCCCCTGATAGACGACGCGCCCGCTCATTCGTTCGCCACTACCGCGCGGCACGAGCAGTTTCACCGGGCCATTGGCCATCAGCGGAACTTCGCCTTTCGCGCCGCCGTAAACTTTCGCGGCACCGACCGACTCGCCCTGCGAGAAGATCGTCCGGGCGTCGAACGAACGGAAGCCCCATGACAATAACTTGCGGGCTTCAGCCGCTCGATCCTTGGCGGTCTTAAGGCCGTTCACCGCCAGCACCAGGCGCTGTCCGTTCTCGACCGCCGATCCCACCAGCCCGAATCCGGCGTCATCGATATTGCCGGTTTTCAGCCCGTCAGCGCCAATGTCCATTGTCAGCAATGGGTTGCGATTCTGCTGGCGGATCTTGTTCCAGGTGAATTCCTTTTCGCCGAAATACTTATAGTATTCCGGATAGGTCTTGATGACGTGAATGGAGAGCAAAGCCATCTCCCGCATCGTCACCTTTTGCTCGGGATCGAACTTGCCCCATGGGTTGCGGAAGGTGAGCTTTTCGAATCCGAGCTGGCGCGCCCGGCTGGTCATGCGATTGGCGAAAGCCTCCTCACTACCCGCAATGCCCTCTGCCAACACGATGGCGGCGTCATTGCCGGACTGGATGACGAGGCCCTTGATGAGATCCTCGATCCGCAGCTTGCTGTTCAGTTGGGCGAACATGCTGGAGCCGCCAGCGCTCGCGCCGCCACGGCGCCAGGCGTTTTCGGACACCACAAAAGTATCTTCAAGGCTAAGGCGGCCCTGAACGATTTCGTTGAAGACCACCTCTGCTGTCATGATTTTAGCGAGCGAGGCCGGCGAGGTCAGTTGGTCCGCAGATTTTTCAAAAAGCACGCTGCCTGTGTCAGCGTCCATCAGCATGGCGTAGGGCGCGATGGTGGTGAAAGTTTGAGCGCGCACACCTGAGCCGGCTTCGAGGACGCAAAGCGTCGCAGCTATCAGGATCGACAAGCTTCTGCGAATACGGCGAGCCGGGCTGAGACAAGCAGTCAAGGAACGTAACCTTCGGCCAATGAACAGGACGGTGCACGAATGTGCACACCCGAAGGGAACAAATCAATGCGCTGCGGTTCAGGGCGTGTCGAACCGCGGGACCTTTTTTGAAAAGTTGGTTTCAGCGGCGAGAGAACTTGCGGCCGGACTCGAGCTGTTCAACCGCATTGAACGCGCCCTGCTTTTCAAGTTTGGCGGCAATTGCATCCTGCCGTGGCGCGTAAAACGTCGCAAAAGCCTGCCGTAACCGCGGTTGCGGAGCGCCAATCGGTACGCCCGCCCCCGGTATCGTGCCAAGATCGAACGGCCGCGACGGCGGGACGGGAGCGTTCGACGGCATCGCAACCGGCTTCTGGCTCACAAGTTGGGCCACGGCTGGCTGTGCCGCCGGAGCAGCCGAAACCTGCTGGACGACAGGCGGCGGCGAGGCCGGTACGCTGGTGGTCTGTAGTTGCGCGACGCGCTGGAAAACGCTCGGCGGCTGACGCTGTTCGGCGACCATGACAGGCGCCCCACCCGGCAGACCGTCGATGGTGGCCGGGCGACCGTCAGTGCGCAGGGAGGCCAGGAGCTTGGTGTCGTCCGAGCCTGCGAGACCGGCAGGACCAAGGTACTCCACCTTTACGGCGGCTGTGCCCATCCGCTTGTAGTCGAGCGCATCGGCGGCGCGGCTGGACAGATCCATCACGCGCCCGCCGTGGAACGGTCCGCGATCGTTGACGCGAACCACGATGGAACGGCCATTCTCCTGATTGGTCACGCGCGCATAGCTGGGTAGCGGCATGGTGGGGTGCGCAGCCGTAATCGACGACATGTCATAGACTTCGCCATTAGCGGTCTTGCGGCCATGGAAGGCTGCGCCGTACCACGAGGCGCGACCCGACTGGGCCTGACCGACGGCCATTTCACCCGGGCGATAACGCTTTCCGGCAACCGAATAGGGCTTGCCGACCAGATATTGTCCGCCGCCGCGTGGCACCGACTGCCCGTCAGCAACAACGCGAGGGCTGGCAGCGCCATAACGCGTGGACGGGAAATATTCCGAAGACGTGGAGCGTGCGCTGGTCTGAACCGGCTGCTGGGCGCAACCCGCAAGCGCAATTGTGGTCACAAGACCGATAAAGAGACCCCTGCCCGATGCAAACGCAACCGTGCCGGTTGGCAGACGTGATTCGACTGAACTCATGAAACGCAACACAGACTCTTGAGCACACTTGCGGCGCATCAGCGAATTCCTTCGACCCGATCAGACTCACGCCCGATCCTGCAAAGCCGATATTAACCCTGTACGCCAAGGACGACCTTGGCTCAAGTTTGGTTGACCGGCAATTAACGCCACGCTCGATATTCGGCAAATATCGTTAACAGAGTTGGGAATTGTTGCATCCCTGCCCTGTCTGCCCCAGTGACGGGCCAAATCCGGCCAAAATGCGGCGCTCGCGTGCGGCAGATGCTGGCTTAGCCCAAAAAACAGCCGCGCACGGTGCGGCCACAAATGTTTCTTGCCGGAACGGTGGCGCGACGCTTCGAAATTCGGTAGGAGAGCAAATCCGGCGCTTCGACGCCCCGGAAGGGTGGCCGAGTGGTTTAAGGCAGCGGTCTTGAAAACCGCCGTAGGTGAAAGCCTACCGTGGGTTCGAATCCCACCTCTTCCGCCAAAAAATTCCTGCAGATTGATCAAGTTGCGCTATAATGTCCTCGCT
>CANJWR010000129.1 GCA_947478455.1 Beijerinckiaceae bacterium | reverse complement strand
TTGAGGCCCACGATGCCGAGCTTTTCCACCGCCATGGCCTGCGCGTCCTGACGCTTCGCGCCGGAGGCCAGCGGGCCATACATGACATTGTCCAGCACGCTAAGATGCGGGAACAGAGCATAGCTCTGGAACACCATCGAGACGTCGCGCTCGGCGGCGCCCAGCGCCGTCACGTCTTCGTCGCCGACGAAAATCTTGCCGATCGAAGCCTGTTCGAGCCCGGCAACGAGCCGCAGCGTCGTGGTCTTGCCACAGCCGGACGGGCCGAGCAGCGTGACGAGGGTGCCTGCCTGCACCTCGAACGAGATGTCGTTGACGGCTTTCACCGAGCCGTAAAGTTTCGACACATTGACGAAGCGGACAGAGGCGGCGCGCGACATCAACGGGCTCCGAGATTGACAGGACTGGCGGCGACGCCGCGACGGCCGAGACGGCGTTCGCCGACAAAGAACTGGATCACAACAACCACCAGCAACATGAAAACAATCAGCAGCGACGAATAGGCGATGGCGAGCGGGTACTCGCCAGCGTCGACGCGATTGACGATATAGGCCGTGGCCATGTTGTAGCGCGCCGTCACGAGGAACACGATGGCGCTCACCGCCGTCATGGCGTGAACGAACGAAAACACGAGCGTGGCGATGATGGCGTGCTTGAGCAGCGGCAGCGTGACGCGCCAGACCGTCGTGCCGGTGCGGGCGCCGAGCGTAGTTGAAGCTTCATCGAGGGACTTGTCGATCTGGCTCAGCGCCGCAATGCCGGCGCGAACGCCCACCGGCATATTGCGGAAGACAAAGCAGATGATCAGAATGAGCCCCGTGCCGGCCAGTTCGACCGGCGGCACGTTGAACGCCGCAATATAGGCGACGCCAATCACGGTGCCGGGAATCGCGAAGGCCAGCATGGTAACAAATTCGAAAGCGCGGCGACCGATGAAATTGTGACGGCTGAGCACATAGGCGGTCAGAATGCCGACCACAGTCGTGATGGGCGCAGCAATCGCCGCCACAGTCACGGTGACGAAGAACGAGTCCCACGCGGAGCCAGAGAAAAAGATTCCGAACGGCGTGCGCTCGATGGCGAAGCCGGTTGCGAAATGCCGGAACGTCAGGGTCATGGCACCACGGCCGATGTCGGTCACAAAGCCGCCGACCATAATGACGCCGTAGAGGGCAATCGTCAGCACAACCCACGGCACAACAACGCCGTAGGCGGCGCGGCGCACGCCAACAGGCAATGGCGGCGGCACACCATTGTCGCCCTTGCCGGTGACGGTGACGTAGGAGCTCTTGCCGAGCCACACGGTCTGCGCCCAGAAGGCCGACAGGGTCAGCGCCAGCAGGATGATCGCCAGAATGGCCGAGCGCCCCGGATCGTGCTGCGCGCCCGCGACGGCGAAATAGATCTTGGTCGACAGAACCTCGAACGAGCCGCCCAGCACCACCGGATTGCCGAAATCCGCAAGACTTTCGACAAAGCCCAGCAGGCAGGAAGCCGCCACGGCCGGGCGCATCAGCGGCCATGTAACTGTGCGAAATGTAAGCCACCGCCCGGCGCGCAAAGTCTGCGCGGCTTCTTCAAGCGACGGCGCAATTCCCTGCAGCGCGCCGCGCAGGATCAGGTAGGACATCGGCGTCTGCGACAAAACCTGCGCGATCAGTATGCCCGGCAGTCCATAGATCCAGCGCGAACGCGGAATGTTGAAATAATTGTCGAGAAAGGTCGTCACCACGCCGGTGCGGCCGAACAGCACCACCAAGGCCATGGCGATCACGAAAGGCGGCGT
This sequence comes from Beijerinckiaceae bacterium, assembly GCA_947478455.1. Classification (GTDB taxonomy): domain Bacteria; phylum Pseudomonadota; class Alphaproteobacteria; order Rhizobiales; family Beijerinckiaceae; genus Terripilifer. The sequence goes on along the minus strand of CANJWR010000129.1, from coordinate 10,838 downwards.
GATGATCGGCAGGATGGAGAGCGCATCGAATATCTTCGTGTTCTTCAATCCGCCGCGCTGCGCCAGGAGCGCAAAGGCCAGACCCAGCATGGTCGAAAACACGCCCGCCAGCACGCCGAGCCAGAATGTGTTGATCACGACGCCACAGGCGCGTTCGGAATATAGACAATCCGTCGCCCAGATATCATTGGCCGTGATGCGCGCCAACGCCAGCGACAGATCGAGCGCGCCGTTGCGATCCTCGAAAGCGGCGATCAGCGCCTTGACGACAGGAAAGAAGACGAACAGCAAGACAGCCGCAAAAATCGACACTGTCGTAGTCGCGACCCAGCGATCGGCCTTGAAGGCGCCGGCCGCCGCCAGCGCCCGTGCGCCCTGCCAGACCAGCGTGGCCCCGACCGTCGCCGCCCCCAGACCAAGCGCGAGCGGTGGGCGACCGTCGAAAAGACCCGGCCAGAAGCCGTATCCAAAAAACAGCATCAGTCCTGCCGCGCAAAGCGCGACACGCAGGCGCGCCGAGCGGAACCCCTGCAGCGCGAGCGCGCCTGCGGCGATGCAGGCAAGTGCAGGCAGGGCGATCGGCCAACGGCCTTCCATGACCCAGGAAAGTCCCGGGCGAGCGTCACCCACGAAGGCCCAAGGCGCAAGGACAAAACAAACGGCGGCAAAAGCTGCCGCCGCTATGTCCGTCATGCCTGTATCGGCTGTCCGACGACGCACGTTTCCTCAAACTTCCAATGTGGCGATTTCATCGTCCCGCAGACTAACGTCTGCGGGACAGGCCAAAACGGACGACTAGCGCTTCGGAGCGTTGCGAACTTCCGCGTCCCACTTGGCAAGCAGGCGCGTGCGTTCGGCCGACGAGCCATACTTGGCGAAGTCGTAATCGATCAGTTTGATTTCCGACAGCTTCGGCGCCTGCGGGGGCGTGGCGGCGTTCTTGTTCGAAGGCACCTGATAGGCCTTGGCGGCGGCAGCGAGCCCCTGAGCCTCCGGGGTCAACGCCCAGTCGTAAAACTTCTTGGCGTTGTCCATGTTCTTGGCGCCCTTGATGAGCGACATGGAGCCGATTTCGTAGCCGGTGCCCTCGCAAGGAGCGACGACTTTGACAGGCGCGCCATTCACGGCTTCCGTCACGGCGTCATGCATGAAGGTGATGCCGATCACGCTTTCGCCGGTTGCGACTGCGCGGGCCGGAGCCGCGCCGGTCTTGGTGTACTGATTGACGTTCTTGTGCATGGCTTTCATGAAGTCGAAGGCCTTGGCCTCGCCCATCAATTGCACGACTGTCGCGAGCATGTTGTAGGACGTGCCCGACGCATTCGGGTCTGCGACCTGCACTTCATCCTTGTAGTCAGCCTTGGCGAGATCGGCCCAGCACTTCGGCTCCGGCAGCTTGCGCTTCGCGAGTTGCTCGGTGTTGTAGGAGAAGCCGAGCCCGCCGGCGTAAATGCCGACTGTGCGGTTCTTGGCCGTTTCTGCCTGCTTGATGGCCCACGGCTGGAGATCCGCCATCAGCGGCGACTTATAGGTTTCCGTCAGCCCTTCCTCGCCGGCCTGCAGATGGGGGTCGCCGGTGCCGCCCCACCAGATGTCGGCGCGCGGATTGGAGGCTTCCGCTTTCAGCTGCGCATAGATTTCGCCCGCAGACTTGCGGGTCATCAGGACCTTGATGCCGGTCTTGCGTTCGAAGGCCTGCATCATCGGGCGGCACCATTCTTCCTGCACGCCGCAATAGACGACGACTTCCTGCGCCGCAGCCTGATTAGGCGACGCGATGGCTGCAGCCGCCAGAGCCGTAAAACCCAAAATTCCAAAACGATAGGAGCTATTCATAGGATCCTCCGAGATTGTTATGATTTTGTCATAAATGGAATTGAACGCAGAGACTTCAAGGAGTCAATCAGACGGATGGATGGGGCGCCATGCCACTGGCTTCGAGAACCTGATCCCAGAGCGCCGGCGTGACAGCCAGGATGGGGTTGCCGTCGCCGAGCCAGTCGCCGGTGCAGAAATCATTGACCCGCGCGCCCGCCTCCCCCGCTATCACAAGTCCGGCCGCCACATCCCACGGGTTGATGTGCAACTCACCGTAGGCGTCCGTTCGCCCAGCAGCCACATGCGCGAGGCCGAGTGCGCCGGAGGCGCTGCGCTTCACATGAGCGCCGGCATCGAACAGGCGCGCGACGGCATCAATATAGGGCTTGTTGGGCAGCCGCGACGACCAGCCGAATTCGATGGTCGCCTGCCGTATATTGGTCGTGGCCGCAACCCGGATCGGCTTGCCATTCAGGGTCGCTCCCTGGCCGCGCCGCGCCAGAAAGGTTTCTCCCAGCGCAGGCGCATGGATGATGCCGAGTTCCGGCACGCCTCCAGCCACGAAGCCGACCGAAATGCACCAGTGGCGGTCGCCGCGTGCGAAATTGGCTGTGCCGTCAATCGGATCGATGATCCACAGGCGTGCGGAATCGCCGCCGCCCATTTCCTCGCCCATGACGGCGTCCGTCGGAAAAGCCTCCGCGATGCGCCGGCGGAACAGGGCTTCGACCTCCCCATCCGCCACAGTGAGGAAATCCTGATCGCCCTTCATGGTGGTGCCGAGCGCCGCCTGATCGGCGAAATATTTTTCGGCGAGATGGCCGAGTTCCAGCACAATCCCCGACATTGCCAGAAAACGTGCGCTCAGTTCCGCTTCGGACAATCCATGATCGGCCACAGGCTCAACCCTCCAGCCGGACCGGCTTGCCGGTCTGGGCGGATTTCGTCGCCGCGTCCGCCAGACGCTGCGCCCGAAGCCCGTCCTCTCCCGACGGCGACGGCGCATTGCCGGATTGGATCGCATCCAGAAAATGATCGAGTTCAGCCCTGTAGGCCGCCGCATAACGCTCCAGAAAGAACGGCAGCGCCGGATCGGACCGGAATCCCTTCGCGTCGGCGAATTCCACCGTCGTCAGCGGCACATTCTGCGCCCGCACCATGCCTTTCGAGCCGTGCGCCTCGAAACGCTGGTCGTACCCATAAGTTGCGCGGCGCGAATTGGAAATCTGGGCGATCTTGCCGGATTCGGTCTTCAGCACGACCGCCGCCGTATCCACATCGCCGGCCTCGCCAATCGCCTTGTCGACAAGCGCCGAGCCCATGGCGAACACCTCCACTGGTTCCTCGTCGAGCAGGAAGCGCGCCATGTCCAGATCGTGGATCATCATATCGCGGAACAGGCCGCCCGAGCGCGCCACATAGGAGGCCGGTGGCGGCGAGGGATCGCGCGACAGAATCGTCAGCAATTCCAGATTGCCGATATCGCCCGCCTTGATGCGCCGGCGGGCTTCGGCAAAGCTCGGATCGAAGCGGCGATTGAAGCCTATCATCAGCGGACGCTTCGAGGCCGCCACGACCTTCAGGCATTTTTCGATCCGCTTCGACGACAGGTCGACAGGCTTCTCGCAGAAGACCGCCTTGCCGGCCTTGACGCTGGCCTCGATCAGATCGGAATGGGTGTCTGTCGGCGAACAGATCAGAATGGCATCGATCGAGTGGTCAGCGATGATGGCCTCAACCGAATCGACCCTCGCGCCGGTCTCGGCGGCCAGAGCCTTTGCGGCCTTCGGCAACGCGTCAGCCAGAGCCACCAGCGTCGCCTTGCCGGACGCCGACACATTGCCCCCATGGATTTTCCCGATGCGCCCTGCGCCCAGTAAACCGACCCTGATCACATCCGCCTCCCGAAAATCGTCGCTCCCTCATTGACACACTATCATGACTTGAGGGTAGACCAGATCGGGGATTATCCACGCAGGAGGGCACCGATGGCTTCGGATCAGGGCGCACGGCTGGACGGCAAGGTCGCGGTGGTGACGGGCGGCACACAGGGGCTGGGCGAGGCCATCGCGCGCCTGTTCGCCCAGCGCGGCGCGGCCGGCATCGTGATCTGCGGACGCAACGCCGCCCACGGGGCGAGAGTGCGTGACGACCTCAATGGACTGGGTACAAAAGCGATTTTTGTCGAGGCCGATCTGGCGAGCGTCGAGGCCGCACGCTCGGTTGTGGCTGCCGCCGACAAGGCGTTCGGTCGCGTTGATGTCCTGGTGAATGCCGCAGGCCTGACCGACCGGGGCGACATTCTCGACACGACGCCTGAGCGTTTCGACGAATTATTTTCGGTGAATGTCCGCGCGCCCTTCTTTCTGATGCAGGACGTCTGCCGCATCATGGTGCGCGAGAAGATCCAAGGCTCGATCATCAACATTCAGTCCATGTCGGCGCATGGCGGCCAGCCGTTTCTGACCGCCTACAGCGCCAGCAAGGGCGCTCTGGCGATCCTCACGCGCAATGTGGCTCATTCGCTGGTCAAGCACCGCATTCGCGTCAACGGGTTGAACATCGGCTGGATGCATACGCCCGGCGAAGAACGCGTGATGCGCGAATATCATGATGCAAAAGACGGCTGGCTCGATGAAGCCGCGAAGGGCCGCCCGTTCGGGCGGTTGATCGATCCGTATGAGGTCGCTCGCGCCTGCGCCTATCTGGCGTCCGCCGAATCCGGCCTGATGACAGGCTCGAACATCGATTTCGACCAGACCATCGTGGGCGTCGGGGCCGACCCGCTGGAGCCATGAACTGGCGCGGATTGAGTATCTGAAACGGACCTGTTAATCCGGGCGAAGGTTGAAACACTAAAGTCATCCGCTGGCAGACCCTGCGGATTTGTGTCCGGCCATTCCTTGTCCGGCAGCTTTGGGGCCGCAGGTGCTGAAGATCCTTCTTTATCTCGCCAGCGCGGTTCCGGTTTTCCTTTTCGTCAAAACCGTATTTTTCAAGCGCTCTCACGCGTTGAAAGCAGCGTCGTCAAATTTCGACAAGCAGGTCGGCTATCTGGCTTTGGCCATTTTGACGATTCTCGGCGCGTCGGTTGTGTATTTCCTGATTCACACCTGGATGGCGAAGCCATGAGGCCCGGATCATCTGCTGGTTCGGCGCTTCTCCACATGTCCGAAGCGACAAGTTCCTGATGCTGCCATCGGCTCCACTCTTCGCCGGCGTTGAACTGGGCGGCACAAAATGCGTTTGCATCGTGGGCTCGGGTCCCGGCGATATTCGCCAGATGCGTTCTGTCGAGACAGGACTGCATCCGCAGGCCACGCTTCGTCAAATCGAACAGACGCTGGACGACATGATCGCCGCTGAAGGCAGCGTTGAGGCGCTCGGCATCGCATCCTTCGGGCCGGTCGATCTTGATCCAGACTCTCAGCGGTTCGGGTTCATTACGTCAACGCCGAAACCCGGCTGGCGCGATACCAATGTGGCGGCGAGATTGCGCGATAGATTTGGATTGCCGATGGCGTTCGACACTGACGTCAACGCCGCCGCGCTCGCCGAAGGCCTTTGGGGCGCGGCGCAGGGGCTCGACGACTTTGCGTATGTGACGGTCGGCACAGGAATTGGCGTCGGCATTGTGGCGGGCGGCAAAACCATCAAGGGATTTGCACATCCGGAGGCCGGGCACATCCGCGTTGCGCGAAGCCCCGGCGATACATGGCCCGGCAATTGTCCATTTCACGGCGCCTGCGTCGAAGGCCTTGCGTCAGGCCCGGCCATCGAAGCGCGCGCCGGGCGTCCGGCGGCGCAGATTCCCGCCGACGATCCTGTCTGGGACCTTGTTGCACATACACTGGGACAATTATGCGCCATGCTCACGCTGACGCTGGCTCCGAAGCGCATCCTGTTCGGCGGCGGCGTCCTGAACGGACAAGCTCACCTGTATGGGCTCATTCAAAAGCATTTTGAAGACAGCCTCGGCGGCTATCTGGATCATCCGCAAATCATCGGCGTGGGCGCGCAATATATTCGGCCTGCGGGGCTCGCAGAGCTTGCGGGCCCGCTGGGCGCATTGGCCCTCGCGCAAGGCACAGTCCGCTCCTGACGCCCACGCTGGGCTTAGCTCCGTCGCCATCTGGCATAGCGGTTGCTTGATCGTTTCGCCGCTCAGCAAACAAACTTTGCAAGCGACGGAGCATGGTCGATGAACCCGCATGTGGCGCTTGAGAAGCTGGAAGTTCGCTACCGCGAGCGCGCAGCTGTCGATGGCGTCAGCCTGAGCATCCGCAAGGGCGAACTTGTCTCACTGCTTGGGCCTTCTGGCTGCGGAAAAACCACGACCCTGCGGGCGATTGCGGGCTTTGTGGCGCCAAGTTCGGGCTCGATCCGGATTTCCGATGCGGACGTCACCAGCGTTCCGGCGCACAAGCGCAATGTGGGCGTTGTCTTTCAATCCTATGCATTATTTCCGCATCTCACCGCCAGCGAGAATGTCGCCTTCGGATTGCGCATGCGCCATGTGGCGAAGGAACAGCGTCTGCGCCGAGCGCGGGATGCTCTCGCAATGGTCGGGCTAGCAGATTACGGGCAGCGCTACCCTGCCCAGATGTCAGGCGGTCAGCAACAACGAGTGGCGCTTGCGCGAGCGTTGGTCATCGAGCCGTCGATTCTGCTGCTCGATGAGCCATTGTCCAACCTCGATGCACATTTGCGCGCCGAAATGCGCGGAGAAATCCAGCGTCTGCAGAAGCGCCTCGCGATCACGACGATTTTCGTCACCCACGATCAGGCGGAGGCGCTAGCGATCTCGGATCGTGTCGCCGTGATGCACCAGGGAAAACTCGTCGCCCTCGATACGCCGCAGGCGCTGTGCGACAGACCCGGCGACGCCATTGCGGCGGCGTTTCTGGGTGGACGTACGATCATTGCAGGCCTGTCGCGCAATGGCATTTTTGAAGCGCCCGGCCTTAAATGCAGTGGCGCGCCCGACGGGGCGGCGCACATTGTCTTGCGGGCGGCGCGACTGGATCTCGGCGGCGCCCCGACGGCGCTCGAACTCATGGGCCGCGTCACGACCCGCACCTATCTGGGCGACGCGTGGGAGGCCGATCTCGACACGCCCGCAGGACGCGTTCGCGTGTTGATCGATTCCGCGCTTGCGCCACCTGAACCCGGACAGATCTGCACCATTAACGCCCGCCCGGGTGGGGTCGAATTCACCGCATGACACTTTCGCTCATCAGATGGAGAAGCAAATGACCGTCACCCGTCGCAAATTCGGACACCTCGTGCTTGGCGCTGGCGCAATTGCGCCCATGCATTTCGTCCGCACCGCATGGGCCCAACCCAAGCCCGGCGACGAACTTGTCATCGGCATCTGGGGCGGTGCGCAGGAAAAGATCGTCAAGCAATTTGTCGAAAAACCTCTCGTCGAAAAATTCGGCTGCAAGGTCAGCTATGTGCTCGGCGGAACACCCGAACGCCGTGCGCGCGCTTATGCGGAGCGCGGCCGCCCCAGTTTCGACGTTCTCTATCTGAACATTTTCGAAAGCCGTCAGGCGGTCGCCGATGGCGTCACGCAAGCCCCGACGGCGGCCGTTCTGCAATTCGCGCATCTCTACGATACGGCAAAGATCGGCGGATACGGCGTTGCCTATAATCCCGTTTCGATCGTCTACGACAAGCGTAAGGCGTCGAAGCCGATCACCTCGTGGAAGGACATCTGGAATCCGGAGTGGAAAGGCCGCATTGCGTGGCCGTCCTATCCGGGCGCCGAAGGAACCGCAGCTCTCTTGATGGCCGCAAAGATTTTCGGCGGGAGCGAATCCGACATCGACATCGCCTTCAAGAAAATTCGGGAACTCAAGCCTTTCGCGGCGATCCAGAACAGTCAGGACAATCTTTTTCAGATGTTCGATCAGGGCGTCTGCGATCTATCCATCGAATTCGGCAGTTTCACTCGCGCTTATGCGGAAACCCGCAATCCCAATATCGCGATCGCGTCCCCGGTTGAAGGACAGGCCATCGCGATGAATGTGGCTTGCATCACGGTCGGAACAAAGAATCAGCAACTGGCGGAAGAATGGATCAATCTCCACCTCAGCGAGCCCTGCATGCTCGCCTATGCAAAAGAGATCTATTATTCGCCGACTGTTTCCAACCTGACGATTCCACCTGAACTCGCCTCGAAGCTGACGACCGGCGAAGAGGCCAAAAAGCTCGTCGATTTCAACTGGGATCTGGTGATCAAGAACCAGCCGCAGTGGACGAGCCGCTTCAATCGAGAGATTGCGGGCTAGGCCGAATGGTTTCATTCCCTTGACTAAAAACAAGCTGATCGGGCTGGCGCTGGCTGCGCCGGCCCTGCTGTGGCTCGCATTTGCATTTGTGGCGCCGTTTGGGGCGGTGTTGTTGCTGGCCTTTCAGGCGGACACAGGCCCCTTCGCGCAAATGTCCCTCATACCGTCGGGCGAACAATTTCGCCTGATGTTCGCCGACCGGTTCTATGTCGACGTACTGTGGCGCACGACCCTACTGGCAATTGTGGTGGCGGCGATCAGCGCTGCGCTGGCCTATCCGGTCGCGTTCTGGCTTGTGCGTTTGCCGGCGCGCTGGCGACCGGTGGGTTTCGCGCTGCTGCTCGTGCCATTACTGACAAATGTCGTCGTGCGTTCGCTTGGCATCGTGCTGCTTCTCGCGCCCGAGGGAATCATAAACGGCATCACCGCCGCAATGGGATTTCCGCGCTTCGGAACATTGCTGTTCAACTATGGCGCAGTGGGCCTTGCGCTGCTGCAGGCCTTTCTGCCCTTCATGGTTCTGGCGCTGTACGATTCCATTCAGGCCACACCGCCGAGCGTGCTTGAAGCGTCCGAGAGTCTGGGAGCTTCTCCGGCCTCGAAGTTCTTCGCTGTTCAGTTCCCGCTGTCGTTGCCGGGACTCGCATCCGGTATGTCGATCCTGTTCCTGATGGCGTCGACATCCTATGTGTCGGCCACGATGCTGGGCGGCAAGAAAGTCTGGACCACCGGCATGCTGGTCTGGCAGGAGGCGCTGCAAAATCTTAATGCTCCATTTGCGTCAGCGCTTGCTTTGGCCATGACGCTGGTGGGGCTTGGGTTTGCGGCGCTGGTCTCCATAAGTCTGCGACGCCTCACGCCGTGGATCGTCTTCAGGCCCTCGCAAAGTCTGGCGACGCCGAAACTTGTTGTACAAATCGCAAATGCTGTTCTGCCTTTTGTCCGCTATGTGCTGCTGCCGCTCAGCCTGTTGTTTCTGCTTCTACCTCTCATGCTGGTCTTTGTGCAGAGCTTCAACGATGTGCCGCAGGCGACCGTTGCGGGCTTTCGCGGGTTCACATTGCGCTGGTACCGAGAGGTTCTGATCGGCAGCGCCTATGTAGATTCGTTTCTGGTTTCCCTGCGACTGGCGGCCGCAACTCTTGTTGTAGCGCTCGCGCTGGCTTTACCTCTGGCCTTTGCGCTGGTTCGCTACGAACTGCCCGGTCGCGAATGGTGGATGGCGTTCCTGATGCTTCCCTTGTCGCTGCCGCATGTGGCCATCGGCGTCGGCATGTTGCGCATGCTGCAGGCGTATACGGCGCTGCCGCCGTTCATGGGGCTACTGGCTGTGCACGTGGTTCTGGTGTTGCCCTTCACCATCATGCTATTGCGCGCATCCGTCCTGCAACTCGATACGTCGCTTGAAGATGCCGCGCAAAGTCTCGGGGCGAACAGAATGCGGCGGCTCTTTTTCGTCATTCTGCCGGGACTGGCGCCGGGTCTTTGCGCCGCCGGCATCGTATCGTTCCTTCTGAGCTTCGAAGAAGTCACCGTCACGAGCTTTCTGACGACTGCGCGCTTGACGACTTTGCCGGTGCGCATTTATGCGGAAGCCAGTTTCAGTCTGCAGCCGACCGTCCACGCGGTGTCTACACTTCTCATTCTACTGACGATCGCCGCCCTGGCGTTGCTGAGCAGAATAATGCGTCTGGAACGCGTCTTTTCAAGATGACAGAAAAGCTCACTGCAATTCGACGATATCGACGGCATCGCCCAGTTCGCGTCGCGCAATGTCAACCACAAAACGATGATGCGTGAACAGCACGGGTTGCACCTTTTGGCCGATAGCGGCCAGCGCCTTCAAACCATGCGCGGTTCGCTCGTCGTCGAACGAAGCGAAAAGATCGTCGCCGAGAAACGGCGGCGGCTCGGCGCGCGACGCATAGTCTTCAAGCCACGCCAGACGCAGTGCGAGGTAAAGCTGATCGCGCGTGCCCTCGCTCATTCCGGCGATTCCGACTTCACTGCCGTCGCGACGGAGGCCGGCAATGTGTGGCCGGTCATCTTCGTCGAAGCTTTGCCCGAGTCCCAGATAGCTGCCGGCGGTCATCGGCCCGAACAATTCACCCGCCCGGATGAGAACCGGCTCCTGCTGCCCGCTGCGCTGACGATTGATGGCCGTCCCGACCATCAGGGCTGCGATTTTATGAACGGCCCAGTCACGCGCCGCCTGAACAAGCTCGGCTTCGGCGCTGAGCCTTTGCTGCAAAGCCGTTTCTGCATCGAGCCTGCCTTCCAGCGCGTCAAGTTGCTGTGTCGCGTCGGCCTGCGCCTTGTAAGCAAGTTGCGATTTACTCTCCAGTTGTCCCTGCTCCGCTAAAAGCGTTTCGCGTTCGCCCTGCGCGCGGTCGGGATCCCTGCCAGACAGAGCGGCGCGCAAAGCCTCTTCGCCGGCGCCATCATCGATTTCGCCAAGTCGTCTGCGCGCAGTCTTCAGCTCGCTCATCAAATGATCGCGACGTTCCAGACGGCGCGCAATCGCTTCCAGATCGAAAGCGGATGCAGCAAATCCATCTGAGGCCAGCAATGGTCGAAGAATGTCCGTTGCTGCGACAACGCGTTTTTCGGCCAATGTTGCCGATGTCGTCGCGTCAACCAATCGGCGCTGCATTTCTTCGCGCCGCATATGGGCTTCGCGCGCCAGATCCAAATGCGAGGCAAGTTGCTGAAGGGCAATTTCAG
>CANJWR010000128.1 GCA_947478455.1 Beijerinckiaceae bacterium | reverse complement strand
TGTTCAGCCGACCGCTGGTATCCCGGGCGGTGCGGGAATTCTTGACTTCCAGCCGCTCCAGATAGACCTCGGCTGCGCGCCGGACCGTCAGTGGCTTTGAGCTATCGCCGCCGCCGGTGTTCCGCACCAACGACTTGGCCCGTTCCTGAGCCTGCCAATAGTCCAGCACGGCGTCACCGTTGGCGGCCTCGTAATCGTCGGCAATGCCGATAGCCTTGGTTGAAGCGCCGCCTTTGCCGTCGGCGAGGCGCAGCACCCACGTCCCGGCGATGTGATTACGGCGGTACCCCAGCGAGAGGCCGGGGGCGATTCGAACGAATATGGGCTTTCTGGCTACTGCCAGCTTAAGGCGGGCTGTGCGGGTTTCGAGGCAGGTATTTCGGATTGAACGCGCCACGGGTCCGTATCCTGTTTGTGTCCTGTCAATGGGGGTGTATCATGGCGGCTGGCAACGGACAACGGTGGACGGAGAGTTCAAAATATACAATTATATCAGCATTACTAGCGCACTCAGGCAGACATCTACAGACAATGGATGCCGCCCTCTCACGGCGAAAACAGGGGTTCGATTCCCCTAGGGAGCGCCAAGTTTTCGAGCTCGGCCATATCGGCGCAATATCCAAATTCTGTTCAGGCCGATTGCATCAGCAGATGCGCCCCTGTTCCCTCCGAGACGGCTGACGTTACGATCCCGCATCTGCAGGCATGACCTCGGTTCTCCGGTCTTCATTCGACCGGAATTCCCGGGCGTCCCTGTGAATGGCAAGACTTGGGAGGACGTTATGGAAGTCGTTGGTCAGAAGAAGTCTGTCGGAAAGACATCGCGGCGGGACGTTCTGAAACGTGGCGGCGCTCTCGGACTGGCCGGCGTCGGTCTCGCGTCGGGGATCGGCACGCGGCGGGCCGTTGCCCAGACCGGTCGCATCAAGGTCAATGTCATCAACGGCGGCGGCAGTCTTTCGCTGCTTCAGGTGGTTTTGCTGAAAGAGCTGAAGCTCTTCGAAAAGTACAATATCGAGCCGAACCTGCTGAACGTTTCCGATTCCGCGAAGATCCTGGTCGGGTTGATCAGCGGCGAGGGAGATATCTGCGCAGGCGCAGGCTACAATGGTCTGTTCCCCGCGATTGATCGCGGCGCCAAGGTCAAGATCGTCGCGGGCGCCAATCTGGCGCCACTCAACATCCTTTATTCGAGCAAGCCGGACATCAAGTCGGTGAAGGATCTGCCGGGCCGCACCATGGGCACCGGCCCGTTGGGCGCGCTGCTGCATCTGCAGGCTGTGGCGGTGATGAAGAAGCACGGCGTCGATTACAAGAAGGTCAATTTCGCCAATGTCGGCAGCAGCGTCGACGTCTTCAAGTCGCTCGTCGCCGGCAATATCGACGCTGGCGTCGCCCCCATCGAGTTCCGCGACACGGCCTCAAAATTCAAGCTGCAGCCGCTGGTCGATGGCGAAATCTGGAAAGAGCTTCCGCTCTACGCCAACCAGGCCATGTTTGCGTCAGACAAGGCGATTGCCGAAAAACGGCAGGGACTGATCGGCGTCATAGCCGCTTATGGGGACATGTTCCGCTGGATGGCGAATCCTGCGAACAAGCAGGCCTATCTCGCCTATTACAAGAAGGCGATTTCCAACGGCTCGGATGAGGAGGGCGCCTTCATGCAGGACTTCCTCAGCAAGCCGGGCGCACTTGCGACCGATCTGGTGCTCACCGAGGCCCAACTTACCTACGTGCAGGAACTCAACATCGAGGTCGGCGGCCAGAAGAACATGGTGCCGTTCAGCCAGTGCGCCGACATGTCGCTTGCGCAGGAAGCCCTGAAGCTCATCAAGGCGTGAGGTTTTGAGATCAGCGTCGTCGGCGAGGCAAACAAACTTGCCGACGGTTTCCGACCGGAAACCCTGAAGATTTGAAACATCAAAATGAGCGATGAAAACATCGCCTTTCTGTACGTTCTCCGGTGCTTGCCTTGTCGACGCTCCTGCCCTAGCTTCTGCGACAATCCCGCACACTCGGGATCGCATTCAATGGGAGGGATCTTTGGCGATCAATCTGACAATTAATGGCGCTGCGCATAATGTGGACGTCGACCCCGATACGCCACTCCTGTGGGTGCTGCGCGACGAAATCGGCCTGACCGGCACCAAATATGGTTGCGGCATCGCCCGCTGCGGCTCCTGCACGGTTCACGTCGACGGTCAGCCCGCCAAGGCCTGTCAGCTGAAGGCCGCCTCGCTGGTCGGCAAGCAGGTCACCACAATTGAAGGCCTGTCCAAGGACGGCAATCATCCGGTTCAGGTCGCCTGGAAGGAAATCGGCGTGCCGCAATGCGGCTACTGCCAATCTGGCCAGATCATGTCCGCAGCCGCCCTTCTGGCGCGCAGCCGCAATCCGTCCGAGAACGAAATCGAGCAGGCCATGGCGGATAATCTCTGTCGTTGCGGCACGTATCTGCGCATCAAGGCCGGCATTCGCCGCGCCGCCCAGATCGGCGCCTGAGGGAGGATGACCATGAACGCAATCAATCTTTCCCGCCGTTTCTTCATCCAGTCTTCGCTGGCCGCCAGCGGTGGTCTGATGCTGGGCTTCCACATGCCGATGGCGCAGGCCGCCGTCACGGACGCAAAGCCATGGAAAAGCGCCGTCACCGGCGTCGAGGTCAACGCCTGGCTGGTTCTCGATCCGGACGGATCGGTCACCATCCGCATCCCCCATACGGAAATGGGTCAGGGCGGCATGACCTCCGTGGCGCTGATGATTGCCGAAGAGCTCGATGTCGAATGGTCGAAGGTGAAGGCGGTCTTCGCCGATCCAAACCGTCATCTGCGTAACGACAAAGAATACAAGGTGATGAGCACCCACGGCTCGCAACTCGTGGCGCTTCAGCATCCCCACCTGATGCAGGCCGGCGCCTCGGCGCGCGAACGGCTGAAGGAAGCCGCCGCACAGGCCTGGGGCGTGACCCGCGACAAGGTCGAGGCCAAGCAAGGCGTGCTGAAGTCCGGCGCCAAATCGGCCCCCTATGCAGAATTCGCCGCCGCGGCCGCGAAGGTGACGCTCGACAAGGAGCCCGCCATCAAGGATCCGTCTCAGTGGTGGCTGCTAGGCACCGGCACGCAGCGTCTGGATATTCCCAACAAGGTGGACGGTAGCGCCCAGTACGCCATCGACACGCGTCTTCCCGGAATGGTCTATGCGGCCGTCAAGGCTTCGCCGGTTCCTTGGGGCAAGCTCAAGAGCTTCAACTTCGACGCCATCAAGGATCGTCCGGGCGTCATCGCTGTGGTTGATTTGCGCGCCGTCGAAGGCAAGCGTGGACAGCCGGATCTGCAGGACGCCGTCGCGGTCGTCGCCACATCCTGGTACAAGGCCCGGACTGCGCTCGATATGCTGCCGGTGGAATGGGACTTCGGCGAAGCCGCCAAGGTCAGCAGCAAGAGCATGTCCGAGAACGCCAAGAAGGTACTGGGCGAGAAGGGCATACTGACCAAGGACGACCCGAAGGCGCTTGAAGTGATTGCGGCCTCGAAGAAGGTTGTCACCGCAGACTACGAACGTCCGTTCGAAACCCATCTGCGCATGGAGCCAATCAACGCCACCGTCCATGTGCAGGACAATCGCGTCGATGTCTGGTCGCCCACGCAGGATCAGTCGGCGGCCATCCTTCTGGTAGCCGACCAGCTCGGTGTCGACCCAAAGAATGTCTACGCCCATCCGATGTTCCTCGGCGGCGGCTTCGGCGGCAACGGCGGCGGCGGTACGGGCGTGACCCGTCAGGCGGCTGAAATCTCCAAGCGTCTCAAGCGCCCGGTGAAAGTGCTGTGGAGCCGCGAGGAAGACGTGGCGCAGGACAAGCAGCGTCCCATGTCGGCGGCTCGTTTGTCGGCGTCCATCGGCGACAAGGGGCTGCCCGAAGCCATCTTCACCCGTGCGCTCTGGTACACGCAGGACAAGCAGAACCAGATTGGGCCCGCGACGGCGGACTACGGCATCCGCAACATGCCCTACAACATTCCGTTGCGGCATCACGAGCGCCACAACCTCGACACCCATATCCCGAGCTCTACCCATCGTGGCCCGGGCGCCAACCAGACCGGGTTCATTACCGAAGTTTTCGCCGACGAGATGGCGTTGGCGGGCGGCTGGAATCCGCTCGACTGGCGCATCGAGATGACGAAAGATAAGGCTGACTGGCAGCACGTGTTCAAGACCCTCAAGGAGAAGGCCAATTACCGGACCGATCTCCCGAAGGGCGAGGGCATGGGCATTGCGGCGGTCGAATGCCATGGCACCATCGCGGCGGCCTGCGCCACCGTATCGGTGACGCGTCGCGGCGTACTGCGGGTGGAAAAGATCGTGATCGTCGCCGATTGCGGTCACGTCATCAATCCGCATGCGGCCAAGGAGCAAATGGAAGGCGCGGCCTGCTACGAACTGGGCCACGCTTGGGTGGGCGGTCTCGACATTCGTGACGGACGCATCGTCAACACGAACATGGACACCTACAACATCCTCCGCATGGATCAGATGCCGGAAATCGAGGCCCATTTCGCCCTGTCGGGCGGCAAGAAGTGGGGCGGCATGGGCGAGCCCGCCGGCCCGCCGGTTCCGCCCGCCGTTGCGAATGCGATCTTCGCCGCGACCGGCAAGCGCATCCGCACGACGCCGTTCCGCCAGTACGATCTCAGCTGGGCCTGACCGGTTCAGGTTGCAATTGTTGGTGGCCGCAGCCTTTGCTGCGGCCACTTTCTTTTGCGGATGATTCTATGCTGCACATTGCTGAGCTTTTGAATCGATGAGCGAACCCGCCAGACCCATGACGATCTTCATCGACGCCGATGCGTGCCCGGTGAAGGACGAGGTCTACAAGGTCGCTGCTCGTTATCGGCTGAAGGTCTTCGTCGTCGCCAATTCCTTCATCAATACGCCGCGCGATCCGATGATCGAGCGCGTGCTCGTGCAAAGCGGACCCGATGCAGCCGACGACTGGATTGTCGAACACGCTCATGCTGCCGCCATCGTCATCACCACGGATATTCCGTTGGCGGATCGATCGCTGAAGGCAGGCGCATCCGTGATCGCCCCCAATGGCAAGGCCTTTACGCAAAGCTCCATCGGCATGGCGCTTGCCACGCGCAATCTGATGCAGGATCTGCGCGAAACCGGAACCGTCACCGGCGGACCAAAGCCATTTGGACCGCGAGATCGATCGACTTTCCTGTCGGCGCTTGATCTTGCGGTGGTGCAGTTGAAACGCAAGGGCTTCGGTTAGGTCTCCGGCGAGGCCGCCACGCCGGCCTTGAGCAATTCGCCAATCTGGCTTTTCGAATAGCCCAGTTCCTCAAGCAGATCGCACGTATCCTGGCCCAGTCCGGGCGGGTCGCGCCTGATCGGCAGACGCTCGCCGTCGAGCGCAAGGGGCAGCAGCGGCGTGCGGGTTTCGACTTCGCGTCCGGCGCCGCTGCCGTCGGCGGGAGCGCGAACGGGCGCGAGTCCATGCGTCGCCAGAAGATGCGGATCGTCAAACAGATCCTGCGGCCGGTTGATCGGCGCATAAGGAAGGCCGCGCGTTTCGAAAATATCGCAAAGTTGCGGCACGCTGAAACCGGCCAGCCTTTCGCGCAGCTGCGGCATCAGCCATTCGCGCGCCCCCACGCGTTTGTTGTTCGTCGCCAGGCGCGGATCAGTCTTCAATTCTGCAAACCCGAAAGCATCGCAGAAAATCTGCCACTGCGTATCCGAGACGACCGCCAGAAAAACCTGCCCGCCGTCCTGGGTCGTGAAAATGTCGTAGACCGCCCAGGCGGAAATGCGCGACGGCATCGGGGCCGCCGGTTGTCCGGTAACGGCAAACTGCATCATGTGTTGCGCAACCAGAAAGACGTTGTTTTCGAACAGAGAACTCTGCACTTCCGCACCGCGTCCCGTGCCGCGGACGGCATGATCGCGCCGAGCCAGAGCCGCCAGCGCGCCGATTGCTCCGAACATGCCGCCCATGATGTCGTTGACGCTCGCGCCAGCGCGCAGGGGGCGCCCTTCGGGTCCGGTCATGTAGGCGAGACCGCCCATCATCTGCACCACTTCGTCCAGCGCTGTGCGCTGTTCGTAGGGACCGGGTAGAAATCCCTTGTGCGAGACATAGACCAGACGCGGATTGAGCTTTGACAGCGTCTCGTAACCGAAGCCGAGTTTGGCCATCGCTCCAGCCTTGAAATTCTCGCTGAACACGTCTGCGCCGCCAATGAGTTTCAACACGATCTCGCGGCCTGCCGCCTGCTTCACATCGACAGCGATGCTTTTTTTATTGCGGTTGAAGGTGGAGAAAAACCCTGCGCCAGAGCCCACAAGTCGTCGGGTGTTGTCGCCCGCAATCGGTTCGACCTTGATGACTTCGGCGCCAAGATCGCCGAGGATCAGGCCACACGTCGGACCCATCACCATGTGGGTGAATTCAACA
Source organism: Beijerinckiaceae bacterium (assembly GCA_947478455.1). GTDB lineage: Bacteria > Pseudomonadota > Alphaproteobacteria > Rhizobiales > Beijerinckiaceae > Terripilifer. The sequence goes on along the minus strand of CANJWR010000128.1, from coordinate 6,281 downwards.
ACCCGAACGCCTTCGAGCGGCAACGGGGCCTTTACATCAGACATTTCGACTTTCCTGCACAAAGCCCTTGGGCAGGCCGGCTTCTGGTACCATGCCATAGACCGGAACGCCGGGAAGCGATTCTGTCACGATCGCACGCGCAAGGTTCAGTTTCCCGAGATCTATGCCGGTCGAAATCCCCATGGATTCGAACATGAACACCAGATCTTCGGTCACCACATTGCCTGAAGCGCCTGGCGCATAGGGACAACCACCCAGCCCGCAAAGGGAGGAATCGAAAACACGAACTCCTGCCTCGTATGCGGCGAAACAATTTGCCAGTCCAAGGCCGCGCGTATTGTGCATATGCGCTGCGCCCGCCCTTTCGCCGATGGCAGCTCGCAATTGCCCGAACAGGCGTGTCGTCTGCGCTGGATTTCCATAACCGGTCGTGTCGGAAAGCCCGGTTTCGTCTGCGCCCGCAGCCGAAAGCTCGCGAGCCAGCCAGATGACGTCGTTTTCCGGAACAATTCCCTGAATTGAACATCCGAAAGCGACAGAAATATTTGCTTCTATGCCCACATGTGGCGCACGCGCATTGCGCAAGTCGACAATGCGGCCCACTTCATCGATCATCTGGTTGCGCGTTTTGCGGACGTTCGCCAGCGAATGCGCCTCGCTGGCGGAAACCGGAATGGTGATTTTGTGCGCGCCCGCTTCAAGCGCCGCCTCTGCGCCGCGCAAGTTCGGAGCGAGCGCCAGAACTGTAAGGCCAGGCAATTCAATCGCATGACGGACTATCTCCGCCGCATCCGCCATTTGCGGAAGAAGGCGCGCGGGCACAAAAGAACAGACCTCAATTTCACGCAGGCCGCCTGCGTGCAGCGCGTCGATCCAACGCATTTTATCGGCGGTCGCCATGATGGCGTCGATGCTCTGAAGGCCGTCGCGCGGGCCGCACTCGCTGATCAGCACGTCGGGTCGTGCGCCGGATGTCGGCCGGTTCATGCAAGTCTCCACCATGCAGGTCTCCGCATCGCGACCTCTGACTCAACCGTCGAGAATTTTACAGGGATGTTGCGCAAACCGATAGTCATTTGCAAAACGACCCGTCTCAATGGTCTGTGTGCGATCTGCGGATGCGGCGTACAATCAGCGCCACGCCAAGCACAACAAATGGCGCTGCAATCGCCATCGAGAACGATGGATCGGGTCCGTAGCCAAGTTCTTTCACGCCCTTGAACACATAGCCCAGCAGCGACACAACGTAATAACTGATCGCCGCAACCGATAGTCCTTCGACCGTTTGCTGCAGGCGCAATTGCAGCCGCGTGCGATCGTTCATGGATTGCAGCAGATCGCGATTCTGGCGCTCGATGGCCACATCGACGCGCGTGCGCAAAAGATTGGCGGCGCGGCTGAGTTTTTGTGAAAGGTCAGACTGACGGTCAGCCGTCACCTGACAGGTCCGCATGGCGGGCGCCATCCTGCGCGCCAGAAAGGATTCGAAGGTCGAGTAATCCTGCCAGGATTGCTCGCCGACGGCCACGAGCCTTTGTTGAACGAGGCTGTCGTAGGCGCGGCTTGCGCCGAAACGATAGCTCGACGCCGCAAGGTCCGCTTCGAGTTCGGCGGCCAGCAGAGTCAGTTCTTCCAGCATCTTGTGATCGGCAGCGCCGCCATCGGCCGAATTGAGTTCACCCAGAATGCGGTTGAGGCCTGCCTCGACCTTTCTGATCTGCCCGCCGCATCGCAACGCTTCCGGCAAACCCAACAGGGCCAGCGTGCGATAGGTCTCGATTTCCAGCAACCGCTGCGTCAATGCGCCGGTGCGGTTGAGCGACAGGCTTTTGTTGCGCACCAGAATATGCACGAAGCCGTCGAGTTTAAGCCGAAAATCCGTCGCCGTCAGTGCGCCCTCGCGGCTCATGTTCGACGCCACCACCGATGTCTCGTCGAACAGTCTTTCGAGGTCGACGGGACCGTCGTCTTGTTCGAGCGACAGAGCAACGCTCACCAGCAAGGGGCCGGTCTGCGGCAGTTCCGCAATCAGTGGCGCGGTCAGCGCCTTTGCGGCCTCAAGGCTTGCTGCCTGCAAGCCTTCGACGATGTAGGTGAAGGTCGTGAACTCGCCATGCTGCTCCCAGCGCACAGCGACATCTTGCAGTTCGACGTAATGATGTTTGGTGGCGGCGTCCGGCGCAACAACGCCGTGGCGAAGGCAGAAATCCACAAAGGCGCGCCGGTCCGCAATGGCCTGCGTCACATCATGGGTGAATGCGAAATGAAGAAGTCGCGCCGGCGTTGTTAGCGCATGAAATGGCCGCGAATGCATTTCTCCCAGCACAGAGTCGCGCAGGGGATGGATGCGCCAGTCCGGAAGCAGCTTTTTCGCTTCCGGATCTGTTGTTTCTGTCGAGTCCGCCACAATAGCTCCGCTTCATCAAGCAGACACAATGAGGCCGGAAAGTGCGTCAGACAAGCGCCTGCACACCGTGCTTAAGACGCCTCAAGCCTTGGCGGCCTCGAAATGGCTCGCGCCTTCCATCATGTCCCAGTTGCGGGCGGCTGCGTCGATGCGCTTGTCCTTGCCGCGACCATTATGGAAAAACTTGATCTGCAGCAGCTCAAGATCATCCGTACCGCAGCTTTCGAACCAGTATTTTGCACCCGATGGAATCAGCAGGCCTTCGTGGGGACCGAATTCGCCGCGCACGTCGTCGTTGCCCGGTCCGTAAAAGCGCGCACGGCCCTTCAGAACCATCCAGGTGATGTCGACGCCCGCATGGAAGTGCAGGTTGTTCTCGCCGCCCTGGCCGAGACAATGCACGGCTGTCTGGCCCCGCTCGTTCGACACAAGCTTAACAATGGCCTTGCGGCGATCATAGGCGTCTGGCGCCTTGAAACGGAACGTCTGGACCGCGGCTTCGGCGGCGTCATGATCGATACCGGAATTCTGGACAGTCATGCGATCTCCTCACGTGATGGTGTTGCTGTTGGGCCGCAAACTATCGGGGGTGGGGGTCGATGTCCACTTGCTGGCGGGCTGGCCAGCACGCCCACTTCATGCAAGATTTCAGGCGGACATATCGAACCTGCCCGGAGGCCCCATGAAACTCGGTCGCTTATTCACCGCCATGACGATTGCCGGGTTGATGGGCAGCGCCCAAATGGCTTGCGCGCAGGATGCGGTGGCGAATTTCTACCGCGGCAAGCAGATCAATATTCTGGTGGGCTCTGCGGCAGGCGGTGGATATGATCTCTATGCACGGCATGTGGCGCGCTATATCGGCAAGCACATTCAGGGCAATCCGGACATTGTGGTGCAGAACATGCCCGGCGCCGGCGGGCTGATCGTCGCCAACCATCTCTACAATCTGGCCCCGAAGGACGGGCTCTCGATCGGTCATATCCAGGGTCCGCTTACGATCCGGCAGGTGGCGGACGCGAAAAACGCCAAATATGACATGCGCAAGTTCGGCTGGCTCGGCAGCGCCAATGACAGCTCAAATGTCTGCGTCTTCTCCCCGAAGGCCAACATCACGTCCGCGAAAGATCTGCAGGCCCGCGAAATCATCATTGGCGGCTCGGGTGGTTCAACGACTTATGTGCCGTCGTTTCTCAATGCCGTCGCCGGGACGAAGTTCAAGATCATCGCCGGCTACAAGTCGACCGCAGATCTGACGGTCGCTGTCGAGCGCGGCGAGATAGATGGGATTTGCGGCTGGGGCTGGGATAGCGCCAAGGGCAATGCAAAACAGTTCTTCGAGCGCGGTGTCTTCAAGGTCGGCCTTGATGTGGGCGTCGAACCCCATCCGGACCTCAAGGCCGAAGGCGTGCCCTTCGTGATGGACCTTGTGAACGATGACACGGCCCGCAGTGCGCTCGGGTTCGCGTTTGGCTATCTGGTTTATATCCGCCCCTTCGTAACGCCGCCGGGCCTGCCGGCAGATCGTCTGAAGGCGCTGCAGGATGCTTTCACGGCCACTCTAAAAGATCCGGTCTTTCTCGCCGAAGCGGAAAAGAACGACATCGAGATCCGCTACACGAGCCCGGAGCGCGTCGCGAAAGCGCTCGATCAGGCCTTCAACGCTCCCGAGGCCGTAAAGGCGAACGCGCTGGCAAAGCTGAAAGAGGCGGGCTTCGAAGGGTTATGACCCTCCCCGCAAGCCTAGGGCTGCATGGTCTCGGTGAAAAGTCCGCCAGGAATTTCTGTTCCCAGCCCGGTCGCTCTGGCCCCTTCATAAATCAGATGCGCGATAGCGGTGAATTGCGCCCCGACTCCGGTGCTGTTCAGGAACAGGGTGATGTCGCTGTCTGACATGCGCCCTCTGGTCCTTCCCGTCAGAAGTTCGCCGAGGTCCGGAAATACGTTCCAGTCGAGTGCGCCGGGCGGGTGATCGCGCATGACGAAATTGTATTTGCGCTCCATAGCCTCGAAGTCCGTCGACACATATTCATGTTCCTTCATCTTGGTGTGAAACACCACGACATCGGCGCGTTCGAAACAGGAATCCTTGGGCTCGTCGCGCTGCATGCAGCTCAGATGCATGCCGGGTTCGAGCCAGTCTGCAGGAAAGAACGGTTCGCGGCTGTTGGTGGCCGTGATGGCGATGTCGACGCCTCGCACGGCCTGTTCTGCAGACTCGGCGCGCGTCATAGCGAGTCCAAGCGTCGCGCCCATATCGGCGCAGAAGGCGTCGGCTTGCGCCGCGTCAGGGCTGTAAACCCGGACGCTCTCGATGGCCCGCACCTCTTTCAGCGCCGCAAGTTGCGGGCCGGCCTGATTTCCTGCACCGATCAGCCCGACTGTGCGCGCATCGGCGCGCGCCAGATGTTTCGCCCCGATGGCGTTAATCGCCCCGACGGCGAACTTCTGCAGCATGCCATCCTGCAAAACCGAAATCAGTTCGCCGGTTGCCGAGCTGAAAAGAAACACCAGACCCACATAGGTCTTGTTCGTGGCGGCAGGAATTTTGATGCGCCGGCGCGCCCCGTTCACCATCGGAAACGCCACAATATCCGACGTCACACGGATTGACGCGACCTCCAGACGCGGGATCGCTCCGTCCAGCGTCTTGAACTGATGCGCCGCTGGAACGGGCTCCCCCACATGCGCGGACGTCGGAACAAACAGGTCCGTCCTGCCGCGATAGACCGCGCTGCCGGCGCCCAGATCGCCGTAGAGACTTTCAAGACGTTCAACCACGCCGCCCATTGTGAGGACTTTGGCGGCGTCGTCATTCGACAATACGAGCGTCATGAGCATAATCACCGGAAGCAGATGAAGCGACGCCTGTTCGACGAACTACGCATCCTTCATGGTGGCGTCGCAAGCTGCGCGCAGGATCTTCACGCAGTTACTTTGTGACTTCCGCTGCGGGAATGGACAAATCGATCCATCTTGAATGTACCGGAAACCTTGGTGGAGCTGATGAGATTCGAACTCACGACCTCTGCAGTGCGATTGCAGCGCTCTCCCATCTGAGCTACAGCCCCATTCCGGCGGGTGTTTACGTGTCGCGCCTGGGCATGTCAACGAGCGAATGCCGGGCGGGCGCGATATTGGCCGCAAAAAGCCCCGCGAGGGTTGCGGGGCAGGGGCGTGGCCTTTACATCTGGTGTGGGCCGCTAGGGCCCGATCTTTACGTCATTCCGGAGCCCAAATGCGCGCCGTTCTCGATCTGGTTATGCTGGTGCTCGAACTCTATACGTGGGTGATCATCGGCGTTGCGGTGCTGTCATGGCTCGTCGCGTTCAACGTCATCAACACCCACAACGACCTTGTTCGTTCGGTCTGGTCGGGCCTCAATGCGCTGACAGAGCCGGTTCTGCGGCCGATCCGTCGGTTCCTGCCGAACATGGGCGGGCTCGATCTGTCCCCCATCGTGCTTCTGCTGGGGATATTCTTCATTCAACGCCTCATCCAGTATTATCTCTACCCGGCTTTCGCGCGTCTCTGACGTGTCGGAGGGCTGCGCCTGGGCCGTCGGGTCGGGCAGCCTGACGATTTCGGTGCGGCTGACGCCCAAATCCTCGCGCGATGCGCTGGAAGCGCCCGAGGCGTTGTCGGATGGCCGCATGGTCCTGAAGGCCCGCGTCCGGGCCGTGCCGGAAGACGGCAAGGCCAATGAGGCGCTGATCAAGCTTGTGGCGAAGGCGCTCGGCGCACCGGCGCGCAGCGTCAGTGTGGAATCCGGGGCGACCAGCCGGCTCAAATCCCTGCGGGTCGCCGGCGATGGTCCGGCGCTTGCCTCTGCGCTGGAAGATTTTGTCCGCAAGGCGGCTGCGTCGAAAGGCTG
>CANJWR010000127.1 GCA_947478455.1 Beijerinckiaceae bacterium | reverse complement strand
TTGAACACGACCGCAATATGTGCGCCGTTGGGCCATTCGAACTTGCACTTGTACATTCCGGTCTCCGGCGACTGAAAGAAGCAGTGAATTACTTCACGCTATCCATGATTGCGCGCATACGGTCGATCACCGATTGCGGCGTGCTGAAAAGGCGGTTGGTCAGTTCTGTAAGTTCCTCACCCGATACCGGATCTATGTCGAGAGAAAGCTTGGTGGCCTCTGAAAGAAAATCCTTGTCCTTCATAGTCTTTTCGAAGGCTTCTTTAAGCGCCTTGTAGCGGTCGTCCGGCACATCCGGCGGCGTGGCAAAAATGCGACCGTAGTCCTGTCGTGCATACATCAATTCGAACAACTGCCGCTCTTCCGTCGTCTTCCCTGTCGGCAGCAGCGGCACATCCAGCAATTCAGGATGTTTCTTCATGCCGAAGGCGGCAAGAATCTTGATTTCCTTGTTCTGGATCGCATCCATGTAATCGGTCTTGTAGGAGGCCAGCGCCAGCCCGGGATTGCCGAAGATTTCGCCGCGCCGCATGGCGAGCTGTGTTTCGGGACCGCCCTGATAGCCCTTCACGATCTTGAATTTGGTGCCAATCACCGTATTGGTGAGGAGCGGGAAGTCATAGGGAGCAGCGCCAGGAGAGGTCGCGCCGACAATCAGCTCCTTCGTGAAAAGCTCTTCCATCGTCTGAACAGGAGAATTGTGCCAGACGATCAGGATATGCGCCTCGCGGCTGGTGCTTCCCAGATAACGGAACTGTCGCGGATTGAACTTTCCTGCGCCCGGATTCGTCAGGGGGGTCGTCGGCATGCCGTTGTTGAACACGCCGAAAACCGTGCCGTCGCGCGGCGTGATAGCGCCGAACTGGTTGGCCAGTGGAAGGCTGCCGCCGCCCGGCACCATTTGCACGACGATCTTGGGTTGGCCCGGAATATATTTCGCCATGTGGCGGCTAACGGTGCGCCCGACAATGTCGTAAATCCCGCCGGGCGAAGAGCCGATCTGCATGATCACATTCTTGCCGGTGTAGAAATCGGAAACGGCGTCCGCCTGTCCGCTCGCGATGCTGAGTGTCGTGAAAGCGGCTCCGATCAAAAGCCGAACAGGCCAGGTTCCCATAAAATCCTCCCGATTGTTCCAGCGTAAATCGCCGTGTCGACGCAGACCCGCAACCGCGACGCATCATTTCAACGCGATTCCAACACGAGTGCTGCTAACTGTCCAGTGGCGGCGCGACATGATGTCGGGGTGTCGGCGCTTGCACAGCAAAAATTCTACCCCTAACATCGGGCGTATAAAAAAGTGACACAGGGAGATATCTTGATGCCGATCGCATTTTTTACCGGGGGAGCTAGCTGGTTCAGCAGGGAAACCGCTCGATTGCTGCTGGACGATGGCTGGCAGGTCATCCTGACCGACATCAACCAGAAGAATCTCGATGAAGTGGTGACCGCACTTGGTGGAGCGCCCAATGTTGTCGGCGCAGTGCTCGATGTGACTGATCGAGTGGCGGTAAAATCTCTTGTCGACAAAATCGTTGCAGAGCGCGGCCATATCGACGCCTTGCTCAACATCGCCGGCGGCAGCAATCATCTGGGCCTGGCGCGCGTGCCATTTCACGAATCTGACCCCGCCAACTGGGATCCGATCGTCCGCCCGAACCTTTATGGCGTGATGCACTGCTGTCATGCGGTCCTGCCGCATATGGTTGCAGCGCGCAAGGGGTCGATCGTCAGTGTGTCGTCCGGCATGGGTCTGCGCGGTTCGCGCAACATGTCGACCTATTCGGCGGCCAAACATGCAGTCATCGGCCTCACGCAATCAATTTGTCAGGAAGTTGGGCAATACGGCATACGCATCAATTGCGTTGCGCCTGGTAGCGCCGAATCGCGCTGGATGCCTGATCTCGGCAAGGGCGGCACGAAGTTGCCGCCGCTCGGCACCCGCACCAGCGCGAAGGATGTTGCAAACGCCATCCATTTCCTGCTGTCGGATCGCGCCAGTCACATCACCGGCACATGCATGGATATTTCAGGCGGTTCGTCGTTGCACTGAGTTGCAACGAAGAGTTCGTCCAACAGGAGCGCGAGAAAAATATGACGTCGACAACCACAATGGAAAAGCCCGTAGAGGCTCCTTCGTCATTTTATCCCTCACTCGTTGCTCTTGAAGACGCTGTTCGTCGCGACCTCGAAATTCTCGACTATCCGTCCAAACGCTGGATGCGCCCGCAGGAACGACCTGACGGCGCGCATGTCCATGATGTGATTGTGATCGGTGGCGGGCATTGCGGGCTCACTGCCGCCTTCGCGCTGATGCGTGAGCGCATCGCCAACATTCTGGTGCTGGACGAAAATCCCGTCGGCTACGAGGGGCCGTGGCAGACCTATGCGCGCATGCCGGACTTGCGTACCCGCAAGGCCGTCACCGGCATGGAGCTCGGCTTTTCCAATCTGACATTCCGCGCCTATTACGAAGCGCGGGAAGGTCTGGCGGCCTATGGCGAACTCAAGCGCATTTCCTGCGACGAGTGGACCGGCTATCTGATCTGGTTGCGCCGCGTGCTGTCTTTGCCGGTTCAGAATGAAAGCCGCGTCGAAAAGATCACGCCGGACGGCAATATTTTTCGGCTTGATGTTGTTCACGGCGACAGGCGCCAGACTCTTCTGGCGCGTCGTATCGTGCTGGCATGGGGTCCGCTCGCCATGGGCGGGCCGTATGTTCCCGATATTATTCGCAACGGTTTGCCGTCGACCGCATGGCGTCATGTCTACGACAATTTCGAGTCGGAGACATTCAAGGGCAAACGGCTGATCGTCATCGGGGCCGGGGCTTCGGCCTTCGACAATGCCGGAACAGCGCTCGAAATCGGCGCAGCGGAAGTTAATTTGCTCGTGCGTCGCCCGCACATTCCGCGCCTCAGCCTGATCCGCGCGACGGATACTGCCGGGTTCCTCGGCACATATGCGGATCTGGACGATCAGCAGCGGATTGCGTTGATGAGCGAGGTGCAGCGCAATCCATCGCCCCCCACTATCCGGTCCCTGAATCGCGTCGAGAAATGGCCGAATTTTCATATTCACTTTAGCGCACCGCTGGTCTCCGCCCGCATGGAGGGAGCCGAGGTTGTCGTGCAGACTCAACAGGGCGAGGTGCGCGGCGATGAAGTTCTGCTTGCGACAGGCTTTGCGTTCAGCCTTCAGAAATGTGCGCCGATTGAAGGCTTTGCCGGACAGATTGCTTGCTGGGGAGACCGTTATTCGGCGGCGGATGGCGTTGTGCCCGAGCGCTATCGCAACGTGCCCTATCTTGGAAGAAACTATCAGTTCACCGAGAAGACGCCCGGCGCTGCTCCATTCCTGAAACACATTTACGACTTCAATCAGTCCGCGACTCTCAGCATGGGCCCGACCGGGCGCGTCAGCGGTTTGAAATACGGTGTTCGCCGCTTGATGCAGGGTGTCGCCGGCAGCTTTATGCAAGAAGATTTCACGCGGCAGCTGGCGCTCATCCGTGATTACAACGACTCGGAACTTGACGGCCATCCGTGGGTCGAAAAGCCCACTGTAGCCAAGTAACAAACGAAAATCTGAATTCCGGAGGATTACATGGGAGTGTTTGACCGTCGCGTGGCCATCGTAACCGGCTCTGCGCAGGGGCTGGGTATGGCGGTCGCAACGCGCATGCACGCTGAGGGGGCGCGCGTGATGATGTGCGACCTGCAGGCAGACAAGGTGGCCGCCGCAGCGGTGCGCCTCGATCCCGCAGGCGCAAACGTGAAGTCATTTGCGCTTGATGCATCGGCGTCCGGCGCGGCGACCGCCATGGTTGCGGCTGCGGAAAGCGCGTTCGGCGGCGTGGATATTCTGGTCAATGTGGCCGGCGGCAGCGGCGTGCAGCGCGCCGTTCATATCGACGAAATGACGGATGACATCTGGGATCGCATCATCGCCAACAATCTGCGCTCGACTTTTGTCTGCAGCCGCGCGGCCGTGCCGGCCATGCGGAAGCGCGGCGGCGGAACCATCGTCAATTTTGCGACAGGCTCCATTCGCGGATTTCGTGGCCGCACCACATCTGCGGCGCCGTTGGCCTATGTGGCGGCGAAAGCGGGCATCATCGGCTTCACCAATCAGCTTGCTGCGGATTGTCAGGATGACAAGATCGGCGTTGCGGTCATTCAGCCGGGCTTCATTTTGACAGAGCCTGGCGCGCGCATCCGCGAATTGTTTGATCAGATGAGCAAAGCCGAACAGGACGCGATGTTGCGCGGGCGCACGCCGCGTCCGCCCGAAGATATCGGCTGGGCAGTGTCCTACATTGCCTCGCGTCCGTGGAACGAAGTCACCGCCACGGCAATCCGGCTGGATGGCCCGATCAAGAGCCTTGCCTTGCAGATGGCGCGTGATCCCGAGGGCCAGCTCGCGTCGACCGCCGTGCTCTCGGCGGTCTGACGCGCTTTCGGGCTTGCTATTCCTCGCGGAAGTGGAAGGAGACCTTGCGGGCTTCTTCGCCGCCGAGGCCGATGCCGAGCCCGTAATGTTTGTCTGACGCGACGGCCTCGGGATAAAATTTGGCGAGGTCGTGCTCGGGATATTTCTTGAGCACCCAGTCGGCGATTTCGCCACGCGTGGTGATCCAGACCTTTTCCTTGCTCTTCACATATTCGATGACTTCTTCCAGCGGGCGTGTGCGATGGCCGTGAGCCAGCACTGGATGTGTGCCGTAGGCCAGCATCTTCGGATAACCGCGACGGCCCTCGTCATAAAGCGCATCGAAGTAATCTCGCCACATGGTGACGACTTCGCGGGGCGCCATACCGCGCGCAGTCGGCGTATCCGACACCGCATAGCTGGTCATTCCGACCATCTTCTTGTTGCCGACACGGATGATGAACGGCACTTCGGCATTGCGCAGACCGCAGGAATATTTGAAGTCAAGCTCGGCCAGAATGTCGAACGTTTCCGCCGTCAAATGGCCGCCTGCGCTGCTGAAGCCAGTCGCCTTCTTGCCGAGCACTTTCAGAAAAGCTTCGTTCGTATCAACAATGGACTTCTTCTGCTCATCGACCGTCTGTTCGTAAAGAAAGCCGTGGTCCCAGCCCTGAACGATAAATTCATGGCCCGCGTCTGCGGCTTCTTTTGCAACGCCGTGAAACAGAGACACGCCCAGACCATCCGCATAAACGCTGGTCTTGATGTTGTGACGCTGCCAAAGATCAAGCAATCGCTGCATGCCGCCAGTATCGGCAAAAGCTGTTTCGTAAACGGGGCGCATGGCGCGCTTGTATTTCTGCTTCGGCAATGGCGCGAGATGATGCGTCGGCGGAATTTCCCACGACATGTTAAACACGACCGCGATGTGCGCCCCATCCGGCCACGCGAAATCTGTCTTGTACATTGCGTTTCTCCCGATTTTTCTTGTGTCTCAGACCTTACGGGTCTTGTCGAAATTAGCTGATGGCGATTGCGCTTCCTTGCTGGTCACCACGTCGACCATCGCGGGCAGGCCGGACTTGAGCGCGTCGCGCATAGCGTCCTGCAGATCCTTCGGGTCGGTCACGCGCACGCCGTAAGCCCCGAAGGCGCGCGCCACTGCGGCGAAGTCCACGTCGCGATAGTCGAGAATATCGCTGACCACACGACCAAACTTGCGCTTCTCGGTGTGATATTCGGAGGCCAGACAGGCATTGTTCAAAACGACCGCCACAATCGGAATGTTGCGGCGCATGGCGGTTTCGTATTCGGCGATATGATAGAGCATCCCTCCATCACCCGTGACGGCGACAGTGCGGCGATCGGGGGCGGCGAGCGCCGCGCCCATGGCGCCGGGGAAAATCCAGCCCAGCGATCCGTTGGCGCGCACCATGGTCTTGCCGGCCTCGACCGGGAACAGGCCGCCAACCCAGCCGCCGTGCGCGCCGGTGTCGGCGCCGACGATGTCGTTGGGCCCCATCACCTTGCGCAGCGCATCCACGATGGCGGCGGGATGAATGCCGTCCTCGCAAGTGGACTTCGCATATTCAGCCGAATTGGCGCGCCAGTCGCGAATGTCCTGCTTCACCTTGTCGGACCAGGCCTTTGCACGGCCATCGCGCTTGATGGTTCCGGCGATCTCGATGGCTTCTAGTAGCGCCAGTTTGGCGTCGCCCACCACGCCCACCTCGGTCTTGTAATTGTGACCGAGGATTTGCGGATCGGGATCGACATGCAGCAGATGTTTCTCACCGAACGGCAATCCCCAGCGATGGGTGGCGAGGCCGCCGAGACGTGTGCCGATGGCCAGAATTGTATGCGACCCCCGCACAGTATCGTTGCCGACGCGCCGTGAGTTGCGGCCGATGACCCCTACAGCGAGATCGTTCATCTCGGAAATGGCGCCCTTGCCGCCGAGCGATGTGGCAACCGGAATATCGCAAAGTTCTGCGAATTTCGTCAGTTCCGCCCAGGCTTCCGAAATCACGACGCCCTTGCCGGCGACGATCAGCGGCCGTTCCGAGGCGAGCAGGGTTTCAATGGCCCTGCGCAACTGGCCATGGTCGGGCGTCACGCGTCGCGAATTGACATGGCCGAGATCGAGTTCCCGATAGGCGTCGTCGTGGCCGGCTTCCATCGTCAGCATGTCGGCCGGAATCTCCAGATGCACTGGGCCGGGCGGCGTGCCGGTGGCGGCGCGGATCGCGGCGCGCACCATGGCGCCGGCGCGCTCCGGGGTGGACACAGTCTTGTTCCACTTGGTGACGCCCACATGGAGCGGCAGTCCGTCCATTTCCTGATATTCGAAGCGGTCGCGCACATCCATCGGGATGGCGGAGGTGAGCGAGATCACCGGGCTCTTGGCCCACCAGCCGTCGGCCAGTGATCCCGCCACATTGGACACTCCCGGCCCGCGCTGGCCATAGACGTATCCAGGCTTGCCGCTGACGCGCGCATAGCCGTCGGCCATGTAGACCGCGCCGGCCTCGCTACGGCAGTTGATGAGTTCGATTCCCGCATCCTGCAGGGCGAACCAGAATTCATGGTCGCCGCCCATGAAGCAGAAGAATTTTTCCGTCCCGTATGCCGCCAATGTTTGTGCAACGACTTCAGCGACACTCGGCATGCAATCCTCCCGAAAATTTTCACGTTTGTGGTTCGATATCAGGGCAGTCAGGCGACCCTGTCAAGCAAGCGCGAAGCCGCATAGGGCGTTTGCCATTAATTTGCTATTTTCCAAGAACATAAGTCAGCAGGTTTCGCGACGGGGATTGAATCGTGCCATTCATCCGGACACTTCTGACAGGCCTTTTCCTTGCTTTTTCAGGGGCGGCGGCGCTTGCCGATCCGGCCATCACGGTTGCGCCCACCAGCCTGTTGAGCGCGCCCGGAACCAAAAGCCGAGTGCTTCTTCACATTCCGGCCAATGCCGAAGTCGAGGTTGTGGGCTGCAGGACCTCGTGGTGCGAGATTTCTTGGCGCAACACATTCGGCTTTGCGCCCGCGAGAAATCTCGACATGGGGGCGATTCCGGAAGACGGGCAGGCCTATCGCGGCAGGGGGCCGGTATATGCTGCGCCGCCCGTCTATGACTACCCGCCGCCGGTCGTGTACGGCGGGGGAATCGTCATCGGTCCGCGTCCCCGTGTCTGGAGTTACGGCTGGTAGCGCCGATTGTTCGCGTAAGGCGCTTCCACTAGTCTCGGGGCGAATCGTCGTTGGCGAACTGGAGACGCATATGAGCCGGAATTTCCTGCCCGCGTTGGGCATTGCTGCACTTGTCGGGCTTGGCGGCTGCAACTCGTCGTCTCCGCCGCCGCCAGTCGCAAGCGCACCGCCGCAAGGTTCCGCCAATGGCGTAACGCCTTCGACGTTTCGCCTGCCGGGCGGGGCCGGCTGCTCCGGCGATGTGGCGAACTGGCAGGCCATTCAGGACAATGATTTGCAGACCGGCCACGTCAGCCAGTCGGTTTATAACCAGATCAAGGGTGAGATTGCTCAGGCCGCTGCAGCCTGTCAGGCGGGCCGCGACGGCGAGGCCCGTTCCATGGTGCGCGCAAGCAAGGTCCGTCACGGCTATCCGGGCTAGTCCGGAGGCCAATTTGTCGACCGTGCGGAACCGCTCTGGCCAGCGCATGATCAAGAAGCACAATTCGGGAGGACTACCCATGCGCTGCCTGGCGGTTTTGTTCAGCTGTCTGTTTGCAACGTCGTCTTATGCCCAGACGGGCGATGACTTCTATCGCGGCAAGACGATCAGCATCACGGTCGGTTCGGACGCCGGCTCCGGCTATGACGCATATGCGCGCCTGCTCGGTCGTCACATCGGCAAGCACATTCCGGGCAATCCCAACGTCATTGTACAGAACCAGCCGGGCGCAGGCAGCATCACGATGGCGAATGCCGTTTCCAATATCGGCGCGAAGGACGGCACCGCCATCGGTGCGCCCCAGTCGAGCGTCGCCTTCGAGCGATTGTTGCATCTGCTGTCGCCGGGCGGTCGCACGGCAAATTTCGACGCGGCCAAACTGAACTGGCTCGGCACCGCAACTCAGGACACTTTCGTCGTCCTCGGCTGGCACAAAAGTCAGGTGAAAACTTCCGAAGACATGCTGACGAAGGAATTCGTCATCGGCACCTCTGGCCCCAACACGGACGGTTCGCTCATCGTCGCCGTTATGAACAAGCTCCTCGGCACGAAGATCAAACTCATCACCGGTTATAATGGCACATCCGCGCAATTGCTGGCGCTGGAGCGCACTGAGATCGACGGCGCGGCGATGGCCTACGGGACCGTTCTGACCTTGCGGCCCAATCTGCATCGCGACAAGGAAATTCCGGTCTTGCTGCAGGTCGGTCGTCAGAAACATGCCGATCTGCCGAATGTGGCCTTCCTGATGGATTTGATGAAGAACCCCGAGGACCGAGCGGTTCTGTCTGTCATCTTCGATAAATACCAGATGGGCCGTCCCTATTTTCTGCCGCCCGGCGTTCCGGCCGAGCGCGTTGCGCTGCTGCGCAAGGCGTTCGACGCCGTCATGAAAGATCCGGCGCTGATCGCAGAGGCGGCGCAGCAGAAACTCGAACTCGACCCGCTGTCCGGAACGGACGTACAGGCGCTGATCGAGCGCCTTTACGCTACGCCAGAGCCATTAGTGAAACAGGCGCGCATCCTGCTCGGCACCGAGAAATAGAGATAGCGTCGAGCATCATGAAGATCACCCGCGTCGAATCCTTCTATGTCGCCATTCCGTTCGAGCACGGTGCGCCGAAGCCCAGTCAGGGCGCGGGCGGCATTCGCACCACACTCGACGCCGTCTATGTGCGCGTCGATACAGATACGGGCATCAGCGGGTGGGGCGAATGTTTCGGATTCGCCTGCTGCCCGGTGACGGACTTCGCCCTGAAGGCCGTCCTTGGCCCGATGGCCGTGGGTCGCGATTGCGACAACATCGACACATTGATGTTCGATCTGCACAAGCGCGTGCAGAGCTTGGGGCGCAACAGCCCGTTGATCTTCGGCCTGTCGGGGATCGACATCGCCCTGTGGGACATTGCCGGCAAAGCGAAGCGCATGCCGGTGCATCGCATGCTTGGGTCCGATGGCTCGGTCACCCGCATTGAGGCCTATGCGAGCCTGCAGCGTCTCGACACTCCCGCCAATATCCGCAAGGTTTGCGGCGACGTGGTGGAGCGCGGCTATCGCCACGTGAAGCTGCACGAGCGCACCATCGAGGCCGTTGCGGCGGCGCGTGAGGCGCTGGGCGACGGCTTTCCGCTGATGCTCGACACAAATTGCACATGGAGCCTGCCGCAGGCCATCGACATGGCCGAACGGCTGAAGCCCTACAATCTCACCTGGTTGGAAGAACCGGTGTTCCCGCCGGACGATTACAAGGCGCTTGCAGCCTTGCGCAAAGCGACCCGTATTCCAATTGCAGCCGGCGAGAACCTTGGGAATTTGCTTGATGCCGATCGGATGCTCGATGCGAAAGCGGTCAACGTTCTGCAGCCCGATCCCATCAAGATGGGCGGCATCACGGAATGCTGGAAAGCCGTCAAGATGGCGCAGGCGCGCGGCGTGCAGGTGGAGCCGCATTCGCCCTGGTACGGGCCGGGTCTAGCGGCAGCTTTGCACATGATCGCCGCCATGGGTGATCATTGCCTGGCGGAATTCTATTATGCCGATCTGGAACGCTCGCCGATGGGCGAAACCGCGATTCCGAATGGCGGCTACCTGAATGTACCGCAGGGGCCGGGCCTCGGGATCGAGGTCGACGAAAGCATTCTGGAAATGTACCGCGTCAGGGTCTGACACGGACGATTGCTTCAGGCCGGCTTGCGCAGCATGTATCGCATGAAGGCCGCCATAAAAACCGGCATTCGCGCCAGTTTCGTGTCGGCCCCATCTCGGATGATGTGCATCCTGGTCAGTTCCGGCTGATCCTGCGCGGCCAGCCAGTTCGTCATACGTGCCTCTGCCGCAATGGCATCTGTCGACAGATCGAGAACCCGCATGCAGGCAATTTGCTGGCCGCGAAAGATCAGGATGCTGCCGGGCGCAACCCGCACATCTTCCGGCCCGAGCCCGGTTTCTTCTTCCAGTTCACGCAACACGCTGCCTTCGAGATCGACTTTGGTACCGACCACATCTTCCAGATCGGGCGTACCGGCGGGGCTGTAGATCTGGCCCGCATTGGCCGTGTGCGGCCCCATTTCGCCCAGCAGAAATGCGCCGTCCGAAGACCGCAGAGCCGCCATGGCGAAACAATTGATTGCGTCAGGATCGGAGAACCCGCGCAACTGGTTGAAACGAAAACTGCTGTAGCTTGTCTCAAAAAAGGAGGAGGCGAAAACGCGCTCCTGACCGCGTTCCTCAATGACAGCACGATGCGCCATCAACACGCGTCCGTCGAACATTTTTGGCTTCAAGGCGACTTCCGCCGCCCAGCGTTCGGCAACCTGCGCAGCGTTTTCGCTCGCCAGACGCCAATGAAAATCCTCGATGACGCAATCGAGCCGATCCACATGTTCGATGCGAAAGTCCGCGCTCATACGTCGATGGTCCCCTGCGCGACCAGCACCGCCGCCCCGCCGATGGAGGCGTCGACAAGCTGGCGTTCTTCCACGTCGATACCGAGCGTGATCAGGCTCGGGCGACCCATCTCGAAACCCTGTTCGACGACATAGACGTGGTTCCCGTCCGTCGGGTTTTCGAACTGCATGATGGCGCCCGCAAAGGCAGCAACCGCAGAGCCGGTCGCCGGGTCTTCGGTGACGCCCATTGAGGGCGCAAACATGCGCGCATGGAACGCGCTGCCCTCGCGGGCGACGTCGCGCGTATAGAGAAACGCATTCGGATGATCTGCCGGCCCTACGCCGTTTGCCCAGCAGGACATGACAGGGCGTGCGCGCCCGATAGCCTCCATCGAGCGCACCGGCACGAATGTGAAGCCGAGCCCGGCCGACCAGATCGTCGGAAAATGCTTCTCGAAACCGATGTCGTCCGGCTCCAGCCCCAACGCTGCAGCAATCAGCGCATCGTCTGGCGCGATCGCGACCTCCTTCGGCTCGGTGGGAAGCTGAAAAC
The DNA here is from genome assembly GCA_947478455.1 of Beijerinckiaceae bacterium. Lineage (GTDB taxonomy): Bacteria > Pseudomonadota > Alphaproteobacteria > Rhizobiales > Beijerinckiaceae > Terripilifer. The sequence continues at coordinate 1,231 of CANJWR010000127.1, read as the reverse complement.
TGGCGCGCGGCGCGCGGCCCTTGCGATGCGCCACCGTGCAGGCGACATTGCCGACCTCTTCCTCCAGCACGACCGAAAGATCCTGCGCGGACAGCAGGCCCGGCGCATCAAGCTGCGCGATAAGCACGGCTGTTCCAATGGTTGGGTGGCCTGCGAAAGGCAGTTCGCGCTGCGGGGTGAAAATGCGGATACGCGCCGTATTCACCGGATCGTGCGACGGAAGAACGAACACGGTTTCGGAGAGATTGAACTCGTGCGCCACCGCCTGCATGCGCTCTCCCGACATGCCTTCCGCCCCCCGAACGACAGCCAGCGGATTGCCGGCAAATGCGGTCTCGGTGAAGACATCCAGAATGTAATAGTTGCGCTTCATGCGAATCTCCCGCCCGGCCTGCGGGCAGGATAGCGGTTGACGGACGGCGGTCGCCAGTGCGGCGACCGCATTTCGCCTGTCACTTGACGGTTTCGGCAGCCTTCTTGACGAAACGGTCGTCAAAGGTTTTCGCCAGATCGAATTTGGCGTCCTTCATCTCGTCATCGAACTTCATGAGCATGTCGGCCACCGATTTCATCGCCGCAGGATCAATGATCCCCGACACCGAATAGGACGGCTTCGAGTTCTTTGCAGCCAGCATGTAGAGATCCTTGTCGCCCAGCAGATATTCGGGCGGTACGGCAGCCGCGATGTCTTCCGGCGTGGCGGTCTTCAGCCATTGCAGGGTCTTGTAGAACGTGTTCACCAGCGCCTGCGTGGTGCGCGGATTCTTCTCGATGAAATCCTGCTTCGTGTAGAGCACGGCCGCCGGATTCGAGCCTCCGAACAGGGCGCGCGTGCCTTCCTCGGTGCGTGTGTCGATCACGACGCGAATGTCGCCGGAGCGTTCCAGAAACGACAGAACCGGCTCAAGATGCGAAATGGCCTCGATTTCGCCCTTCTGGATCGCCGCCAGTGCCGACGCCGCCGAGCCGATGCCGATGAAGGACGCCTCGCGCGGTCCAAGGTTCGCTTTCGCCATCACGAAGTTCATCAGCATGTTGGTGGAGGAGCCGGGCGCAGTAACGCCGACCTTCATGCCCTTGAAGTCGGGCTCTTCGCTGAATCGTGTGGGTAGAGGTTTCAACCACAAGTTGAATATTTTGGTTTCCGCTGGCTCCGCGTATTTTCTGATGCATGCGTGACACGGATCTTTTTCAGGCGGCGCTCGGGCTTTCCGCGCCTTGGTTTATCAGC
>CANJWR010000126.1 GCA_947478455.1 Beijerinckiaceae bacterium | reverse complement strand
ATTACGGCATCGACCGCGTGATGTACGGCACCGACTATCCTTGCTGGGATCCCGCCACCTGTCTGGCGATGATTGACGAACTCGGCCTGTCCGACGCCGACCGCCAGAAACTTTTTTACGACAATGCCCGCCGCATCTTCAATTTACGGGACACCACGCCCGCCAGGACACCAGAACTGGCTGCGGCGAAATAATTCGCCAACTGAGCGTCACAGATTGGTCAGGCGCGCCCCGATCCATCGCGCGCCTGCAATCTCCAGTTCGAGATTGAGCACGAAGGGCGTCGCTGGAACTTTCGCCTGCGGCGTGTTCGCCAGATCCGCGACCGGCGCGAGCGGACACGAGCCGCGCGGTTGCTCGGCGACCCAGTTCACGATCCGGCCAAGCGAACCGAAGCTGCGCGCAATCTGGTCCGAGATGGATGCGGCGGCCTCTGGTCTGAAATGTTCCAGAGCGAGCGCAGCCTTATCGAATGAAGCCTGCACTGCGCGATCGCGCGCAAAACTGCGCGTCTGCCGTGTCCAGACTCCCTTGTAGGCAAGCGATACGCGGGCAGCAAAAGTCTCGCCCAATGCGCCAAGCGATTCTGTCCTCAGGAATGCGCCGCTCTTACTCAGATCTTGCGCCACAAGCGCGAAACATTCCTCCGCGCCGCCAAGACGCGCAACCGATTCCGGCGGCGCGATAAAGTCGCGCGCCTCACGCGCATCTACTTTTGCGGCGGCGCAAGAAGCCCCGGCAAGCCTGTTTGCTGTTGCGAGGAGACGCAGTTCGACATCGTCCATCGCATCGCGAGCGAGCGCGTAGGTAGCGGTGGCATCAACGAGTTGCAGTCCTTCGACAGATTGTAATATCGCTTGCGCATGACCGGCCGGAAAATCGTCAAGTTCCAGTATGCCGATCCGCTTCGCGCCGCTCTTTGCAATCAGACTTCCGATCAGCCCGGAAGGTTTCGGGGTGGTCTCCACATCGCCGAGCGGCATCACAGACGAAATCCAGTCCGCAACGCGCTTCGAGAGCGCCGTCGCAAACAGCGGATTGCCGGTCGCGCCCACAAGCACGAGACCTTCGTTCCAGTAGGGCGTGAAGCCGGTCATCCAGCACACGGCGGCCCCGCGTGCGATATTCGTGTAAGCGACAAAGGCATCGAGCCCGTCGTGCTTCATTTCGACACGCAGCCGCTCGAGCCGCGCCTCCATCGCGCCGGGTGGAATTTCGTCCCGGTCCCAGGCCATCAATCCGCGACGCATGGCGCTCTCACTGCAAGATCGTTGAAAACAATTCGCGCGGCGTACCGCACAGAAGTTCGTGACCGTCGTCGCGCACCACCAGCGAATCGCCGAGCACGAAATAGCCGACCGCCGGATGATAGGTGTTGGGATGCACAATGAGCGTCATGCCGGCTTCGAGCACGATGTGCACGTCTTCCAGAATCTGCGGCTTCTGGTCGGGAAAGAGTCCCATTCCGTGACCGCGCACGCGCGTATATTCCGACGTCACATATTCGCCGAGGCCATACTTGCGAAACACATCGTTCTCGGCCTTCGCCACATGGGCAGCGGTCACACCAGCTTTCACGGCCGCGATGCCGGCTTCCATTGACTCGAGATATTGGGCGAATGCGCTGCGTTGCGCGTCGTTCGGCTCGCCCACCACCAGCGTGCGGCAGATCTGCGCATAATAGCCTTCGAAACAGGGCGTCAATTCGGTCGTGACCAGATCGCCCTTCTTCAAGATCTTGCCGGAAGGTGGGGCCATGCCGCGCACCTCGACGCCGCCGACGCCGATAATCATGAAATTCTCCGCCACACCGTTGGCGCGGAAAAAGCCTTCCATTTCGGCGACGAGTTCATAGTCCTTGCGCCCGGGGCGCGCAGCATTGCGAAAGATCGCATAGCCCTGATCCGCGAGCTTCGCGGCGCGGCGCACCGAGGCGATCTCGACTTCCATTTTCCGCATCAGCAAATGATCAACGATGCTGGCGCCGTCACTCACCCGTAGGTCCTTTTCCCCGTGCAAGAGCCCAAAGGGCAAAAGATGATATGGCGCTGCGGCGATCTTGTGATTTCCGGCGCGCGCCAGCTGGCGTTTCACTTCCAGCATCAACGACGGCGCAAAAATCGCGTCGAGCGTGGGCGCTTCCGCACGCGCACGCTCGCATTCGGCAGCATCGTCGAGGATCAGCGTCGTTGATCCGTCATCACGGACAATCGCGATTCCCTGCCCTTCCTGAATGCCGAAATCCGTCGCATAGCGCAGATGATCCGCATGCCAATTATTGCCGAAGAGCACGAGCACCTCAACGGCCTCGCGCTCCATGGCTTCCTGCAGCGCAACCTTGCGGGCCTTGATGGCGTCCGTGTTCATGCCAGCCTCATTGTGCGGCGACTGCGCGCCAGGCGTAAAATGCGCCGGCGGATTCAGGTGACACAAAGCCCTGCGCAAGATCATTCTCGACTTCGCCTTGCGTACGCCCGGACGGCGCGCCATAGCCGCCGCCGCCAGCTGTGAGGAACGTGACCGTATCTCCTTCTGCAAGCGGAATTTCGGTTCCCTTGAAGATGACGCGATCCGCCTGTCCGGCAGAGCGAACAGTCGCCAGATTATGCGCGCCGGGCAAACCGCCCGCGAGACCCCACGGCGGAACCTTCGTGCGTTCACAATTGATCGTCACCTTGCAGGGCACGAGCGTCTTGTAAGTAATCCGCACGCCAAGTCCGCCGCGGAAACGACCCGCGCCGCCGGAATCTTCACGCAGCGCATGTTCCTCGACCAGAATTGGATATCGAATTTCCTGCAGTTCGACCGGCGAATTGCGTACATCGCCCTGACAGACGGAGACGCTCGCATCCTCGCCGTCTTCGGCCGGACGACCGCCCCAGCCACCGCCGAAAATATTGAGCAGCAGAAAACGACTGCCGTCCTTGCGAAATCCGTAGAACGAGCAACCGCCCATATCTCCCTTGTGGGCGGCCGGAATGCGGTCCGGCAAAGCTGGCGCAAGCGCCTTCAGGATGGTGTCGATCGTGGTCGGCAGCGCAATGCTCCACAGACCGATGGCTGCGCCGGCCTTTGCGTTGACGATCGTGCCCTCGGGCGTGATCACTTCGAGCGCGCGGAAACAGCCTTCGTTGACGTCGAGATCTGGCGACGTGATCGCCTTGAAAGCTACGCGCGCCGCCGCAATGCCGCCCGACTTGCCGGAATTCAGCGGCGAATGCGTCTGCGGATTCATCTCGGAATAATCGACCGTCATGGTCGATCCCTTGATGGTGACGGTCGTCTTGATGCGGATCATCACATCGAGATTGCGCCCGTCATTGTCGAGCGCGCTTTCGGCCACATAGGTTCCGTCCGGAATCTTCTCGATGACGGCCCGGACCGCGATATCTGCCTGATCCCAGATGCGCGCGATGCAGGTTTCGACCGTCTCTCGACCGTAGCGCAACACGAGTTCGCCATATCGGCGCGCGCCGAGCTGGCAAGACGCGACCTGCGCGCGCATGTCGCCAAGACAGGCTGCCGGAAACCGCACGTTGTCGTGGATGATCTGCCAAAGCGTCTCGTTGCGAACACCTGCCTCGTAAATTTTCAGCGAGCGCATCTGGATGCCCTCTGCGAAAATTTCCGTGGTCAGCGATGACCCGAATCCGATGCGCATGCCGCCGATATCGACCCAGTGGGCGCGATTGGCCGCAAAGGCCACCAGCACACCATCGACAAAACAGGGCGCATAGATAACCACATTGTTAAGATGCTGCCCGCAGACCTCGCCATGATTCATGATCATGATGTCGCCAGGCTTGAACCCGTCAAGACCCCAGCGCCGGATACCGTCCTCGACCGCCACGCCGAGGTCGGCGAGGAAGATAGGCAGGCCGCCGCGATTTTGCGAAATCATGCGGCCCTGAGTGTCGATAAGGCCGCAACAGAAATCGCGAACCTCGTAGATCATCATATTGTAGGCCGCCTTGCAGAGCGCATTCGCCATCTCGTCCGCATAGGCGACGATGGAATTGCGAACCACTTCGACCGTGATGGGATGCGCGCCGGCGTGTTGATTGCTCATGGTCAGTCCTTCCGGGCGATATCGACGATCAGATGGCCGGCATACGTCACCGTTACCTTGTCGCCGGGGTGGATCAGGATGGTCGAATTGGGCTCCTCGATCACCGCAGGCCCGATGATGGTCATGCCCGCCGGCATGGAAGGACGCCAGAGAACACGCGCCTTCATGGGTTTTTGCGGATCGTCATAGACGACATCGCGTGAGGTCTCCGGCATGTCTTCGGTCGGAGCCCATGGCTCAGTGAGCCATTGCTCAGCCAGCGTATCGGGACGGGGCGCTGTGATGACGAGACGCAGGTTGACGATTTCGAGTTGCTCGTCGACGGCCGCCTGACCATAGCGCGTGTCGTGCTCTTCATGAAACGCCTTGCGCACGGCGGTCGTATCGCCTGTCAACGCTTTGGCGCTGTCGATACGGATCGCTAATGCATGTTCCTGACCCACATAGCGCATGTCGGCATAGAAGCGGAAATCTGCAATCGCGCCTGTGATGCCGTTGAGTTCCATCTGCGCCTTGCCATCCTGCGCAAGTTCGCCGAAGGCCCGCTCCACGAGCGCGTTATCGAGCGCACCGAGCCGACCGACGAGCGTGCGAACCAGATCGGCGCGCCAAGAGGCCATCAGCATTCCCAGCGCCGAAAATGTGCCGGGAAGTTTTGGAATGACGACCTGAGGAATGAAGATCTCGCGCGCAATCGCAATAGCGTGCAACGGTCCCGCGCCGCCGAAGGCAATCATCGCCGTGTCGCGTGGATCGACGCCCTTGTTGACAGACACCGCCCGAACCGAAAGCGACATGTTGGCGTCCGAAATGGTCGCAACGCCGAGCGCCGCTTCCATCGTCGGCAACCCGAGCGGCTTTCCGACCTTGAGATCAAGCGCGCGGCGCGCAGCCTCGATATCGAGGCGCATCGCGCCGTTCAGGAAGCGTTCGCCATTGATGCGTCCCAGCACCAGATCGGCATCGGTGACGACCGGATCCATGGAGCCCTTGCCGTAACAGGCAGGGCCAGGATCCGCTCCAGCGCTTTTGGGCCCGACATGCAGTCCTCCTGCGCCATCGACCCACGCAATCGAGCCGCCGCCGTTGCCGACTTCGACAATATCGACGACCGGCAATTGCATCGGCTGTCCGGAGGCCGGATCGCCGATCACATAGCCCTCTTCGATAGCGGGTTGTCCCTTGGTGATCAGCGACGATTTGGCGGTCGTGCCGCCCATGTCGAAGCCAATACATTGATCGAGCCCGAGATGCACAGCCAAGCGGCCTGCGCCGATCATGCCCGCCACCGGGCCGGATTCCATCATCGACACTGGCTGCGTACGCGCCTGATCGAGCGACATCACGCCGCCGTTCGAGCGCATGATATGAAACTTTCCGGCGAAACTCGCGCCGCGCAGATAGGTCTCGAGCGTGTTGAGATAGTTGCGCACGCGTGGGCCCACATAGGCGTTGAGCGCCGTCGTCGAGGTGCGCTCGTATTCTCGGAATTCGCGCAGAATCTCGTGGCTCAGCGTGACGAACAGTGACGGATCAGCGCGGCGCAGGATTTCGCCTGCAGCGCGTTCATGATCGGGATTCGCATAGGAATGCAGAAGACAAACAGAGACAGCATCGACGCCCGCGCGCTTTAACTCTTTGGCAAGCTGTTCCACTTCAGTCGGGTCAAGCGCCGTCAGCACTTCGCCCGCAGCATTCACGCGCTCGGTCAACTCATAGGTATACTGGCGTTCAACCAGCGGCTTCGGCCTGTGGAACCAGAGATTGAATGCCTCGATACGATTGCCGCGCCCGATGGCGTAGACATCGCGAAAACCCTTCGTGGTGATCAGCGCCGTCTTCGCTCCCTTGCGCTCAAGGACGGTGTTGATGGCGATCGTCGAACCATGCAGCACTTCACCCAGCGCAGGCAGATCGCATTCCGCGAGCCGCAACGATTCCGCTACGCCCAAAGTCGGATCGGCAGGCGTAGTCGACGTTTTGGATGTAACGATCTTTCCATCGATGCAACCGACGAGGTCCGTAAACGTCCCGCCGATATCGATACCAACTATGTTCATTCCTTCACCGGGATTTTGAGCTTGGGGTGGCGGCGCTTGCCGGGCGTAAGGCGGCGTTCTGCAATCCGCACGAGTTCGTTGAACAGCACTGCAATCAGCGCCAGACAGCCGATGAGCGCAAAGAGCGGCGCAGGGCTGTAGTTTTCGGCGAAAAGGCGCGTGTAATAGCCTATGCCGCCGGTCGAGACGTAAAGTTCCGCAAGAATGACGCCGAGCAATGTGAGCGTCATGCCAAGCCGCAGGCCGGTAAAAAGACTTGGCACGATATGCGGCAGGATCACATGGCGGATCGTATCTGCGCGACTTGCGCCCATGGAGCGCGCCGCGCGCCGGTGCAACTCTTTCACGTCGCGCATGCCGGCCACAACATTCATGATAATCGGGAACACGCCATGACTGAAGCCGAAGGCGATCTTCGCCGCTGGCCCGAGACCGAACATGAGGATCACGAGTGGTAGAAGCGAAACTTGCGGAATGGCGAACAGCAGCAAGACAACGGGGAAGAATGCAACGCGACTGAAATTGGTCGCCCCAATGGCAAGCCCGATGATGACGCCGACCACAACCGAAAGCGCATAGGCGGCAGCAATTTGCAGAACGCAGAACCACAACGCCTCAATGATCTTCGGTTCCGGGGCGATCTTGACGAGAAAGGCATTCATGATGCCGCTCGGCGGCGACATGAAGGCCGGATCAGCCCATCCCCGCCCGTAGATTTCAAGCGCGAGAACGACCGCAGCGATCAACAACACGCGCAGAAATGTCGGGTTGCGCCACACGGCACTGAAAGTCGAGGTCTTTGCCTGGAGGGTCGCTTCGCTCATGTCAGCGGCTCCGCAGGCGGGTTTCGAGGCTATAGACGAGCAGGTTCAACGTCACCGATGAGAGAACCACAAAGGTGATCCACGCAAACATGCGCGCCGATTCCATCAGTTCCGCAGCCAGCGCAATATTGCGTCCGATGCCGGCGACCGACGAAATTGTTTCCCCGCCCAGCACAGAAGCCAGACAGATGAAGAACCCGATGCGTAGCCCGGTCATCAGCACCGGAAAAGCGCCCGGCAGCAGTATATACCGGAATGTATCCCAACGACCTGCGCCCATGGACCGCGCAGCGCGCAGATAGCGTTCTTCAAGGCCAGAGAAGGCCGCAATAGTATTCAGCGCAATGGGAAAAAACGCATAGGTAGCGCCGTAGGCAACCTTCGATCCGGATCCTATTCCGAAGAACAAAATGAACATAGGAAAGAAAAGTGTGATCGGGATCGTGAACAATCCCGAGATCACCGGCTCGATCACGTCCATAGCAAGCTTCGAACGCGTGATGAGATATCCGGCCAGAATGCCGACGACCAGTGCAATGGAAAATGCTTTGGCGATTGTCGTCAGCGTCACCAGAACCGCCGACCAGAAAGCTGACGTTTGCACGAGACGTTCCAGCGTCGCGTATACGGAAGCCGGCGGCGGCAAGAGCAGACGGCTCACGCTGCCGGTTTCGGTGGCGAACCACCATGCTCCGCCCGCAATGGCCAGAAAGGCAAACTGAACGCTGCGTGTTCCGAAGGTGCCACGTTCAGACGTCATGCGTCGGCGCCCTGCGGATCTCGCTGCGCCGCAACAGTCGCACGAATTTCATCGCGCAGAAGCGAATAGCATTCGTTGCGAAGCTCGCTGAAGCGCGGCTCCAGCATGAAATCGGGCGAACGTGGATGCGGTTCGTTAACGTCGATGATCGTCTTGATGCGTCCGGGCCTTGCGGTCATCACCACAATGCGGTCGGAGAGGAAAACCGCCTCCGCCAGCGAATGCGTCACGAAAACAATTGTCTTGCCGGTGGCGGCCAAAAGTTGCGAGAGATCCTCGCCGAGCACCATACGGGTCTGTTCGTCGAGCGCCGCGAAAGGCTCGTCCATGAGCAGAATATCGGTCTCGACGCAAATGCCGCGCGCCATATTCACGCGCTGCCGCATACCGACCGAAAGCTGATCCGGATAGCTCTGCGCAAACGACGCCATACCGACAGACTTGAGAGCCCGCATGGCCCTGTCATCCCATTCCGATTTAGCGATGCCCTTGAACTTGAGGGCGATGCGAAAATTCTCGATCACCGTGTACCAGGGAAAGAGTGTGCTTTCCTGAAACACGAAGGCGATCTGGTCGGGATGCGGCTCGCCATCGACGAGCCGCCCCGCAACCGTACAAGTCCCGCTCGTCGGGCGAAAAAGCCCGCCGATAATGTTCAGCAACGTGCTCTTGCCACAACCGGACGGCCCGAGCAGGCAGACGAATTCACCCTTGCGAATATCGAGCGACACCTCGTCGATCGCCAGAACAGCGCCCGAGGCGCCGCTGCCCTCGTAGCGCTGCGTTACATTGCGGATCGAAATTGCAGGCTCGTTCACGCGCAGAAATCCACTCAAAGCTTCACTGGCGTATAGCCCGGCAGGTAGATTTCATTCGCCTCCGGCACCCGATCAAGAATATCGAGATCCTTCAGCGAGCGGCGGATGATCTCAATCGCCTTCGGGTTGAACGCGCCGTCGAGCGAAATCATCTTCATTTCGAAATCGTAGCTGGTGTCGACGATCGTGGCCGGCAAATCCATCGTCGCCGCAATGGCCTTGACGGTCTCCGCGCGATTTTCGCGCATATATTTCACGGTCGTGAACCATGCATGCAGGAAGCGCTTAAGGGCATCCGGATTTTTGCTGATGAGATTGCGGTGCGCGAAGATCACATGTGTATGGAAGTCGGGTACAGAATCGCCGAACGTCGCCAGCAGGCGCCCCTCGCCATTCTCGACGAGGTTGAGCGTCTCCTGAATCGAATTGACGCTACCGGCGAGTTCGCCCGACTTCATGGCCGCGAGTCGCGTGCGCATTTCGCCCAGCGGCGTCACCTCAATGCCGGCAGGGCCCCACCCCATGCTCTCGGAGAGGCGGCGCGTCAGCCAGTCGGTGAGCGAACCTGCAGTGGTGACGCCGATACGCTTGCCTTTCAGATCTTCAATCGTCTTGATCGGGCCGTTCTTGGCGACCACCAGCGACATGTTGCGCGGCTCGCTCGCCAGCGCAGACACAGCAATCGCCGGCACGCCTTTGGCCGCATAGCCCATGCCGGGGCCCGAGCCGAACCCGATGTCGATGGTGCCGGCGGTCAAGGCCTGCTGCATCTGGCCATCGCCGCGGAATGTGGAAATCTCGACTTCAATGCCGTCAGCGGCGAAAAAGCCCTTGGCCTTGCCGAAATCGGCGCCGGCGAACGGGAAGGATGATCCGATGGCCTTGCCGATGCGAAGCTTGTCGGCCGCGAAAGCCGGACGGGCTCCCAGAACCAGCGTGGCTGCGGACATTGCCAGTGCAGTGCGACGGGTAACGTGCATCATTTCCTCCTGTTGCCGCCAGCAATGCGGCTCGCGCGCGGCTCTCGACGACCACGCATTGCGTCTGTTGGTAAATGGAAGCAGGCCGGAAGCAAGGTCGATCGCGCTTGATCTAATATAGCCTAAAGGCTATAGGCCTATCGATGATATCCCTCAGCATCCGGCGCCTGCAGGTTTTCGTTTCCATCGTCGAAGCCGGTTCCTTCGCCGGTGCGGCGCGCGGTCTGGGCATTTCGCAGCCGTCTGTCAGCGCTCATGTCCACAGCCTGGAGAAAGAGACCGGCGCGCAATTGTTCGACCGCAGCAGCGGCCGCCACGCCGTGCTGACAGAAGCCGGACGCAATTTCCTTATCCATGCCCGCGAGTTGATCGACCGGACCACAAAACTTGAGGAAGACCTTGCTGCCCGCACGGGCGAAGCTGCCTCCATGGTGGCCTTCTCGTGTCAGCGATCATTGGCCCATACCGTGCTGCGCATGCCTATCGCCACTTTCGTGCGTGGACATCGCGACATCAAACTCTCCGTGCGCATCGCCTTTCAGGAAGAGGTGATCGCAGCCGTCCGCATGGGTTCGTCCGACATCGGTTGCCTCATGTCGAACGACGAGCCCGATGGTTTGCCTTCGCTTGTCATCGGGCGATTGCCTTTCGCGATTTTCGGCCCGCCGGATCATCCGCTTGCAGGCCGTCGCAATGTGCCGCCGCACGAACTGTCCGATTATGATTTCGTTGGCCCGGTCGCGTCGTCACTGTTCGGCCGCACCCAGCGGAAAATGCTCACGGCGCTTGGGGTCGAACGCATCCGGGTCGTGGCGGAAGCGACAGAGTTCTCGGTCGTGCGCGATCTTGGCGAACTGGGCGTCGGACTTGGTTGCTCGCTGCGCGCCTCGATTGAGCCCGACGTCGCGGCCGGGCGCGTGGCGCTGATCGATCTCGATGCGCCCGCGCTGGCGCTGGATGTGAGATTGCTGGTCAATCCGAAGCGCAAATTCGCCAAACCTGTTCTGGAATTTACGAACTATCTGAAGACCGCTATTCCGAAGGCCTGAGTCGAACGGCCGACATAGTGACAGGAATATCTGATGACGCTTCTGCGCGAGCTTGCGGCCTTTGTCACAAACGCAAATGCGTTTGATTTGCCGCAACTGGATCGCGACATTCTGCGCCGGCATGCCGCTGATGCGGTGGTCGGCCGCATTGTGGGCGCTCGCGCGCAAGAAGGCGCTGCGCTGACAAATATATTCGGGACCGGGCAATCGCCAGAAGCATTCGCAGGTCTCGCCGGCCTGGTCCGGCTGACCGAGATGGACGACATTCATATCGCCTCCACCACAACGCCCAGTTCGGTCGCCGTGCCGATTGCGCTGGCGCTGGCAAGCTCCACGGGATGCCAGCCCCAAACGATCGAAAGCGCCATTTATGTTGGGACGGAATTGCTGGTGCGCTTCGGCAAGGCCATGGACGGCGCCCGCGCGATTTCCAGAGGCTTCTGGCCCACCAGGTCGGCAGCAACGCTCGCGGCCTGCGCCACAGCCGCCAGAATTCAGGGACTGACAGAAGACGAAACGCACGAAGCACTTTCGCTGGCCGCCATTATGACGAGCGGCAAGTCAGGCCGCTTCAATCGCGAACCCTCCGGACGCTGGATTGTGTTCTCGATGGCAGTCGCCAACGGATTGCGTTGTGCGCTCGCTGCCCGCAACGGCTTCAACGGCAGTTCAATGCCGCCCGACGCTGCATGGATCGCCAGTTCGCTCGGGACGGAATTCGACGGCGACAAGCTCACGCGATCGCTCGGGCAGCGCAGCGTCTATCCCGAACTGTCCCTCAAGCCATACGGGACCGCCCGCCAGTGCCTGAGCGCCGCAGAGGCCATGCGGGAACTCGTCGCCGATGGACTTGATCCGATGACGATCAAGAAGATCAGCATCCGGGTTCCGACCGACCACGTCTCGATGATCAGCCAGAAGCTCGATCCTAAAATACGAGCGTCCAGTTTCGTCAGCGTCGCCGCGCAGGTCGCAACAGCGGCAGTTGCTCCGTCAGAACTTTATGATGTCGAGCGCACGAATGTGCTCGCCAATGCCGAAATCTTCCGTTTGGCACAACTTTGCGAGATTGTTGGAGACCCCGGGCTTGACGCCATTTTTCCGAATGTGTGGGCGGCGCAACTGGACGTCCTGACGTTGACGGGCGCGTTCAATTGCAGGGTAGATGAACCCGTCGGCTCGCCCAAAAATCGCATGAACGACATACAGCTTGCCGAAAAGGCGCAGGCCATGCTCGGTCGGATCGGTCAGGCCCACAGAGCGAACGATATCATCGAATTGTCCAAAAGCGCCTTCTCCGATATTCGCTCGGCAGAAGCTCTTTGTTCGATATTTGTCGCAGGCTAGGCTCAGGACCCATTAAAGTTCTTGCGGTTTGCATGGTCTGCTGATTCATTGGTGATGCACGGAGGCGTCGCCATGGCTGATTTGTTCATGCTATCAGAAGCGCAAATGCGTCGGATCGAGCCTTTCTTTCCGCTGTCGCACGGCATCGCTCGCGTGGACGACCGACGGGTGATCAGCGGCATCATCTTCGTCATTCGCAACGGCTTGCGCTGGCGCGATGCGCCGGCAGATTATGGACCCCACAAGACGATCTACAATCGCTTCGTGCGCTGGAGCCGTCTGGGCGTGTTCAACAAAATCTTCGCCGAACTTGCCCGCAAGGCCGGCAAGCCGAAACGCATGATGATCGACGCCACCCACCTGAAGGCTCACCGAACCGCGGCCAGTCTGCTTAAAAAGGGGCTGTTCCCCGACGTATCGGGCGCACGAAAGGCGGCCTGAACTCGAAGCTGCACGCCGTCTGTGATGGCAATGGACGTCCACTCGTTCTGCTGCTCACCGAAGGCCAGATGAGCGACTTCAAAGGCGCGGCACTGATGTTGCCTTTCCTGCCGAGGGCCAGGGAACTGCTGGGCGACAAGGGATATGACGCAGACTGGTTCAGGCAAGCTCTGGCCGACAAAGGAATCGCGGCCTGCATTCCCTCAAAATCGAACCGCAAAGCCCCAATCCAGCATGATCGAACGCTCTATCGCCAACGCCACAAGATTGAGAACATGTTCGGGAGGATAAAGGACTGGAGGCGCATCCACACCCGCTATGACCGGTGCGCCCACACATTCTTCTCAGCCATTTGTATCGCCGCAGTCGTCATCTTCTGGCTCTGATCAATGAGTCCTGAGCCTAGCACTACTTTGGCAGATTTTTGAGGTGCATGACATTTTTGGGATTCCCGAAATTCATATTGCGTGATTCATGGGTGGTCGGCATCGCGGAGGGCCGGCCATGGATCAGACTTGGAAATCCGATCT
>CANJWR010000125.1 GCA_947478455.1 Beijerinckiaceae bacterium | reverse complement strand
GTCGCCCAAAACTTCGGCCGAAACGCCGAGGGCCCCCAATTGGGGGCCCTCGGCGTTAACACCTGCGCTCACTGCAAGTGATGTACTTTTACTCCGCCCGGCTGATGTAATTTTGCTCCGCCGTTGACAGACCAGTAGATAGCAGGATTACAATATTCGACGACCGATAGGGGCGTCCATGTGAACAAGTGTTTTCTTGAAGTCCGAATTCCGATCAGCCCGAAGCCGCATTTCTTCAATCAGGTTCGTTATCTAGCAACGTCCCTGCGCTCGCTAGGACCACCCTACGACGATACACGCTTTCTTGTATCCGTAGGTGACGAGAACGACCCGTTCGACATCGACGCAGTTTGTCCTTGGGCTCGGGACGAGGGCATCATCTGGTCTTGGACGCCCAAAGACGCCTTTCTCAAATGGCGTGCCGACAAGTTTCGTTATGTCGGCACGATGATGGACCGCTTCCGGGAGCCATTCACGTCGAAGTTCGTCATCATTGCTGATGCCGACATTCTCTTTATGCGCCCTATGCCTGAGGTTTGGGACCGATTGGAGCAGACCGATGGGGTTGCGGGATCGATGGCGCACGTATCGCCATTTATCGAGCCGTTCTCCACGATGCCTCCCGGCTCGCATCAGGATTGGTGGCTGAGGTTCTTTGCGGCCTACGATCTGCGCGCGCCCATCCTGGTCAATGAACATCCGGCCTTCGGCTTGCTCTTTAACGATCGGTCTGCCAGGCGCTCCCCGGCATATTTCAACAGCGGCGTAATTTTTGGCACCGGCAATTCGATGAACCGTCTAGCCGCGCATGCCATTTCTGCTACAGAAGCCGTGCGGAGCGTTCATGACACGATATTCTGCGACCAGATTGCCTTCACGTTGATGATGTACAAGGGAGGCGTGGCGATCGATGTCCTGCCGATGCGCTACAACTACCCTAACGATCCGGGTATCGAGTCGGCCTTTCCGGAGCAACTCGCGGACGTGGCAGTGATCCACTACCTGCGGCATGAGATCGTCAATCGAGTCGACATTTTCCGAACGGAAGCAGCCATGCAGGCGCTTCTTGCGCGCACCGATCTTGTTGGCGTCAACGAGGCGCTACGGCACCGGATGGTCTACGTTCACGAGTACGTGGCAAACTGGTAATGCTGGCACAATGATATTTAGCCTAGAAACCGCTGAAAACAATACGCAGACAAACTGGTGGCTTGACGAGACTTCCGCGCGTTGATCCTAACTTTTTATCGCCATTCATGCGATCGATACGAGTTGCTTTTTGCAATGAGCGCAGCCGCACGCTGGCGATGCAAGCCCAGGAAGTTCATATAAGCCAGCGAACTTACCTATTGGAGACCCGTCATGGCCGACGGCCTGAATCTCGCCCCCAACCGCATCGTGGAAATCCCGGCGCCGCGCGGAAAAGTTCGCATCGGTCAGGAGCTTCCGGTCGCTTTCATCGCCGGCCCCTGCCAGCTCGAAAGCCGGGCGCACGGCCTCGAAATGTCAGCCGCCCTGCGTGAAATCGCAGACAGGCTGGGCGCCCAGCTCATCTACAAGACCTCGTTCGACAAGGCGAACCGCTCCAGCATCAATACGGCCCGCGGCGTCGGCCTGTCCTCCGCGCTCGATATCTTCGCCGAGATCCGCGAGACTTCGGGCCTGCCGGTGATCACGGATGTTCACCTGCCGGAACAGTGCGCCGAAGCCGCCAAGGCGGTCGACGTTCTCCAGATCCCCGCCTTCCTCTCGCGCCAGACTGACCTGCTGATCGCCGCCGCACAGGCCGGCAAGCCAATCAACGTCAAAAAAGGCCAGTTCCTTGCCCCGTGGGACATGAAGCATGTCGTGCAGAAGCTGGTTCAGTCCGGCTGCCGTGACGTGCTGGTCTGCGAGCGCGGTGTTTCCTTCGGCTACAACACGCTGATCTCCGACATGCGCGCACTGCCTGAACTTGCCGCCACCGGCGCGCCGGTCGTGTTCGACGCCACCCATTCGGTGCAACAACCCGGCGGCCAGGGCGCCACGTCAGGCGGCCAGCGCCAGTATGTGCCGATCCTCGCCCGCGCCGCCGCCGCCGTAGGCGTCGCCGCCGTCTTCATCGAGACCCACCAGGATCCCGACAATGCGCCAAGCGATGGGCCCAACATGGTGCCGCTGAGCCAGCTCGAGGAATTGATGCGTCAGATCATGGCGGTCGACAAACTCGCCAAGTCGTTCGCAGAAAGTTTCTTAGAAACGTGACGGCAGCCGGCATTCGGGTTTGGAGGGGCGAACGAATTACAAGATTGGAGCCATAAGTCTCGGAAGATGTACGCCGGAATGGCTCGGGGAAGCAGGTTTGATAACTTGGCACAAGCCGGTGCTTAATTTCAGTTTAGCGGCGTCCGAACTGAGGCCTCTCTTGTTTCGAAGGCGCACAGGTGCGTTAGGAAAAACCTATAAAGGAAGTTGGTGCGGCCATGCACTGGAACTCTTTGGCTTTGAGTCAATCAGCAGGCGGGGTGGGGGGTATTATCGTGCCAACCACGTCAACTCATGGCCAATAGTAATCGCGCTGGCCCTAAGAGCATTGATTTACTTGCCGCACCATTCACCCCGGTGGGAGACGTTGTGCTCTTCAATGATGCATTTCAGGTCAACACGCCTTGGGCGATTGCCCGATATTGCAACGTGCCCCTCCAACGAGGTTGGTGGACTTTCGAATCCGATGGCGATGACGAGGACACCGAAATACGCATCCGGGATGATGCGGGTTTGATTTTCGCGTACCGTCCGGCAAGAAGCGGAAAAATGAATCTGCGCTTGGGCGTATCAGCCACTGTGGAAATAGACCTAATCGTATCGGCGTGGCCGGGGCATCGAGGTTTTCGCAAGCTTTCTTTCCGCCGACTTGATGCTTGGGAGGTTGCACGCTTCTTTGCTCGGCGTGGCGCGCAGACTTTAAGAGGTGAAAAGCCGCTCGCGCGCGTTACCTCGGCAGCTCGCCTTATGCTGTCACGCAACAGCTTCGGCGCGCGTGGTGCGACAGCTGCAGCAAGCCGTGGGCAAGGCCAGCAAATCAACGCGGCAGCGTCGATGGCGCCAAGCAATATCCTGCGAAGCGGGGACATCACATATGTGATGGATGCGGATGCCGTTCTTGATATTAGGACGCTTGACTTAGTGAACAGAACCTTTCTCGAGCAACCTCATATAAGCGCCATCTATGGGGACGCTTTGGAAGGCGGTACAGTTATTCCCACTCCGCAATGGAACGATGAACTTGCCAAATGGACCAACTACTGTGGCCTTCCAGTCTTCTTCCGGGATGTTGCAAGTGAGCTGACAGCTGAGAACGCCTGGTCGCACCTGAAGGAAATAGCGGAGCGTTCAAATGGCGCCGGCGTGCATCGACTTCCGTTGCCGCTGGCGGTGCGTGAAAATCGATCCACTCCGTCGGCGCTACCCAGACCGCCCATGCCGATGCGTTCGGAGTGGCCGCGCGTCACAGCAATTATTCCGACCAAATATAGAATCGACCTTCTTGAGAAATGTCTCGACGGGCTAATCGCGCAGACCGGCTATTCAAACCTCGCGGTGGTTATTGTCGACAACGGGTCGGAAGACCCCTGTCTTGGCGACGTTCTAAAGAGGGCGGCAAGTAGGATTCCTCTCGAAGTTGTTCGTGATGCAGGGGACTTCAATTTCTCGCGCCTGATAAATGGCGGGGCACGCGTGGCAACTGGAGACGTCTTGTTGCTGCTTAATGATGATGTGCGCCCTGTTGAGCCAGGCTGGCTTCATAGGATTGTCGATTCCGTACTTGATCCTTCTGTTGGCGCCGTGGGCGCCCGCTTATTGTATGCGTCGGGAGCCATTCAACACGCTGGAATCATGCTTGGGCTAGGCGGAGTCTGCGGCCACCTCTGGAGACACGCGAGCCCGGACGAGGCCGAACGTAATCCCTATATCGTTTATCCAGGGCAACGCATGGCGGTAACTGGTGCGTGCTTGGCCGTCCGACGCGATGTTTTCAACATCGTGGGTGGCCTAGATGAGAAGAACTTCCCTGTGACGCTCAACGACGTCGATTTCTGTCTGCGTTTGCACAGTAAGGGCTTCAAGACGATCTATCGTGGTGATGCCATTTTGCTTCACGACGAAGGACGGTCGCGCGGCAGCGACGACGACAATCAAAAAAAGCGAGCGCGCCGCCGTGGGGAAACAAGTATTTTCCGAAGTGTATGGGGATCGTTGATAGATGCCGATCCCTTCGGTTCGCCGGCCTTTGATCATTCGACCGAAGAGGGCGTGTCATACGCGCCCGTGCCGCTGACCAAGATCGGACTATGAGACTCGTTTTACCTTACGAACCCCTGCGAATTTCCATCACAGAAATGGCTCGGGAAATCTGCGCATGGCGCTAAGTGGAGTTTCTGCCTGAGATCGGCATGATGGCCGAGAGCAGGAGTGACGATGAGCAGACGAACACGCCGGAACTATAGCCCGGTCTTCAAGGCGAAAGTGGTGCTGGCCGCGATACGCGGTGAGAAGACGATGTCGGAGCTGGCTGAACAGTTCGACGTTCACGCGAACCAGATTTCGATCTTGCGGGAGCAACTGCTGCAGGGCGCCTACAAGGTGTTCGACAGCGCGGAAAAGTCTGAGGTCGCTGCGCCGGCGATCGACGTGAAGTCTCTGCACGCCAAGATCGGTCAGCTGGCGCTGGAGCATGATTTCTTGTCCGTCGCGCTCGACAGGGCCGGGCTGTTGCCGGGCACAAGGAATCTTCAGCGCCGATCAGGGAAGCCAATTTATCTCGATGGCGTTAAACGGCATGCTGAAGACGGCCGGCATCGCCATCCGCATGGACGGCAGAGGCGCGTGGCGGGACAACGGGTTCGTCGAGCGGCTCTGCGAACCATCAAGTACGAGGAGGTCTACCTGCGTGCCTACGCCAGCGTGTCGGAAGCGCGCGCCTCGCTCGGCCGCTATCTCGACTTCTACGATACCGGACGCCCACACTCGAGTCTTGACCGGCAAACCCTGGACGAGGAGTATTTCAACCCGTTGCAGCCAATCCCGGTCTCAGCACAACCGAGGCGGAAATCCACTTATCCAAACCCCGGAACCTGTTCAGACAAACCGAGCCACTTCTAAACTTCAAACTCAAACAGCGATAACGTCGCAAGTACGGCAAGTAAGTGAGGCGGTGATTTTAGTTCGCTTAAGCGAAAGTGTAGTGCTTGTGTAGAAGGTAGCTGGTGAAGGCTGGGGTCACGACGCCGATGATGTGGGCGACCTCGAATGGATGCCATTCCCAGCCCGCAGCTGGCAGAAGTATCCGCGCCATCACAGTGCTGACAACCCAGGCGAGAAACCCGCCGAGCAGGTTTACCTGCGCGAAGCGTATGATGCGGCGTGACAAGGCGCTCTCACTGCCGTCGAAAAGTAGGCGTCCGTAGAGTGCGAAGGCAATGATCATCCCCGCGATGTAAGCGAGGATCACGGCAGGCTCGAATGGCATGACAAAATTTAGCAGATAGCGCGCAACGATGTTGGTGAGTGCCGCAAAGCCGCCGAGCATCAGAAAGAACGCGAATTGCACAAGCGTTCGCCCTTTGCGAGGACGCTCCGGCATGTTCGCTGTGTCCATGAAGCCAGTTCAGCGTGCGCCGAACACGTGGTCAAGGTTGAAAGCTGAGATGAAATCCGGCGGCAGGACCCTAGCCGCCAGAAAGCTGAGCACCAAAGCGGCGCCCGCAATCAGGCTCTGCCCGTCCTTGACGGCAAATACAACAGGATCGTCGTGCAGCTCGCCGCGATTGGCGAGCAGCCAGACGCGCATTACCCAAGCCGACAGGATGATCGGCGTTGCCCACAGCGCGTCGGGTGCGCTGTAAAGGCCCGGTGGCCAATCTGATTCGATGATGCTCAGCACCAGGATCAACAGTGCAGCCGTTGCAGTCGCCAGACCAAGGCCCAGCGTCAGTCCAGCGTCACCCGCACGATAGCCGCGGTTTGCAACATGCCGTTCACCTGAGGCCGCAAGTTGGAGCACCTCGACATGCCGCTTTGCCATCGACAGCGACACGAACAAGAACATCGAGAAGACCAACAACCACGAGCTGAGTGCGACTGTGGCTAGCACCGCGCCCATGAGGAGGCGCAGCGTGTAGAGGAAGCTCAGCGCGACGGCGTCACCAAGCGCAACGCGCTTCAGGCGCATCGAGTAGAGCAGGGTAATAACGAGATAGCAAAGCATCGTCGTGGCGAAGGCGGGGGAAAGGAGCAACCCGCCAACGAGGCCGCCCAAAATCAAGCAGGGCGCAGCCACGAAACCTTGCCAGAGCTTGATGCATCCGGATGCAAAGGGCCGTTTGTGCTTTGAGCGGTGTCCGCGATCAGCCTGTAGATCGAGAAGATCGTTCAGAATGTAGGTGCCCGACGCCATGACACCTAGAAGCGGCAGAGCGATAAGCAGCTTAATGAATATCGCCGGGTTGACGATCGTCATCGAAAGTATGGCAGGCACGAAGATAAGCGCGTTCTTCGCCCACTGGTGCAGACGCAGCGCCTTCAGCCACGCCTTGATCCCGGCCTCCGGCCGGTCAAAGGCGCGCGCAACGGCAACGCCCATCTTTTCGATAGACTGACGGCGCGGTTCGCCTTTTCCGACATAGGAAGCCCGCGCGGCCCTCTTCCAGACCTTTAGGTCTGCCGGGCTATCGCCGATGTATTCGAAGCCTTCCGGCGCTGTTTCTTCGAGCAAGCGCGCCTTGGCTGACCCCTTGTTGTTCGTCTTGCCGTCGCTGCCAATCGCCCGGTCAAAGATCCCGAAGCGCTCGGCGATCCGATCGACGATCTTCTGGTCGGCGGCGGACACCAGCCACACCTCCCGGCCTGCCGCCTTCGCTTCGTGACAATAGGCGAGGACCTGTTCATTAACCGGCAGCATGTCGACATCGAGGCTGACGTCGGCCGTCATCCGGTCCTTGACCTTTGCGATGCCGAACGGAAGCTGGATCAGCTGCAGGATGGCCCAAAACGGACGCTGGAGCAGGTGTTCGGCAAGCGCTTCGAACAGCGTGTCCGTTAGGAGCAGGGTGCCGTCGAGATCCACCGCCAGCGGCATCGTGACAGCCTCTGTGGAAGGCGTCACTTGCCGCTTGAGGGCTGTCGCGCTGCCGCTGCTGTCATGTGCCACCTTTTTCCCCTGGAGCTTATCAGGCATGGCTTGCGAGTTCCGTGTCAGCGTAGGCTTTAATGTCAATCGCTCAAGAACCTATGGACAAAACCCCGCGGGAACTGGCCTTTGTTACATCCTTGTTCTCGAAGACTTTAATAGGTGATCAGACTTTCGTCTTGTGGAACACGAAAGTTGGCACGGACCGGATCATCAACATGATTAGCCGCCACATTCCCGGCGCGTATTGAATCGGGCCGCCCCTGTCTGCAGAGCGGCGAATGATCCGGGCGACCTTGTCGGGGCTCGCCCACAGTGGGCCGCCCTTCTTCATGCGGTCGGTCATGGGCGTGTCGACGAAGCCCGGTTTCACGACCGCCGCCCGTGCGCCTGTAGGCGCCAGCGAATGCGCCAGTCCCTGCATGTAGAGCGCAAGCCCACCCTTGGCGGAACCGTAGGCGTAGTTCGACTGGCGGCCGCGATCCCCTGCGACGGACGAGACCGCCACCACTGACCCGCGTTTCTGTACTCGCATGATATTGGCGGCCGCTTCGCACCACTGCACCGCTGTCGCATAGTTTGACGAAACAATGCGCGCAAGTTCGGCCGGGTCGGCAGATGCCTTCGCCTGCTCGCCAAGGTATCCGTAGATCACATGCACATGGTCGAGGCCGCCCAGCTTTGTTTTCCAGTCGGCCATATGTTTCGGCGCATCCGCCGCGGCGGCCTCAAGGTCCACCGCGGCGATTTCCACCTGCGAAGCCCCTCGCGCGCGCAGGTCGTCGGCAAGCGCTCTCAGCCGTTCAGCATTGCGTCCGGCCAGCACCAGCGCGGCGCGTTCAGTGGCGTAAATGCGCGCCGTCGCAATCGCGATTGCCGAAAGCGCTCCAAGGATCACCACGCGGTTCGAAGGACCGCCGGATTGTCCTGTTTCTGTCATGCCGACACGCGCCTCCAGAAGGCCGATGAAAGGCCTGGATCGACGTGCGCACGAAATTCCCGCCACTTTGGATATCCGGCGTGAAACAGGCCGGGCGGGGCGCGTCCGTCCTTGGCGGGATAGAGTCTACCATGCGCATCCGCGACAATCCCGTCGAGCTTCGCCATGAGTTCGAGGGTTTCCTCGCCCCGGTTGCGAATATCGACCGCGAGCGTCGTTCCCTCGCGAGGAAAGGAAAGAAGGCCGACTGGCGGGTTCGGACCAAAATTTTTGAGCACAGCCAAGGGTGAAGCTTGGCCCGAGGCCATGATTATCTCCAGCAGTCGCAGCGTCCCCGCGCGCGCTGTTTCGGGGGGCAGGACGCACTGGTACTGGTAAAAGCCTTCCGACCCATAAAGCCGGTTCCAGTCCGCGATGGCGTCCAGCGGATAAAGGAATTGCTCATAGTGCTGCCGGTAGGGCCCTGTGCGCATGCTCTTAAGATCGTGCCGGATGCTGTTGAACGAACGTACCATCAGCCGTCCCAGGACGAGCCCGGGCGTATCCATCGGCACGCGGCGCCTCGGCGCTTCTTGGTGTGGTGTCAGTGTCCCATGTGTCGCCCAGTTTCCCGCGGTGAAAATGCCACGCCCGATCTTTGTGCCGCCCGCCATACAGTCCACCCAGGCCATGGAGTGTTCATAGGCGTCCTTGGTGCTGGCCGCGAGATCGAAGTATTCGGAGATGTGTTCGAACGGCATGTCGTGCGCTTCGATTTCGGAGGAGGAGACTCGTACCGCACGAAACTCGACCCACTCGATCACGCCGGTCAGGCCCAGCCCGCCCATCGTCGCGTGGAAAAGAGGATCGCCTGGCGCTATCTCCTGAGGGCGGCCGTCAGTCCGATGCAGCTTCAGCCGCATAACAGAGGCGCCGAATGTTCCTGCCGACTGATGGTTCTTGCCGTGCACATCGTTGGCGACGGCGCCGCCCAATGTCACGAAGCGCGTCCCTGGCGTGGTTGGCAAAAACCATCCGCGCGGCACGAGCACTTGCAGCGCCTGGCTCAATGACACGCCCGCTTCCGCGCGCATTATGCCCGTATCGCTGTCAAAGTAGATCAGGCGGTCCAGACCCGTCATGTCAATGACGCGGCCGCCCGGGTTGAGATTGCTGTCTCCGTAGGACCGCCGCAGACCCACCGCGAGACCAGGATCATCAGAGGAAAAGCTCGAAACCAATCGTGCGATTTCGTCGGTGAAGCCGGGGCGAGCGACGAAGTGCGGCGCCCGCACGATGCGCCCCCAGGACGTCAGCCGATCGGTGGAATGGAAGCGCGTACTCATTGGCCGGTCCCCGAGTTCTGTTTGCTGTAGGCACCGCATCGTTCAATAGAACAGCCACGACACCGCCTACAGTCGGTCGATTGACTGCGCCCAAGCTTGCGGCCATGCCATTGCGCAATGACGAAGACAACGAATTCCCGCGTGACATTGAGGAAAGCGTGGCGCGCCATCGTGCCGCCCTCATTTCGCAAGTATGGTCAGGACGTGGCCGTTGCTCTTGCTCAGCGCCGGGTTGAAGCAGCGCTCGCGAACAACAACGAGCGGCCTGTCCGAGGTCCTATCGTCATCTCAGGTCTCCTGGCGGGCACGAAAGGAATTTCCCGAGCGGCGCGCCTCACCGTCGAAGGCATTCGCGCCGCCGGCTATTCGCCGATCGAGCACGATCTTGCGCCGCTGTTTTCGAGCGCGGATGCATCTCTGGCCCTTCTTCCAACTGATCAGCCGGGCGGCGTTTGGCTTATGCATGTGAACGCGCCTGAAGCAATCGCAGCATTATCGCGAGTGCAACCGGATCAGTGGCTGGGTCGCCACCGCATCGCGTATTGGGCATATGAGCTGTCGAGAGTTCCGACGTCGTGGGTGCAAGCTGCGAAGGCATTCCATGAGATTTGGGCTCCCAGTGAATTCGTCGCGGATGCCTTGCGGAATTCAGGGGCGAAGACTCCTGTGCGGGTCATGCCACATCCCGTTCTTTTGGGCGCACCGCCATTTTCGAGCGATGCGTTCAATGACGATTTCGTTGTGCTCGCGATGGGCGATTTGAAGTCGAGTGCGACGCGAAAGAATCTCATTGGAGCAATCGAGATCTATAAACGGGCCTTTCCAGAGGTTTCGTCATTGCGCCGACTCGTTTTGAAGGTGCAGTCTGATGATGTCCATCCCGGTTTCCGTGAGGCTGCGTTGACGGCAGCTTCGGGTCGTGGCGACATTATATTTAGAGTTGGCAGTGTTACAGACGTTGAGGTTGGCCAACTGATCGGGTCCGCCAGCGTCCTCCTTTCGCCCCATCGTTCAGAAGGGTTTGGCCTCGCGCTGGCTGAGGCGTTCCTCGCCGGCGTTCCTGCGCTCGCCACCGGCTGGTCGGGCAATGTCGATTTCATGAGCAACGTGCCCGAGCTCCTGATTGCCCATACGCTCGTCCCTGTTCACGACCCGTCGCGCGTCTATCGCGCAGCCGATCTGAGATGGGCCGAGCCCGATATCGACGACGCGGCCGGCAGACTGCGCATGCTTGCGCAATCGCCCAAACTGCGGCGCGAACTTGCGGCGCGGGGAAGGGCATCCGTCGCGGCGCAGATGCATGCGTGGTCGCGTGAAGGTCTCGACGCGACGCCACTCGGACAACTCGTGGACGTCTAGTCCAGTACGATTGTCTTCGCCCCGTTCAGGAAGATTCGCCCATCAAGGTGCAGCTTGATCGCGCTGGCCAGCACGCGCGATTCAATATCCCGACCGATGAAAGCGAGATCTTCGGGCATGTGTACATGCGTAGCTCGCTCCACCGACTGCGAGATAATCGGCCCTTCGTCGAGTTCTCCGGTGACATAATGCGCTGTCGCCCCAATAAGCTTCACGCCGCGATTGAACGCCTGTGTGTAAGGCGCAGCGCCTTTGAACCCCGGCAGGAAAGAGTGGTGGATGTTGATGCAGCGTCCCGCAAGCTTCCGACATGTCGCATCCGATAGCACCTGCATGTATCGCGCAAGCACGACCAGATCGACCCGCATGGCTTCGACCAACTCGAGCAGCCGCGTCTCTGCGGCTTCCTTCCCGTGACGATCTACCGGCACATGGTAGAAGGGAATGCCATGTCGTTCCGCCAGCCAAGCGCACGAGGTGTGGTTTGACACGATCGCCGGTACATTCATCGACAACGCGCCGATGCGGTGGCGATACAGCAGATCGTTCAGGCAGTGATCCTGCTTCGAGACCAAGATCAGAACGTTTCGCTTGGCTCGCGCATCGCGCAGCTCCCAATCCATGCTCCACTTGTTCGCCAGTGTTTCGAATTCCGCTTTGAAAGTGGTTGCAGTGAAGCCAACCCGCGGGCTGAATACCGTCCGCATGAAGAACAACCCGGTATGCGGGTCGCCGAAGTTCGCCGTCTCGACGATGAACAGACGCCGCGCCGCAAGGAATGTGGCGACATCCGCGACGATGCCTACGTCGTCACGGCAGCTGATACGAAGAATGAAACGTTCGGTCGAAAGATCGGTCATGGATAGATCCTAGACGACGTGTGTCGCTACAAGCAAATCAGGCAAGCATCTAGTCCAAGAGGCGTTCGTCTATGGTTGAAATCCGCTGATGCGCGGCGCATGCTGGCGGGAGAACCGGCAAGCAAAGCGATCCTGGCGAATATTCAGCAATAGTGGCCGCGTCATCACAGAATTTGATCGCCGCAAATCCGGCATGAACTCCAGTCCCCGAGTTGCCGCAACCCGTCGCACCGGCTAGAGCCGACGGCGGGGCGCGGTTTGTTATGAGGCGGTTTTGACAACGGTAGTCCTGTGTTTTGTGTTCGCCGTTTGGCCTGTCGTTGCCTTTGTCGGCGCCCTCGGGTTTGCGCCGCTTACGGGCATCGCCGCGCTCGCGACCAGCCCCGTGTCGGCGCCGCGCATGCGAATCCGCATCTATATGCTCGCGCTGATAGCTTTCTTCGCTTATGCGGCCGCATCCGCGTTGTGGTCGCCCAGACCCTCGGTTTTGATCGATCTAGAAAAGCTGTCGGTGCGCAGCGAAATCCTGCGTGTTGGACTGCTGTTGCTTGCCGGCGGTGGTCTTATCGCCGCTGCGCAGACAATGAACGAGCGCGGCCGCATTCTTGTAGCCCGGATCGCGACGATCGCGCTCATTGTTCAGCTCGTTTCGGTCGTCGTGCTGACTATCTTCGCAGAACCGATCGTCCTCGGGATCTACGGTAGTGAAGAGCAGGACGAAGGTGCTCAGAATATAACGCGTAACGCTCTTATTATGGCTATCGTGTCCCCTTTTCTTGTCCTGGGCCTGATTGAGGGAAGACGGCGCGTCTACGCCATTGCGATCGGCGTCGCCGTGATTGCGGTGGAAGCAGCGATCTTGATTCACCGCGAAGTGGACGCAGGCTTGCTCTTCATGCTCATCGTGCCGATTCTCTACCTGATCCTCCGCAAATTCCGCCGCAGCGGCTTCAAGATCATCGGCGCCCTCATTGCGCTAGCGATCATGACGGCGCCATTCGTGTTTCAGGTGGTGTCTTCCGGGGTCGACGCGTCCGCGGCCAGCAACTCGATTCAGTATCGACAGCTGATCTGGCACAGTGTCATCGAAATCATCTGGCAGAACCCGATCTTTGGCTCCGGCGTCGGTGTCTTGCGAACGCATTTGGAAACTATTCCCGAAGGTGTCTTCGCAGGCCAACTCTACATTCCCAATCACGCGCACAACATGCTGCTTCAGCTTTGGGTCGAGACGGGAGTGGTCGGCGCCACGCTGATCTCGCTGGCCGTCGTGCTAGCCTCGTTTCGCCTTCCGTCGCCAGAGCGCGTGGGAAACGCTACCCCGCGCATCGCTGCGTTGATTGCCGGGGTCATGGCGACTTGGGTGTCCTTCGATCTGTGGAACGAAT
>CANJWR010000124.1 GCA_947478455.1 Beijerinckiaceae bacterium | reverse complement strand
GTCGATTTCGCCTTTATGGCGGAGCGGGATCACTCTATCCTCGTTCATGGCGTAACGCTCCTTCGGGAGGTTCGGGTGGCTTCAGCACCAACCCCGTTACGCCGCCTTCTTCATACCGTCACCCAGTTTCCGACATAGCTCCGCTTTGTGGAAGCTAGCCGATTTGACGAGCCGGTTCGGCTGTACCTCGCGCATCCGCAAAGCCATACTGCACGCGTGGTCATGCGGTTTGTCCGTACGGGCCGATGCACGAAGCGAAATCAATGCAGGGCACTGCCTCAGTGGACACACGGTTCGGCCTTACGACCGATGAGATCGCCATCCGCGATATGGCTGCAAACTTTGCGGCGGAAAAGATCGCGCCCTTCACGCTACGCTGGGACGAAGACAAGCATTTCCCGCTTGGGGTGTTTCGTGAGGCCGCCGCGCTCGGCATGGCCGGCATCTATGTCCGCGACGATGTCGGCGGCAGCGGCCTCACCCGCCTTTGCGCCACGCTGATCTTCGAGGCGCTTGCGTCCGCCTGCCCGTCGACGAGCGCCTATCTGTCGATCCACAACATGGTGGGCTGGATGATCGACAGTTTCGGCACGCAGGAACAACGCGAATCCATCGTGCCTCGACTCTGCGCCGGCGAAATCTTCACCAGCTATTGCCTGACCGAGCCGTCCTGCGGTTCCGACGCTGCAGCGCTGAAAACAACGGCCCGGCGTGATGGCGACGTCTATGTTCTCAACGGAACCAAGCAATTCATCTCCGGCGCAGGCGCGACAGATCTCTACATCGTCATGGCCCGCACGGGCGGCCCCGGCGCTGCGGGCGTCTCGGCTTTCATCGTCGACCGCCAGACGCCCGGCCTCTCCTTCGGCGCCAATGAACGCAAGATGGGCTGGAACAATCAACCCACCCGACAGGTCATACTTGAAGACGCCCTCATATCTGCCTCATGCCTGCTCGGGCAGGAGGGGCAAGGATTCAAAATCGCCATGGCGGGTCTCGACGGCGGGCGGCTGAACATCGCCGCCTGTTCGGTCGGCGGCGCTGCCGGCGCGCTTGAAAAGGCGCGGCTCTTCATGCGGGACCGCCGCGCTTTCGGCAAAAGCCTCGATGAATTCCAGGCTCTTCAATTCAGGCTCGCCGATATGGCGACCGAACTTGAAGCTGCCCGCTCCTTCCTCTGGCGCGCAGCCGCAATGCTCGACGCGAGCGATCCGGCTGCAACGAAATTCTGCGCCATGGCAAAACGTTTTTGCACGGATGTCGGCTTCGACGTCGCCAATCAGGCGCTTCAATTGCACGGCGGCTACGGCTATCTCGCAGACTATGGACTCGAAAAGATCGTGCGCGACCTGCGCGTCCACCAGATCCTCGAAGGCACGAATGAAATCATGCGCCTCATCATCGCCCGTGCGCTGACGGATGCTACCCGATGAGCGACGTTCTGATCCGCCAAACTGGCCATCTGGGTCACGTTACCCTCAACCGTCCAAAGGCCATCAACGCACTTACACACGGCATGGTGCGCGACATTCACAGCGCCTTGCTGACGTGGAAAGATGATCCTTCAGTCACCGTAATCCTGATCGACGGCGAGGGCGAACGCGGGTTCTGCGCGGGCGGCGATATTGCGGCTATCTACCAATCCGCCAGAAGTCATGACGGAACAGCGGCACAATTCTGGCGCGAGGAATATCCGCTCAATGCGCTCATCTCCCGCTACCCGAAACCTTATGTAGCCCTCATGCACGGCATCGTCATGGGCGGCGGTGTCGGCCTGTCGGCGCACGGTTTGTTTCGTATTGTGACCGGAACATCGCGTATCGCGATGCCGGAAGTCGGCATCGGCTTTGTGCCGGATGTCGGCGGATTGCATCTCCTGTCACGCGCGCCCGGCGAACTCGGCGCTTATCTGGGCCTCACGGGCGCACCGATGAAAGCCGTTGACGCCATTCTGTGCGGCTTTGCAGATTGTTGCGTGAACGCCGAATTTCTGCCGCAAGTTATACAGAACATTGCAGAGTGCCATCGAGCGGAAGATGTCGCCGCAGCCATTCGGTCCGTGGCGTCCGCTCCTCCGCCGGGAGAACTCGCCGATAAACGCGCATGGATCGACGCATGCTTCAGGCATGAATCCATCGAAGACATTCTGGCGGCGCTCGACGCACACAGCAATGCAGACGCTCACGCGACCGCCGCTATCATACGCAAACAGTCTCCGACTTCGCTGAAAGTCACATTGCGAGGGCTGCGCAGCGCCCGCAGCCAGAGCCTTGCCGAATGCCTGAAGATGGAATTCCGTATGGCGGTCGCCACAACCCTCCATCACGATCTGGCTGAAGGCATTAGGGCCGCAGTCATCGATAAGGATCGCCAGCCAAAATGGCGGCCGGCGACGCTCGACGACGTATCGCCCGCGCTTGTGGCCTCTCACTTCGCCGCTCCGGCAGGCGGCGATCTGGATTTACCGGAGTAACCGAATGAGCAGCATCGCCTTCATCGGCCTTGGCAATATGGGCGGCCCCATGGCGGCCAATCTGGTCAAGGCCGGCCATCATGTTCGTGGCTTCGATCTGTCCGAAACAGCCTGCGGCCTCGCGCGAACCAATGGAGTCGAGATCGCCGCAAGCGCTGCCGACGCGGCGCGCGTGAGCGAAATCATCATCACAATGCTGCCGGCCGGAAAACATGTCCTCGCCGTATATGGCGATCCGGCAGGCGTCTTGGCCACCTGTCCAAAAGGCGCGCTGCTGATTGATTGTTCGACCATCGATGTGACCAGCGCCCGCGCCGCACACGATCTGGCGCGGAGCGCCGGCGCGGCGTCTCTTGATGCGCCCGTCTCGGGCGGCGTCGGCGGCGCGAGCGCCGGAACGCTGACCTTCATGGCCGGTGGCGATCTCGACGCCTTTGCGCGCGCGCAACCTGTTCTGGCCGCCATGGGACGCAGAATCGTGCATTGCGGCGACGCCGGTGCCGGACAGGCAGCGAAAATCTGCAACAACATGATCCTCGGCATTTCGATGATCGCCGTGAGCGAAGCCTTCGTGCTCGCCGAAAAGCTGGGCCTATCGCGTCAGGCGCTATTCGATGTGGCCTCCACCGCCTCCGGTCAATGCTGGTCTCTCACCAGCTATTGTCCGGTGCCCGGCCCAGTGCCGACAAGCCCGGCGAACAACGACTACAAGCCCGGATTTTCCGCCGAACTCATGCTGAAGGACCTGAGCCTCGCCCAGGAAGCCGCACGCGCATGCGGCGTCGAAACGAACCTTGGCCGAAGTGCAGCAGAACTGTATGACGAATTCAACAAGTCGGGCCATGCGGGCCTAGATTTTTCCGCCATCGTCCAACAGGTGCGCCAGCGCTCCGGAGCTTGAAATGACTTATCCTTCGTTCGAAACCATTCTGGTTGAAACGCACGGCCGCGTTGGCCTGTTACGGCTCAATCGCCCGCAGGCGCTGAATGCGCTCAACGCGAAACTGATGGAAGAAGTGCTGGCAGCGCTCGGCGCCTTCAATGCAGACGAGTCCATCGGGGCCATCGTGATCACCGGCTCCGAAAAAGCCTTTGCGGCAGGTGCAGACATCAAGGAAATGCAGCCGCTCGACTATATGGACGTCTATCTCGCCGACAAATTTTCCCCATGGGATTCGCTGTCGCGCATGCGCAAGCCGCTCATCGCCGCCGTTTCGGGCTTTGCGCTTGGAGGCGGATGCGAACTGGCCATGATGTGCGACTTCATCATTGCGTCCGACACAGCGAAATTCGGCCAGCCGGAAATCAAGCTCGGCACGATTCCGGGTCT
This sequence comes from Beijerinckiaceae bacterium, assembly GCA_947478455.1. Taxonomy (GTDB): domain Bacteria; phylum Pseudomonadota; class Alphaproteobacteria; order Rhizobiales; family Beijerinckiaceae; genus Terripilifer. The sequence goes on along the minus strand of CANJWR010000124.1, from coordinate 9,266 downwards.
CGGCGGCACGCAGCGTCTCACGCGGGCCATCGGCAAGGCCAAGGCGATGGAATTGTGTCTCACCGGACGTTTGATGGATGCGCAGGAGGCAGAACGGGCCGGTCTCGTGGCGAGGATTGTGCCGGCCGACAAGCTGCTCGACGATGCGCTGGCGACGGCTGCAACCATTGCGGCGATGTCGCTGCCGGTTGCCATCATGGCGAAGGAATGCGTCAATCAGGCTTTTGAATCGGCCCTGTCAGAGGGGCTTCGCTTCGAACGCCGCGTGTTTCACGCTACCTTCGCCACCCAGGATCAGAAGGAAGGCATGGCGGCATTTGTCGAAAAACGAAAAGCCGCATTCACCAACAAATAGGACTATTTCGCCTTCAGGCCCATCAGGCCCGCGATCAGATTGCGCTGCGTTTGCGACGTTCCTGCCGCAATCGTGGCGCTGCGGGCGTCGCGGAAGAAGCGTTGCATGTCATATTCCGCGTTGAGCCCATAGCCACCCATGATCTGCACGCCCAAATTAGCGACCTTCGCATAGGTCTCGGCTGCGAACAGCTTCGCCATAGTGATTTCCTTCAGGGCGTCTCGATCCTGCGACACAAGCCAGACCGCGCGCCACATCAGCATTTTGGCGGCGTCGACCTCGGTCTGCATGTCGGCAATCATATGGCCAATCGCCTGAAACGATCCGATGGCCTGACCAAATTGCTTGCGCTCGGCCGCGTAAGAAACAGCCAGATCGACAATCGCCTGCGCCGCCCCGCAACTACCGGCGGCAGAAACTGCACGCTCGATTTGCAGCCCGCCCATCAGACAATCCCAACCGCCGTTTTCAAGGCCCACAAGCCTGTCGCGAGGCACACGCACATCATGGAAAAATACTTCATAGGTGCCGACGCAACGGCGCCCCAGCATTTCGAGCTTGCGCAGTTCGACGCCCGGCATGTCATTATCGATCAACAGCAGCGACATGCCCTTGCGGTAATGAGCGTTGCGATCAGTCTTCACATAGGTGTTGATCACGCTGCCCTTGAGGCCAGCTCCTGTAGTCCAAAGCTTCTGGCCGTTGACCACATAATGATCGCCGTCGAGATGGGCGTGAGTCTTGAGCGCTCCGACATCGGAACCCGCGTCGGGTTCGGAAATGCCGATAGCGAAAATATTTTCGCCATTCATCACCCGCTGCAACCAATACGCCCTCTGCTCCGGCGTTCCCTTGCGTAGCAAATTCAGCCCGCAGAAGATCGATCCTCCGAAAGCCATGGCGAAATCGGCGCTGTATCGGGAGAGTTCCTGAACCACGATGGCAAGATCGATCGCGTTGCCGCCAAGGCCGCCGACCTCCTCCGGAAACGGCAGACGAAGCAGGCCAGCCTCGACCCACGCCTTGTAAAGCTCATAGGGAAACGTCTGCGCGCGGTCATGCTGGCGGATCATCTCCGACGACGCATGACGCTCCATCAGCTTGACTACGCTGTCGCGCAGCAATTCCTGCTCTTCAGTGAAGCCGAAATCCATGACTAGCGTTCCGTCACGATCAGGGCATCGAGCGCCAGAACGCCCTCTCCTTCGCCAAAAGTCATCAGGGGATTGATATCCACTTCAACCACATTCGGATTGGCGAGCATGAAAGCGCCGACTTTCGCCACAACCCCTGCGGCGGCGCGGACATCGCGCGGCTTCATTCCGCGAAAAGCGCCGAGGAGCGCAGCGCCGCGCAACTGGTAAAACTCATGTTCGATCTCGGCTTCGTCCAGATCAGGCGCAATCACCCGCACATCGTGCAAGGCTTCCGTAAACACACCCCCGAGGCCGAACATCACAACAGGGCCCCACTCGGCGTCGCTCTTCGCGCCGACGATGAGCTCAAGCCCGCGCGGCGACATGGATTCGACCAGCACGCCATCAAGCGAAAGCCCCGGCCGCGCGGCAAAAATGCTGTCGTGCATTCGCGTCCATGAGCCCCGCAACGCGTTGGCGTCTGCGATGTTCAACATCACGCCGCCAGCGTCGCTCTTGTGGGAAAGTTCTGCAGATTGAGCCTTTAAGGCGACCGGAAAACTAATTTCAGCGGCAAGTGACAGTGCTTCACCGAGCGTTTTGGCGAGCCTCCCAGGCGGCACAGGGATCCCGATTCTCGCAAACGCGGCCTTGCTGAGATATTCCGGCAGAACGCCGGATGGCAGATCGGCCTTTGCAAAATCAACCGGCGCAACATGATGGACGCGCATGCGATCCGTGTGTCGATTGATTGCCGCAAGCGCTCGCAGTGCGCGCTCCGGCGAACGGAAGAACGGCACATGGAGGCGACGCAATTCCTCGATGATCTCGGCAGGCACTTCCGCGTCTTCGCCCAACATGGCGAAGATAATCAGTTTGTCTGTGTTGAATTCGCGCACCGCCTTGATGACAGGCTCAACTTTTCGTTTCGCCATAAGCGGATTCGACAGAATCGACGCCAGCACCACGCAGCCGATATTCTCGTCGTCCAGATAGGCCCCCATCGTCTTGCGATAGAGGTCAGGATCGACCAGTGCTTGCGCTGTCAGGTCCAGCGGATTGGTCGGGAAAATCAGATCGGGCGCAATAGCCCCGATACGCGCCGCCGCAGCCGCGCCAGGCGCTGGAAGTTCGAGACCGACCGTCTCGCACAAATCCAGAACCAGTCCCTTGAACGCTCCGGAATCCGTCACGATGGCGACGCCTGGTTGAATTTCGACGCGCGCCTGAATGTAGATTTCACTCAGATCGATCAGTTCTTCGAGCGTCTCGACCACCACAACGCCGGCCCGCGTCACCAGCGCCCGCATGACTTGATAGTCGCCGGTCAGCGCGCCCGTGTGGGTTTCAGCAGACTCGCGCGCAGCCGCACTGCGACCGGGATGCAGGATCACAATCTTCTTGCCGGCCCTGCGCGCCCGCGCTGCAAGTTCGAGAAAACGCTTTGGCTTGCGAAACTGTTCGACCACCAGCGTGATGATCTGGTTGCGCTCGTCCGCAATGAGTTCCTCGACGAAATCCTCTATGCCGTTGACGGCTTCGTTGCCGGTGGAAACCGAAATCGAAACCGCGATGCCACGCGCCAGCAAGGCCGCACGCACAACACTAGCCATCGCCCCGCTCTGGGACACGATAGCGACAGCCTTGCTGCCCGGCGCAAAAGTCGCCGGGTCCGTGATGCCGAATGTGAGCGGCACACCGTCAATCAGATTGACCATGCCGAGGCAGTTCGGGCCTTCGACGGCCATTCCGCTCTCGAGCGCGATCGCCGCTAGTTTCGCCTGCAAGACCCGGCCTTCCTCGCCGGCTTCAGCAAATCCCGACGCGAAAATGATCACGCCGCCAACGCCGCGCCGGGCGCATCCCTCGACAGCCGCAATGACACCCGAACGAGGGATGGCCAGTACCGCACAATCCACCCCCATGGGCAGATCGTCGGTCGTCTTCAAGCAAGGACGACCATTGATTTCGTCCCTGCCGGGATTGATCAGATGAATATCGCCCGCGTATCGGAAGCGGTCGAGATTCGCCAGAACGCCGCCGCCGAGCGACCCCGGCGTCGACGAAGCGCCAACCACTGCGACAGAATTCGGCCGCAACAAACGCGCAATGGCGGATCGCTTTGTCATGCCCTGAACCTACTCGCCGCGCTTGTATCCACCGAGACCAGGACGGAAGCTCTTCTCGTCGAGGAATTGCTTCAGGCCCTTTTCGCGGCCCTTGTCCGGATCGAGGAAGCGCGCCTGCATGCTTTTGGCCATGAGGTAATCGTCGGAAAGCTCCCACGACATCCCCTGAACAGCGCGTGCGGCCTGCTTGGCTGCGCGCAGAACAGTCGGGTTCTTGCCGAGTAGTTCAACTGCGAGCGCGCGCGTGTGCTCACGCAACTGCGCCTTCGGAACAGACTCGTTCACGAGGCCCATCTGCGCAGCTTTTTTGCCGTCGAAAGTACGTCCGGTCATGATGTAGAACAGCGCATCGCGCTGATTCATGGTGGCCACAACAGCGCGTGTGACATTGCCACCTGGTATGATGCCCCAGTTAATTTCCGAAAGACCGAACTGCGCCTCATCCGCCGCAATCGCAAGATCGCAGCCAACCAGCGGCGTAAAACCGCCGCCAAAGCACCAGCCATTGACCATCGCAATCGTGGCCTTTGGATAGTTCATCAGCACGCGCCATTGCCAGTGCCAGGCAGAGCGGCGCGCCCGCACCTGCTGAAGATAGGGAAGGTGATCGACAGCCCGGAAATATTCGCGCAAATCCATACCGGCGGTGAAGGACTCGCCAGCGCCGGTAATGATGACCACGCCAACATCTTCATTTACTTCGAGCGCATCCAGAACCTCGACCATGTCGTCGTTCAGCGCAGGGCTCATGGCGTTGCGCTTTTCGGGACGATTCAGCGTAACCCACGCGATTCCTGCGTCGAATTCGACAATCACGTTTTTCCAATTGCCGATACGTTCCAGACCTGTCGATTGGGTTGTCATGTCATCCTCCAGAAACCAATGCTCGATGAGCGGGCTCACCCTTTTGGGGTCACTTTAGACAATATCAGCTTGTCTTATCAAGTGCCTGTCCCGGACAATTTCGGATCCACGGAGCCCACTTGGTCGAGAATCAATCGGATCGTCTCCCGTAAGTCCGCATGACGTTCTTCCGACAACCCAGCCAACATACGCCCCTCCAGCGCATCCACAGCCTGATCGCACTTCCCAAGGCTGCGCTTTCCGGATTTCGACAGCGATATTTCAAGCACGCGGCGATCGCCCTCTCGCGCAACGCGCTGAACATGCCCTAATTGTTCGAGCCCTAGAATAAGCTTGATCATGCTCTGCGGGCGGACAGAAAAACGCCTGGACAGTTGCGCCGATGACGATCTCCCCCGAAGCGCAAGGCTGCTCATCACCATATACTGCGTCGGCGTTATGTCGAACGGGCGAAGGACACGTTCCATTTCCAGATAAGTCGCAATCTGCAGACGCCGAACCAGATACAGTGTGCGGGGCTTATCGTCGGCCATCAGTCGCTCGGGCATCTTCAGCAATCCTCTGTGCAAAGGCCTAACGAAATTTCCCACGCCCGCCAATCCCCATGGTGGGACCAGATTTTTCTTGCGCGCATAGCCTGCTGCTCTAAATAGCAAGTCTATATTCGCCCGCGTTCAAAGGGAAACGTCATGGCCGGCCGACTTGCGAACCGCATAGCCCTCGTCACCGGGGCGAGCTCCGGAATCGGAGCGGCCATTTCGGAACTCTTCGCCCGCGAGGACGCGTCCGTCGTCATGGCGGCCCGGCGCGAAGACAAACTGAAATCAATCGCCGACAAGGTCCCTGTCGATTTTGTGCGCCCGATTTACAAGGTCACTGACGTGCGCCTGGAAGCCGACGTGCTGGAGTTGTATCGCTTCCTGGACGAGAAATTTGGCCGGATCGATATTGTGGTCAACAGTGCAGGTTTTGCGGACCATACGCCCACGGAAGATCTGTCGCTCGCGCGTTGGCAGGATATTGTCGACACGAACCTGACAGGCTGCTTCTTGTCCTGTCGAGAGGCCCTGAGGCGCATGAAGGGCCAACGGAAAGGACGCATCATCAACATTGGAAGCATTTCGGCGAAATCACCTCGCCCCAACTCGATCGGCTATACGTCGACCAAATTCGCCCTTGAAGGAATGACACGATCGCTGGCGCTTGACGGACGCGACTTCGGCGTCGCGGTCTCCATTCTTCATCCAGGGTCAACTAAAACGGAACTCATGCCAGGAATGGAATCAAAATCTCCCAACGAGTCCATGAATGCAAATGACGTGGCTCGCGTTGCTGCCCTCATGGCAAGCCTCCCGGACGAAACAAATCTCCTCGAAGCCCTTATTTTACCTCTGGGACAGCCATTTTTAGGGCGCGGCTAGTTATTTCCCAATATCAGCTCTTGAGACATAGTTGAACTCCTCGAAAAGAATGTCCTTGGCTGCGCCTGATCTTGTTCTCTCAGAAAGATTCTTGAGAATGTCAGCCTTGACCTTCTGAAGATCCGCACGTTCCAGCTTCTGAAAATTGATCCCTGCCTCCGAATAGATAGTCCGAAAGGCTTCATCGACAACATATGCGTCGAAAGGCTCACTGGATATTGACTTTGAGGAATCCAATTCAATCGCAAGTTTAGCAATAACATAGCCTTGCAATTGACCATTCGATATGATCGGGACGGTCAGCGACGGCAACTTTCGTAACGTCACTTCGGAATGCAAAGGCCGTTCAGCACTGCTGCTGAAAAGCGGCAGAACCCATTGCGAAGTAGCATATGACGACAATAGGGCAATCACAGATCCCCAAGCAGAGAACGCAATCCTGACATCAATCATCGTAGCCGCGAGCCTTGCCGGAAGGACGATAGGTGCCGTCCATCTCCCCGTCGGATTGAGCTCGCCCGACGACAGCAAGCACACCACGCACTGCCAAAAGGTTAGACCGCACGACCCGCATATTCTCAACGAGGGACGCACGTAGCTTTTGCAAGTCGTATAACAGCTGCCTGTCCTGCAATGGCCTGCTGCGCGCAAACACACGATTTATGTCGAGAAGAGCGTAACCCATTCTGCTCGGAAAGTCGTCTCGCTGCTCCGCAGAGCCGAACCGAGCCGAGTTAGCTTCATCGTCAACCAATTCACGAATGCGAGTTATCAGGCGCACCTGCACTTTAAGTGAATTGTCGCTATTCATCGATGTCAACAATTGCAGATTGAGCATTTTTTCCGGTGGAAACTCTCCAATTATCGGACCATGGAGAGGCATTCGTCCGACCCTGCGGCGGCTCCGAGGTCACACTTTCATCAAAACCCAACTTGAACATGTCTGGATTGTAACGGGCGATCTGTTGCGCTACTTGATCCATCATTTGAGACCGCCAGACGTCGCCAGAAATCCCGGAACCATAAAATGTTTTCGACGCCTTCGCCGAAAGAGATTCCAGCACGTTTCTCAAAAGCATGGCTTGAAGTTCCAGCTGCGCTCCTTTCCGCAGCGAAATCGATACCATGTTTCGCCCAAGCTCGAACTTGGAAAAAGTTGGCGTATCAACAAACGCCTGCGGCGAAAGCGAACTTGCTGAAGCCATGTTCAGCCGATCAAGCGCCAGACGCGACCTAACCGGATCAGCGGCCCTGACAACGTCGAGGACAATATCGGATGGAATTTGAATGCAACATCTCCCGTTCAAGAGCTTACGACAATTGCAATCCAATCTTACGCGGACCTGTTCAGCTTATCCGGTGAAACTCAGCCGCTCCAGCAGGTCTTGATCTTCCAACACGCGTTCATTTCTGATTTCGAGACGATACAATTCTTCATTCAGCAAGCCGATCTGATGGGTTATCTTGTGAAGTTTCAACTCCAGCGCCGCCATATCGATCCGACTCTTCGCCTGTCGGGAAAGACATTGAGCTTTAGCGCGAGACATTTCCTCCGCCAAATAAAGGTCGGATATCGCCGCAAGCAGAGGCCAGGTCTCAATGCTTGCTATTTGCCGTTCATGGGCTTGCAATTCGCTCCTGGCTCGCGCCAGCTTGCAATCGAGCGATAGGCGTTGCAACGTCAGTAGCCGCCTGATCCTCGCCGTACGCTCGATTTCGCCCCTGCGCACAACTAGCGACCAGGCACCGCGATGAGAATAACGGACAAAAAATGCCCCATCATCGGCGCGCCAATCCCATGAAACGCCAGCAATCCACCGCCTATCAAAATAGGACCTCCAAGAAAGAAAATCTGAAGCTGCGGCGAGATCCGACCGAGAATGGCTAGAATCGTGTTCACCGCAATGGAAAAGGAAATGAACGGCGCCGCAATAGCAAAGCACATGCTAAATCCATCCGACAAGGTATCGACGAAAAACTCCAGTGCTCCTTTTGCCGAGAACGACTTGCGCGGATCGATCAGGGAATACGACTCTACAAGCCCTAGTATCATTTCCAGATGCATATCGGACGCAAACACTGCCATTGACGCCATAAGTGAACAGAGCGCCCCGATAGCCGGAGCATGTGGCTCGAGTTCGAGAGGTACGCCTAAGTTGGCTGTGAGCCCAATTGAAGCCGAAATGGCGGCGCCAAAGGCCTCGATCGCGCCCATCAGACATCGCCCGATCAAACCAAGAAGCAGTCCAGTGCAGATCTCGGAAACCGCGTTCGTTGCAATTTCGAATACAGGCCGATCCTGACTTCGAAAAACGTCATCCGGCAAGGCTCCCCAGACTGCAATCGCGATAAAAACGCCCAGAAGCCCTCGAATACGCTTTGAAATCTGTTGATGTCCAAGCCCGGGAAGAAGAAGAAGGCAGGGCCCGACCCGGCAATAGACAAGCCCGATCACCACCAGCTGGGCGTCGGAAACATTCATTGAGCGATACTGCCTATCGCAACAATATCGCGACAGCGCGAAATTTCCAGATGAGAGAATACGGGAATTGCAGCGTTGATGCGCGCGATCAACATTCTGACAAACGGCCGGGCTTCCGGGGCGGTCACGATTACGAATGGAAGACCCAGCCCAAGATGCTCTCGCAATGCCAAAGCAGCTTCCGCTCCAAACGATTCAATATGCACAGGATCAAGCGCGAATTCGATTATTTCTCCCTTCGAATCACGCTTGATACAGTTTGAAAATATCGCGTCCCACCTGGTGCCAAGCTTGAGAACGCGAAGCACGCCACGGTCGGACGCGTCTCCGCACATCTGAGGCGCCAAACGCATCCGAACAGCTTCGACGATCTGTTCCAAACGTCGACTTTGAGCAGCAACTTCCGCCACAGCCTCCAGAAGCAAAGGTAAATTGCGAATCGACACGCGTTCCGAGAGAAGCGCTTTCGCAATATTCATTATACCGGAAACAGAAATCAAGCCCGGACACACTTCATCGAACAATCTACGATATTCAGGCTCGAGATTGTCTATCAGTGCCCGAATGTCCCGATAAGAAAAGATGCTTCCGAGATTGTCACGCAACGTTTCTGCCAAATGCGTCAGCAGAATGGACTCGACATTGATCGGTTCAAAACCTTGACGGCGAATTTCATCGGAAAATGCCTCTGGGTACCGAGTAGCTTCAATTCCAAAAGCTGGCTCCGTTGTTTTCTGGCTCGTCGCTGTTTCATGTGGGTAGCGTGTCCAGCACCCCTCCGGCGATGAGGTAGACCATCAACTTGAGGTTGCGCTTGCTGCGATAGCCTTTTGCCTTGCGTTTGGCGGCCTGGACGTTTCCGTTGATGGCCTCCAGAAG
>CANJWR010000123.1 GCA_947478455.1 Beijerinckiaceae bacterium | reverse complement strand
TCCGAATGATTCGGCCACCTCGAATAGATTCAGACTTTTCCGATGGAAGGAATCCTCAATCTTCGTTGCGCTTCAGCTCATTAGCTGGCCACAAACCGACCATTCAGTAGAGAGCGTTGAACAGCCCTGGCATGAGAGACATACACAGAATGCAAGGCCCTATTTTTTTATGCAGCTCTCCTTCAGGAAGGAGACGTCGCTGGACGATAGCCAGCTTAAATGAAATATGAAACCAATCGTGAAATTTAACAAGTCGTTTTTGCGAAATATCAACGCGGCGGAAAAATTTGGCGCATTTCGGCGCAGAACATTGAGCTGCAGTCGGAGCGTCAGGAATTCCATTTCCAGTAATTCTCTGGGTTGGAATTGCCCAATAATCTCCCGCTAGAAGAATTTTATGACTTTACTCACACGCTCGAACATCGACCAGTCGTGACTTTGCGTCAGTTGGATTGATTTTACGACAGAAACAGCAGCCTTTCTTCGCAGACTGACGGGCTGAGCGGATCCGTCATTCTACAAATGGCCGTCCAATAAGCTTCATCAGGAAGAACAAATTGTTTCGTCTTTCCTTGGACTACGCGCTCCTTTCATGCGGAATTGTGTTTGTTGCGGTCTCGACTACCACGATGACGCGCGTTCGCGTTGTGCGCGGAACTTGCGCTCGCGCGAACCGCTTCGGCGTTCGAGAGAAGCTTCGTTTCGACTGCTTCAGCGGCTTCGACAGCCAGGGAATTGAAGACGCAACGGACGTCACTTGCCCACGCACTTCCGGTGCGGGCTCGTTCAGCTGCGTTGAACTTTCAACCAGTAAGTGGACAGCGAGCACCGTCCGCTCATCGCCGGAAAATTTCCTCAAACAGTTCCGCAGATCGCTCGCCTGCCTTGACCTCTTCTTCGGGTCGGACAAAATTTTCACGCATTCCCGCAACTCCCGGCGTAGCCGCTGCGATATAGTCGAGCGCTCTGACTTTCGGATGCGCGGGATAGTATTCGGCTGCAGCGAGAATTTTCTGCCCATCCTCCGACAGGAGGTAGTCGATGAACAGCATTGCCGAGAAGGGATGCCTGATGCCCTTCGGAATCACCACGTTGCCAGCGGTGGACACCATGGGATCCATCAATTGCGACGCGACTGGCGCTCCTTTGGCGGCGCTGATCAGCGGATGGTGACAGAATATGTTCAAAGCAATCGGATATTCGCCAGCGACAACCCGGTCCACTAGCGTGCGCGCGCTCCCAGCGGCGAAATTGACCATCGCCTGTCCAGCAAGTTTTTCCAGATAGGCCTTCGCTCGATCTTCTCCCCACGCCAGGCGTAGATTGGTGATGAACAAAGGAGGTCCATTATCCACTCCAACACGCCAACTGAGCTTGCCTTTCCATTTGGAGTCGAGCAGATCTTCATATGTTTTCGGGGCATCCGCACTGGACACCATGTTGGTGTTAATTGACGCACAATAATAGCTGAGCCGCGTTACCGCCCACAAATGGTTCGGATCGCGATGGATTGGTTCATATTCGTCGATGCGGGGCGACAGGAAAGGTTGCAGTGCGCCAGCCTTGGCGAGAGTCACGCCCGTGCTGGTGCCTTCGACGACGTCTGCCACGACGTTACGAGCCTGCACTTCTGCCATGATACGCCGGGGAATCTCGTTTGCATCGCCGCGCCAATAGTTGACCTTAACTTTTGGATATTTCTTTTGAAAGGCCTCTGCTAGAGGCCGAACGGCTTGATTGACGATCATCGCTGAATAGAGCACCACCTCGCCTTCGCGCTCGGCTCCAGCGAGGAGGAATTTCTCTCGATCGGCGCCTGTGTGGCCGAGGATTTCCTGGGCAGTTTGGCCAAGCGCAGGGGCTATCGATAGCCCCATTGCCGCGAGAAAAACGAATCGAGCCCTGCAGGCGTAGCGTGTCGCGTTGCCCATGACGATCCTCCCTTGTGTTCGGAGATCTAACGCAGGAACGGCGCCCGCGCGCGTCCTACGGTTTAGTCGCTCACGATTTGGAATTTCGGCAATGTAAAGCCTTCGTTTGGATGATCCTCATAGACCACCTCGACGCGCTGTCCGACGTTGTGCACATCGCTTGGTTGATTGTCGCCGACGAGTTGCGAACTGATCAGCGGGCCTTCGTCAAGCTCAACGAGCGCATAAACGTAGGGGACTTCGTCCTTGAAGCCCGGCTGAAAGGCCCATTCATGAATATTGAATGCGAAGATGCGCCCGCGGCCACTAGACTCGCGCCACTCGCAATCATCCGCGAACGGCTCATTGTCGTGGTTCTGGCAATACGCCTTGGGCCAGTAGCGCGCCCCGCACGTCTTGCAGGTCCATAGCATCAGCTTGTGCTGCTTGAGACCTTCCCAAAAAACCTCGTTGTCATGATCAACGTTGGGAACCGGCTTTTTCCATTCCGTCGTGATGGTGATCGAACGTGGCGCCATATCAGCCGTGCCTCCCGAGCAAGGTGCAGGTGTGGATGGAACACATGCCGGGCGAAACGAGCTCGCCGCCGTGTCCCGTAGTCATGACGATGTCGCAGTCCTGGATCTGGCGTTCGCCCGCCTCCCCACGTAACTGGCGCACAGATTCGGCGAGTCCGGTAAGATCGCCCAGATGATAGCAAGAGAGCAGGCCGCCGCTTGTGTTGATCGGGACTGTCCCGCCTGGTCCTATGTTGCCCGCTGCCACGAAGGGGCCGCCCTCACCCTTTTTGCACCAGCCGTAGTCTTCTATCTGGAAAAGCACCTCTGCCGTGAAGCAGTCGTAGAGTTGCGCGCAATCGACGTCTGACAGCGTCACATCGGCCTGTCCAAATGCTTGTTCCTTTGCAGTGGCAACCGCCATGTGGGTGAAATTCTTCTTCTCCCACCACAGGTCCGCCGACACTTCGCCAAAACCCTGGCCGAGCACATAGACCGGCGCCCTGGGAGAATCCTTGGCACGATCCGCTGTCGTTAGGATGAACGCGATTCCTCCATCGGAGATCTGGCTCATGTCGAGCAAATGGTATGGGTTGATGACGATAGGCGAATTCTGGTGGTCGTCGATCGTGATCGGTCGGCCATACATTTTCGCTTCGGGATTGAGGCAAGCCCAGGAGCGTTGCGCCACCGCGATAGCGCCCAGTTGCGCGCTGGTCGTCCCGTAGGTCGCCATATGGCGGGCAGCCATCCAACTGTGGTGGCTGGCGGCCTGGATATCGCCGAGCGGTTTGCCCCAGTAGCCCGCCTTTTCGCGATTCGCCATGCCGCGATATCCTTTTTTTCTTATCTGCTGCGTTTGGGACCAATCGGTGACTGCGCCCATCAGCACGACATATTTGGCAATGCCGCGGTCGAGGAATGACATGGCGGCCGCCATACCTAGCCCTGCCAGCGCGCCGCCGCGCCCCACCGTGAAATAGAAGCAGTTGCGAAGACCAAGCACCCGCGAATAGGCGTCCGTGTAATTGGCCCGATCACCAGCGCCACCAGTCCGTCGCAGGTCGATCGCACCTCCGATGTCAGTTCGTTTCAGGCCTGCGTCTATCATTGCCAGTCGAGCGGCTTCTGCCGCCACCATGCGTTCAGATCGGTCGGGCTGGGCGCCCGCGACCACACCCAATCCGACGATTGCATATTTTCCCGATGATGGATGTCTGGGCACGTTTCGACCTTTCAGTTTTGATCCGGGTTAGAATGCGCAACGCGACGCACAACTCCTGCGCCCACGCCAGCGGGCAGGAGCAAAAAGCCGTTCTCGACCGGCAATCCCTCGAAAGGGTCACCAATCAGCCGTTCGTATTCGGCGAGTTCGCAAGCGTAATCGACGCCCGGCATTGCGCAGGCCAAATGCAGCGCGAACGCAGAAGCCAAGCGCGAGCCCACCACTGCGCCAAGTCGGTATTTCAGGCCCGCCGCCTCACATATCTGCGCCGCCGCAAGCGTGTTGCGGATGCCGCCAAGCTTGGCGATTTTCAAACTCACCGCGTCCACGCGGCGGTTTCGTGCGAGCTCATAAATTTCAGCTAACGTGCCCGCAGCTTCATCCGCCTCAATGACGACAGAGACCATGTTGGTGACGAGCGACAGCCCATCCAGATCGCTTGCACGCACCGGCTGCTCGACCAGGTCGATGTCGTGCGGCTCCATAGCCTCGATCGCCGTTACAGCATCCTTAGGTGTGTATGATTGGTTAGCGTCGATAGTCAGGTGGACATCGCGCCCCACCGCAGTCCTGATTGCCGCGACGCGCGCAACATCTAGATCGACATCGCCATCCACCTTGATCTTCAAATATCGGTAGCCGACTCCCACGAGGCGCTTTGCCTGTTCAGCCATTTCGTCAGGGCTCTTGATTGCCAGGATGCGCAGGATCGGAATCCGGTCTCGAACCGCACCACCCAGCAACGTCGTCAGCGGAACGCCGAGCAGGCACGACAGCAGATCGTGCAGCGCACAATCAATCGCTGCCTTCGCCTGTGGAGCCCCGCGCAAGCCACGATCCAGCGTGGTCATCAAGCCCGTTATTGCGTCCGGCCGTGCCCCGACCACAAAGGAGCGCAGGTGTTTGAGCTGCGCGGCGAGCGCATCAATCGTGAGGCCCATATGGGCGGTCGCCGACACATAGCCGTGGCCAGCGAAACCACCTGCCGAGAGGCGCACTATCATGCCGTCGGTCGCCGGGCTTGCGCCGAGCGCGAATTTCCAAGTGGGATCCTCCTTCTTCAGAAGGATTGGCTCGAAGTCGAATGACTCGATCTTCAAGTCCGCCGGAACAGAGTGTTTGCTTTGCGCCATTCCCGTTACAGGCGAAGTGACCCTGCTGCATAAGGCCGCGTTTGCCTGCCCTTCCCCCCGGGGGCGACATAACTTCGCCCTCAAAAGGAGCATCTGACGAGACAGCTGGAGAGAGAAGCGCAAATTTGTGATATACTTATACGAAAATGTTATAACTCATCGAGGGAGACGTGGCATGGATATCCGGGCGGTGGAACGGTTTCTGGCGGTTGCGGAATCGTCCAGTTTCAACAAAGCCGCTCAGCGGCTCAACATTTCGCAACCTGCCTTGGCCCGCAGTATTGACGGCCTCGAATATGGCCTCGGCGTGCCGCTATTCGATCGCACACCGCGCGGTGTAACCCTGACGTCCTACGGCAAGCTCGCCTACGATCACGCTCGCCGGATGTCGTCGGAGGCGAGGCGTCTCCGACGCGAAATCGAGGCAGTACGGAACCTCGAATATGGCGAACTCACCGTAGGGGTTCCGCTCGGCCAGACCAGCGGTGTTCTTGCCGCTGCTGCGCTGACACTATTAAGCGAAGGACGACGCATCAAGGTGAATCTTGTCTCGGGAACGCGCACGGGTTTGCTGCGCCTGTTGCTGCTAGGCGATCTCGATTTCCTCTTTTCGGCGCTGTACGCTGCCGACGACATTCCTGCCGGCATACTTCAACAGCCGTTTTACGCAGATCGCATCGTGATTGTAGTCCGCCGCGGCCATCCGGCAGCCCGCCGGCGTCAGCCGAAACTCGAAGATCTGCGGCGCCGACCTTGGATACTGCTTGGTTTAGGACGAGAGTTCGAACCCTCCATAAGAGCAATGATGGGCGCCGAGTTCGACCAGTCCGTTCTTCGCAGTGGGTCACCGATCTTTGTACGCAACATTCTTGCAGGCAGCGATTTCGTCGGCTTGACGCATCGTGACGCAGTCTCCTCTGAATTGCAGAGCGGCGAACTGGTCGAACTCGATGCTGTCGGCGGTCCATCCGTCCGAGATATTTTTTCTCAACAGGAGATAGGCGCGATCCAGCGCGCGGATGTAGCTCCGACGCGTGTGGCGTTAGAATTTCTGACTATCATGGGAGATGTTATGCGCCGGGGCGAAGCGCGACCGCATTCCGGTAGTCCAAAAAACAAACGATAGTTGGACACTTTGCACCCCTATCCGGGCCCGGGCAGGGTTTAAAAGGGCTCAATGTGGCCCTGTCACATCTACGAGCCCTTGCGGTCCGCGCTGCGGCCCCATAGCTCCACGGCATGAAGAAAATCAACTACAGCGGTTAACGGCTCCCGCCCAAGATCATCCAGCAGGCCGTCTGGCTTTACCTCAGGTTTTCATTGAGCTTCCGTAACGTCGAAGATTTACTGGCCCAACGCGGCATCACAGTGAATTACGAGGCGATTCGACTCCGGTTGAACCATTTCGGGCCTTTCATCGCGGTGGATTTGCGCAAACGCCCGCCGAAGCCTCACACGATCTGGCATCTGGATGAGGCATACCCCAAGATCGATGGTCGTCGGGTCTACCTGTGGAGGGCCGTTGACGCAGAAGGCGAGGCGCTCGATGTGCTAGTCCAGTCGAGAAGGAACAAGCATGCCGCGTTGAAATTGATGCGCAAGCTGCTAAGAACATATGAGTTCCTGCCGGAGATTTTCGTCGCTGACGACCTGCGTTCCTACGATGCTTCAGCGCGGGATCCTGGGATTAAGTAGCTGCATCACATCGGTCGATGGCGAAACAATCGAGCGGAGAATTCTCATCAGACAATCCGACGAGGGGAGCGCAAGATGCAGCGCTTCAAGAGCGCCGGATCAGCCCGGAGATTTCTCTCAACCCATGCCGCCATTTACAACACCTTCAACGTCCAGCGCTCTCACATCAGCCTCCACGCACCTGGCGTTTCGCGCGTCGGCAAAGAACACATGGCGGACCGTGGTCGCGGCAGTTTGAAAGTATCCGATGAGGTGTCTTGTCACGAGCTTTCATCAACAAGTTGACGATGACGTCTGCCATCGTAAACCGAAACTGGTCGTCTCTACGATTTCTCCGAAGACAAGCTGAAGAGCTTTCGCGGTCCCGCCTGAGCCTGGTCTGGGCCCCGCTTGCCAGACGACGGAAGCACAGGCACGATTGAGGTTCTCTGGGAGGATAGCCTCAATGAAAAAAACTATTTCGGTCATAATCGCCACCCTTGTCGCCACAGCCGCTGCTTCTGCGCAAACAAATGAAGGCCCCGAAAGCTTCTACAGAGGTAAGACCATCAATCTCGTCATCGGCTTCGCGCCAGGCGGCGGTTCCGACCTGACGGGCCGGATGATCGCGCAGCACATCCGCAAACACATTCCGGGCAATCCGTCCGTAGTGCCGCGCAATCTCGCGGGAGCCGGCGGCATTATCGCCATGAATTCCGTGGGAGCCGCATTGCCCGATGGACTCACCGCCTATTGGGGCACCGCCGGCTTTGAAGTGCAGATGATCGGCGATCCGGCGCTGCGACTAGATTTGCGAACATTCGAATTCATCGGCGGTGGCCCCGGAACAGAAGTCTTCTACGTCCGCACAGATGTCGAGCCCCCGCTGAAGACCCCCCTGGATCTGAAGAATGTCACCAACCTCTGGACGGGCGGCTTCGCGACAACAAGCATAAAGGACATGCGTCTAAGGCTCGCGCTCGACATCCTCGCCTTCAAGCACAATCACGTCACCGGATTTTCTGGCAACGGCCCGGCCCGTCTGGCTCTGCAGCAGAAGACCATCAGCGGCTACGTCGAGGGCTTCGCGAGTTACACCACGCAGGTGAAACCAAACCTGGTCGACAAGGGCGAGGTGATACCCATTTTCCACTACGGACTTTACGACGAAAAGGGCCAGTCGCAGCCCCTCCCCGGAGCAGAGCACATTCCGACGTTCGAAGCCTATTTCAAGCAGATCCACGGCGCGGAACCGACCGGCGTTGCCGCCGACGCCTTCCGAGCACTGGCCTCGTCCACGGTCGTGATGCAGCGCTGGATGGGATTGACGCCACGGTCCCCGCCCGATGCTGTGCGCGTCTTACGCGAGGCGTGGATGAAACTTGCTACCGACGAGGAATATCTTTCAGACTCGGAGAAGCTCGAAGGTTCTCGTCCTACGCTCGTGAGCGGCGCGACTGCCGAAAATGTGGTGCGCGAGGCGCTTAACTCAAAACCGGAAATTATTGAGTTCCTCAAAAAACGCGTCGCGGCAGAGCCGAAGTAGGAACACGGGCGAAAGTTCATTTTCCCGCCGTTTTGAAAGCGAAAGCGTTGCATTGAGGCCATCCTAACAAGAACGCCTTGCGCCTTCCCCTGCCCTCACAACGGGCACCTGTGTCCGGGTCAGGCGCAACGCTCGTTGTGGCGCAGCGGCCACGCCCGCCGCGTCGCGCCAGTCTGGCGACGTACGAAGGGCGGCGCGATGTCGCCACGCCCCAGAGAAAATAGGCGTGTCCCTGTCGAAAATTAAATCAGCCCATACTGATGATGTAAACCGCCGAGAAGTGGCGGTGGCTTGAGTGTGAAAGGACCGGTTGTGGCGAATCCAGTGAGCAAGAAATCGACGAAGGGACCAACATTGCCTCGTGTGGGTATGGAAGATAGGTTCCAACAGGCGGGGTCCATATCGGCAATGGCAGTTCATAGGACGATCTTAGGCACCGCTGTCGACAGGTTTTCTGTGCTCGGCCACCGTCGACATCGCGAAAACAAAAAAAGCCACGAAAGAATTGGGAGGTAAACATGACGACGCAAGACAAGGATTACGTATTCGGCCGTAGACATCTATTTGCTGGAGGCTTGGCTTTGGGAGCTGCTGCCCTGCTTACAAGTGTTGGATCTGCACCAGCCCTCGCAGCAGCCAATCCAACCGCGCTTCCTCCGCTGGTACCCGTTCCGATGCCGCAACAGGCGGCCGCCAAGGAGGGAATGGCAGAGGTCAACGGCGCCAAGCTTTGGTACTGGGACACGGGCGGCAATGGCGCGCCGGTGGTGCTCCTGCACCCGAATTCCGGCAGCGGCTTGATCTGGGGCTACCAACAACCCGTCTTTGCCAAGGCCGGTTATCGCGTGATCGGCTATTCCAGGCGCAATTATTACAAGTCCGATCCCGCCTCCAAGGAGAACCCCGGCATCGCGTCTGAAGACTTGCTTGGCCTGCTCAAATTCCTTGGAATCAACAAGGCGCATCTCGTCGCCTCAGCCGCCGGCGGCAGCGTCGCCGCCGCTTTCGCCTTCAGCCATCCCGAGAACGTCCTGAGCCTGACGGTCTCCAGCAACACCTTCGGCGTCCGCGAAGGCGACATCTACAACGTGGCGCAAAGCATCCGCCCCCACATCTGGGAGGAAGTCCCGGTGCATGTCCGCGAGTTGGGCCCGTCTTACCGCGTCGCTAACCCGGCGGGGGTCGAGGCCTGGATCGAGCTGAACAAGAAGAGCAGCAACGGCTCCGTGTCGCAAAAGCTCCTGCTCAACGTCACGACGGCCATGCTGGGGACGCTCAAGGTCCCCACCCTGGTCATCGGCGCCGACGCCGACATGTCAACGCCCGCCTCGCTCTCGCGTATTATCCAGCAGCGCATCCCCAACAGCGAGCTCGCCATCGTTTACGAGTCTGGCCATTCGATCTATTGGGAGCAGCCCGAGGCGTTTAACAAGGCGGTCCTGGATTTCATCGCAAAGCACAAGTAGGCCTTCCTTTTTTGGCCGCATCCTCTCCGCCAAAGTGGAGAGGATGAATCCAAAATCGTGGTGTAGATTTCCAGTTGGAACTGACCGGCGAGATGGATTGCCGACTTCACCTATGTCTGGACGGCCGAGGGCTGGCTCTACGTTGCTGCCGTCATCGACCTCTTCTCGCGCCGCGTTCTCACTGATGCGAATTCTCCGCTCGATTGTTGCGCCATCGCCCGCGTACGTGGCGTTTACCGATTGCGAGATCGCGCGCGGCGGCACCGTACGAGCGCAGATCATCGGTGATGACTTGATCGGGAACGAACGCGTATCTCTTCAACAATTTCCGCATCAATTTAAGCGCAGCCTGGCGGTCCCGCTTCGCCTGGACGAGAACGTCGAGAACCTCGCCCTCGCTGTCGACGGCTCGCCAAAGATAGACAAGGCGTCCGTCGATCTTGAGATAGACCTCGTCGAGATGCCACGTGGTGTGCGCCCTGGGCCGGCGCTTGCGCAGGTCCGCCGCAATCATCGGCCCGAAATGGTTCACCCACCGCCGAATGGTCTCGTATGAGACCACGATGCCCCGTTCCACCAACAAACCTTCCACGTCTCGGAAGCTGAGGCTGAACCGGAGATAGAGCCAGACAGCCTGATGGATGATCTCAGGCGGGAAGCGATACCCGCTGTAGCTGATTTTGCGCATCCGACGAATTTATGCGCGAGCTCCCAGACTGCAAGACCTCATCAACGTGACAATGCCAGCCTCCGAAAAACCGGGTGCGGTTCAGCCGCCGCAATCTCTCCGAAAGAGTATGCCGATGCCGCAGGAAACGGCCGGTCTTGTCAAGATATCAAAACCGTGGGAGCCTTCCACAAAGACTAGCGATCATCTGGGGAATGTCGGCTTAGGAATGTCAGTTCGCTGACTAGGATGCGTTCCTAAAATTTGGTCGCTCGGAATCAAACGGAGGAAACGTGATGAGATTCGTCGCGGGAGCATTCAGCTTTGCATTTCTATCGTTTGTCTCCTGTTTTGCACAGGCACAGGATTTCAAAGGCAAGACCATCAACATAGTCGTCGGATTTACGCCTGGTGGTGGATATGACATGTATGCACGGTTGCTCTCGCGGGTGTTCGGCGCGAGTCTCCCGGGTCGTCCAAATGTCGTGGTGCAGAACATGCCGGGCGCGGGCGGGCTCGTTGCCATGAACTACATATATAACTTAGCGCCGAAGGACGGGACAACGGTCGGCATAGTGCTTCCATCTGTGGGCGTCTATCAGAAGTTATATCCAGGCGAAGTTCATTATGACGTTGAGAAAGTGAATTGGGTCGGTCGCATCACTTCAAACACCCCGATCCAATACACTTGGCACACTTCGAAATTCCGTACGGTCCAGGATATGAAAGGCCGGCAGGTGCTGGTAGCAGGGACCGGCGCCACTTCACCGTCAATGGTTGTCCCGCTCATTTTGAACGCGTTCGCGGACACCAAGTTCAAGGTCATCTCAGGCTACCCAGGCGGCAACGAATCGCGTCTTGCTTTGGAGCGCGGAGAAGTCGAAGCGATCAGCAGCAATTGGTCCACTGTGAAGGACGATAGGAACGGATGGTTGCGCGACAACAAACTCATTGTTACGTTGCAATATGGAACCAAACGTCATCCAGAATTGGCAGAGATTCCTGCAATTGTTGAACTTGTGAAGACAGAGGATCAGCGGCGCATACTCGCGTTTTTCGCAAGCGCCGATGAAATCGGAGTCGCAGTCGTGGCTCCGCCCTTCTTGGAACCATCTGTTGTCGTAAGTTTGAGGGAGGCGTTCGTAGCGTCGATGCGTGACGCCGCGCTAATCGATGAAGCTCGCAGACTTACACTCGATCTAGACGTTTTGCCGGGAGATGAGCTTCAAAAGATCTCATCGGACGCGTTGGCGACGCCTGCGCCTCTGATTGCTCAGCTCAAAAAAATCATCGACAATAAGTAGTAGGAGCCCATGGCCGCGGCTTGGCGGAACTAACAAGTTGCTCAACATAGCCACTCTGTAAGTTCGTTGCATCGAAGTGTTCGCCATAGATGGCCGGTGTTAAGCTGAGAATTTGGAGTCCGTCTTGGCACAGGGTCGTGACGACTTGCTGCGAAAATTCGTAGGTCCGGCCGTCACGCTGGAGGGTCAAATTGGCTTTGCGATGATGATGAAACCGCAATGTAGAAACACGAAATGAAGCGACCTCGGCTGCTAGACTCATAGGACAGGTGGAACATGCGGTTGGGCATCTGGGCTCCGGCACCACAGACAATTCGTGCAGATGCAAACGTCAGGCCCAAGTTTACGGCGTTGACACAGAACGGCGGCGGCGTCGACCCGAGCTTTCTCTATGCCATCGACGTCCTGCAGAGGGCCGAAGAACTAGGCTTCGACATAACTCTTATAGCTCAGCGCTGGCTCGGCCCTGATCTCGATTCCTGGATTTACGCCGCAGCGATGGCGGCGCATACGAATAAGATTGAATTGATGGCTGCCGTGCACCCCGGCATCACTGACCCGCGTATCGCAGCCAAGATGGGCGCCTCCATTGACCGCATTAGCGGTGGACGCTTCTGCGTCAATATCGTGAACGGCGCACGGCAGCCAGAGCTTTCTGCTTTCGGCCAATGGCTCGATCGGGAAGCACCGCGCTACCAGCGTATGAGTGAATTCATTCAGGTGATGAAAGGCCTATGGGCGGGGGACGATTTCTCGTTCCATGGCGATTTTTACAATTTTGAGCATGTGGGCATCTTCACAAGGTCGGTCCGCGCGCCGCATCCGCCGATTTATGCAGCGAGCCATGTCGAGGCCGGTATGGAAGTCGTGGCGCGAGAATGCGCGGCCTGGTTCGTCAATTACGACAAGGACCGCAATCTTTATACCGAAAGCATGAAGCGCATCGAGCGCGAAATAGGCTTGATGGAAATGCATGCGCGGACGCTGAACAAACGCCTGACCTATGGTCTCAACGCCCTCGTTCTGCTGGGCGAAACGGATGAGGAAGCGAATGCCAAGGCTGAGGAGCATCTGCGCTTCGCCCAAAGCGATCCGACGATGCGCGTCGGATCGGGGGGGCTTGGCGCTAACCTCGTCGGGTCTCCGCAAACAGTGGCCAAGCGCATCGACCGCTACCGTGCTCTCGGTATCGATCTTCTGATGCTACATTTCTACCCGATGCGCTCGGGCCTCGACGAATTCGCGGAGAAGGTGATGCCGCGCCTGTAATCGCAGAAACAGGAACACGAATAACGGGGACGCGGAAGGGAAGTGGCATTGGATTGAAAGCGCCATCGAAAAAAAGCTAACCAAGGTTTCAAAGCTTGAAGATTCCAGGAGTTTCGCCGCCAAGCCTTTAGACGGCATTGTCAACTTGTTGAATGCAGAACGCGATAATCCCCTGCTCGTCCTGTATTCAGGCGATGGCGATCGCATCGCGCCACTCGGCCATCGCCGAAGCCCGGAAGGCCCGGTGCGTCGTTGCCGAGATCAAGTGTCGCTGGACGTTGAAGGTGTTGTAGACTGCGGCGTGTATTGAGAGAAATCTTTGGGCGGATCCTCGGCTTTTGAAGCCCTGCATCTTGCGTTCTGTCAATGGCGGCGACAAATTGTGCCAGATGGCGGCGTAAAAGTGTACCAGTCTGGTTGAGAGAAAAGGGCTGCATGAGCCCTTGTGAGTTGTGGTGTCGCACGCATCGAGGCGTGCGGAGCGTAGCGTAGCGCGGCTCGATGCGTG
>CANJWR010000122.1 GCA_947478455.1 Beijerinckiaceae bacterium | reverse complement strand
GACTTCTGGAGGCCATCAACGGAAACGTCCAGGCCGCCAAACGCAAGGCAAAAGGCTATCGCAGCAAGCGCAACCTCAAGTTGATGGTCTACCTCATCGCCGGAGGGGTGCTGGACACGCTACCCACATGAAACAGCGACGAGCCCCATAAAGGCCCCTGATTCCGGATCGATCCAGATCAGATTGTCGATGACGCTTTTCACGCCCGGCGCGTTTTCGGCGCAGACCCGAATGGCGTCACGCTCGCGTTCGTCGAAAATCGTGCCGTTCAGTGTAACCGCGCCGCCGGAAACCTCGACCTTGATCGCATCCGGCATCGACCATTTCTGGCCTTTGATCTCGTTGCGAATAGCCTGAGCGATTTCTGCATCCGATAAATTGGCGGTTTCTGCACCCGGCAAAAGGCCAGAGCGCAGCAAGGCGCGCAGCAGGTCTGAACGCGACAGGATGCCTACCATTGCGCCATTCTTGACGACCGGCAGCCGCTTGATACGGTTGGTCTCCATAAGTTTCACGGCTTCATCGAGCGAAGCGTCGGCATCGACCGTGATCGGCTCGGTCGTCATGATTTCTTCCACATAGCGCGCATGGGACTGTGTGTAGTCACGGGCGCTGCGGCCCGGCCCCAGAATGAATTCAAGCCAGGCTGGGCGCGTCTTGGCTGTGCCTATCTCCGAACGGTGCAAGAGGTCAGCCTCGCTCAGCAGGCCGATGAGATTGCCGTTGACGTCCGACACCGGCAGTCCGCTCAACTTCGCGTCGAGCAGCTTTTGAATGGCGCTTCGCACAGTTGCGCGAGGATCGATCGTGATCACCGGCGAACTCATAATGTCGCGGACCAGCATTGAACTTCTCCCGGAAAACCACGCTGAGGATATCAATGTACCAGTTAGGCTGGCCGCTTGCACTTCGCCTTGATGGCGATCAACGATGCCGAATCAATTCGGCACGCCGGTTAATCCGCCGTTAACCATAACGGCCCATGATTTCAGCAGGCCTCGCAGGACTGCGCGATGGCTGCCTGTTGATCCGTGAGCTAAAGCATGAGCCAGACCGAGACTGCATCTCCCTCCCGCGATCTCGTGCCCTACACGCCGCCTGCGGCTAAAACGCCGCGCGAGATTCTCGGCGTCTTGATCGGGTCGAGCGCCTTCAAGGCTGCCTGTATCGGCGTAGCGCTTGTGGCCGGTTGGGCGGCGGGTTCTGCGTCGTATCAGGGAGATCGTTCGCACATGGCGGACGAGTCCTCGCGCAGGATCGAACTGCTCGGCGTCGAAATTGCGGGGCTTCGGGACAATCTATCCGGCGAACTCAACGAGCGTCGCCAGTCTGTGGCTGCGATGCGCGCCGGCGTCGAGGAACTGCAGCGCACGACCACAGCTTCTCTGATCCGCCTCAGCGGCGCTCTCGACCGGGCCGAAACGGACCGCGCCGCCGAGTTTTCCAAGCTGGTCGAGCGCATGGCCCGACTGGAAAAGCAGATCACCGATCAGACACCGGTCGGGTCAGTTCCCAAGGCCCAGCTTCCCGCGCCGCAGACAAGGCCTTCCACGGTCGGCCTGACATCTGAGCCCGAAACCTCCCGCATGCCCATGTCGCCGCCCGCTACGGCCCCCAAACCGGAAGCCACGATTCGTGGCTTTGTGCTCAAGGGTGTCGCCGATGGAGTCGGGCTGGTTCAAACCCGCAATGGCATGCGCGAAGTGGCGCCCGGCGATCGTCTTGCCGGGGCCGGGCAGGTTCGCTCGATTGAGCGTCGTGGACGCAAATGGGTGATCGTCACCACCGAAGGCGTCATTGACAGCGACTTTAATTAAAGCCGGTTAACCATAAAGCGACATGGCGCGACGGCGGGCCGCCTCGCTGCAGGGGGACGTGCTAGGAATGGCTCAGGTGCGGCACACCTGACGTCCGGTAGAACCATGCGTCCATTTCACGCCGCCGCCCGCTTGGCCGACAGGCCTTCGGAACGCCGCCATCGCCAAACGTCCGTTCGTTCGACGCCGATTGTAGCACCACGCGTGCGGGAATTCGTCTTCGTTGCGCAGAATGCCGACAATCTCGTGATGGTCGGTTCAAGCACCAACCCGTTCGTGCGGATTGAGGCCTTGCGCAGGGACGCCCTTATGGATGTCGAGCTTGCCTTTGTGGGCGTCGTCAAAGGGCCAATTGCCGAAATTCGTCGCCGTGTTCTGGATATCCTTGACGATCACGATTGCGGTAATCATTGGTTCGATGTGTCGACCGATCACGTCGTCGGTCTGTTGCATCGCGCCGCCTTCAAGCTCGACGGCAAAATCACACAGCTTGAACTTGATGAAGCAGCCGACCTGATTGCAGGACCAGTCATGAGGTCGGTTATTCAGCCAGCATCGCAGCTTGAGCCGCGGCTCATTCCCCATACGCAAGAGCCTGCAGCGCGCAGGCCGGTCTGGGATCGGCTGGCGGCGATTTTCGCACCGACGAAATTCAAGCTGAGCGCTTTGGGCTTTGTGCTGTTTTTCGTCCTGATCGCCCAGTTCCTATCGCCCAAATATTGAAGACGCCGCCTCAGCCGGCCGCCGCGACGCTCTGCGGCAGCGGCGCTTCGCGCGGCAGGCGCGCCAGTATCGAGATGAGCGCGCGGTCGTGGAGCACGACGAAACGCTCGCGCGGTTTCAGCCACGCCACTGCATCTTCGATGCTCTCGGCATCGTTCAGTTTAGCTTCAGCGACAGCCCGGTCCGCATCCACCTCGCCGCGATGCCGGCGCGCCGGATGCGGCAGAAATTCATCATGCGCTGCGCGGAAATCGGCGTTTTCGTGAATCGCCCGCAGGCAGTCGATCTCGTCGAGACCCTCGATCGACATTTCCGCCTGCAGCGCATTGGCGCGTTTGACCACATGCGGAGGATCGGATTCCTCCGGCGTCAACAGCAGGCCCATACGACGCAACGCCAGTCCGATCCAGAGCTGGCCGCTCGCCCATGACAGGACAATCGCCAGAATCAGGCCCGCAATCGTTGGAGACATCCACGCCGCAAGTGACGGCGAAATCAGAAGCGCGGTCACTAGCGTCAAAAGGCCTAGCGCCACATGGGAGCGATGGCGTCGGACGATTTGCACGAAGGGGATCGAGCCGTCGTCGCGCCGCTGCGGATTCCAGCCAGTGTCGCGACCGAAGAGGATCTGCATGACTGATCCGGTCTGGATGACCATCATGATCGGCGCGATGAGGGCCGACATGATGATTTCGAGGAAGGCGGAAACGATTAGCAGCAGGCCTCCGCCGCTCTTCTTGCGTGTGTCGGAGTCGATCAGCGCCAGCAGCAGCCCGAAGAATTTTGGCGCCAGCAGCACCGCCATCGTGACGCCGAACAGCGACAGCGCGCGTTCCGCGTCGAACCGCGGCCAGGCAGGAAACAGGGTGAATTCGTCCGTGAAATATTCCGGACGGATGTAGGTAGACTGCAACACCAGCACGATGCCGATGAGCAATTGCGCCATCCACAGCGGCGACGACAGATAGCCCATGATGCCGGTGGCGAAATGCTGGCGCGTCGCCAGTTTAAGTCCCTTGGCGGGCAGAATGCGCGTGTGTTGCAGATTGCCTTGACACCAGCGCCGGTCGCGTGCCGCCAGATCGATGAGCGACGGCGGACTTTCCTCGTAGCTGCCGCCGATGAGCGGCATCATCCGTACGCCATAGCCGGCGCGCCGCATCAGGGCGGCCTCGACGAAATCGTGACTCAGCACATGCCCACCGAAAGGCGGGCGTCCGCGCAGATCCGGGAGACCGCAATGCGCCGCGAAGGCGCGTGTGCGAATAATGGCGTTATGGCCCCAGTAATTGCAGTCGCGACCGGCCCAAACGGCCAGGCCGCTGGCCAGAACCGGGCCGTAAATGCGCGCCGCGAACTGCTGAACGCGGGCGAACAGTGTATTGCGGTTCACGATCAGCGGCACTGTCTGGATAATGCCGGCGTCCGGATCAGCTTCCATCTCGGCGGCAAGCGTCACGATGGACTGGCCGGTCATCACGCTGTCGGCGTCCAGAACGACCATGTGCTCGTAGTGGCCGCCCCACCGGGAAACGAAATCGGAAATATTGCCTGCCTTGCGGTTCGTGTTACGCGGCCTGTGCCGGTAAAACACCCGCGCGTGTGCGCCAAGCCGCTTGCGCAAGGCCAGAAAGGCGCGCTCCTCGCCGATCCAGAAGTCCGGATTGGTTGAATCCGACAGGAAGAACCAGTCGAAATGCGCGTTAAGGCCGGTAGCTTCCACCTCTTCGTAGATCGCCTGAATGGCCCCCATCACGCGGCTTGGGGCCTCGTTGTAGATAGGCATTACGACTGCGGTGCGGGCCGTCAGGCTCGTTGGCGGCGCATGGCGATGCGCGCCCTTGCGCAGTAACCAGACCAGGCCCACGCACCCGCTGGTGAAGGCGATGGAAATCCAGGAGAAATTGGCGATGAAAAGAACCAGCAAGGCCCATTTCAGCGTGGTAATCGGCCCGACGTCGATGACCTTGAACATCTCGTAGGAGCCATAGAGCGTCAGCGCGAGGCCGCCGCCGAACACCACAAGCCGCGAAAGCCACGGAACCTGCCTCGACCGTGGATTGCTCCATGCCCGCCGGTGAGAAGGATCGAACCGCGACAGCAATTGCACCGGCATCGGCAAGGGCGCCTCGTCCGGCATGGGCGCCAGCGGACGAGGATCGACCGAATGCGGGGCGACTTCCGGGAGGGTGCTGGACGAAGGCCGGGCTGTCTCTAGGTAGTCCATCGATAAAGCCACGTCTCGCTGATCGGTTTGCCTTGAGCCTCAAGCAATAGACGCAATTCGGACTGACCGTCGCCGCCTGCATCGATGTCGAATGCTACCCTGTAGGTTCCGCGCTCGGCGGACGGGAACTTGCGCATGTTCGAAATCGAGCCCGGCGAGGCGCTCAGGTTAACCGTGACGTCATTGGCTGTTGCAGCGTTCTTAAGTGTCTCGCCTGAAAATTCGACCAGAAAACGGCGACGCTTGGCGTTGGAGCCGGCATTCGGCACACGGCCGCTGCGCGACAGCCGGGTGGTCGCAAGTGGCGGGCGCTCGGGCGGATTCCAGCACCAGAACTGGCGATAGGCGAAAGAGGCTTCCGAACCTGCCGCCAGAGGGGCTTTGGGGCGCCAGTAAGCGATCATGTTCTGATTGATCTGCGAGTCGGCCGGAATCTCGACCAGCGTCACGAAGCCCGGGCCCCATTCGCCCAATGGTTCGATCCACAGGGACGGCTTGGATTCCCAATGCTGTTCGTCGTCCTGAAAACGGTCAAAATGCCGGTCGCGTTGCAGAAACCCGAAGCCCTTGGGATTTTCGTCCACAAAGGCTGAAATCTGCAGCGTGTCGCGGTTGGAGATCGGTCGCCACAGCCATTCGTCCTTGCCGTTGAGGATCTGCAGGCCTGTCGCCTCGTAAATGCCGGGCCGGATATCGTCGCCGCGCCGCCGGTCCATTGGTCCGTAGAGGTAGGCAGCCTGCATGGCGGCCAGACCAATATGCTCCATCGCAACACGTGGAAACAGCGTGCATTCGATATCCACGATGGTGGCGTCGCCCGGCCGAATGGTGAACCTGTAGGCGCCCGCAACGCTTTCTGAATCGAGAACCGCGTGGATGATGAGCGTCTTGGTGGCTACAGAGGGACGCTCGATCCACAGGGCCCGGAAAAGGGGAAACTCCTCGCCCTTCGGGTCGGCGGTCTTGATCGCCAGTCCGCGCGCCACGACGCCGGGCATCTGGCCGGCGGTCTGGGAGCGGAAGACGCTTGCGCCCTGAAAGATTCCCAGTTCGCGAAACTTGCCTCCACCGACGGATTCCAGAATCCGGACGCCCGAAAAGCCGATCTCGCGTGCTTCCGACGGAGGCGTAAGCTTGCCCAGATCGTATCGGGCCGGATCGTAAGGCACCCTGCGCGTGTGGCCGTCGGCGACGATGTTCAATTGCATCGGCGTCGAGAAGACATTGCCGCGATGCAGAGGCTCAAGCGCAAAGCCCGTCTCGTTTACTGCCCAGATGGCGCGTTCGGGACGGTGCTTGATGCTGGCGTATTGCTCGTAGGTGAGGTTCGCAAATGGTTCAGGCAAATCCGACGCGGGCGCCTTGTAGGGCTTTGCAGCCAGTCCCCGGGCCATATCGACGACTATCGCGGGGTCGAAGGCTTCCGGAGCCTCCTGCGCCAGCGCAGGCGAAAAAATATCGAAAATTGCGGCAGGCGCAAAAACGCTGCCGAGTGCAAGTTTCAATACGTCCCGACGCTGATACATAACGGGAACTTGGATCCGAAGAATGAATGGCCGGCCACCCGGCGCTCGTGACTTCCTTGTATACGTAATTGAACGCGACCGCGAGATGGAATCGGGCGATTTGTAACATCGCACGATAAGTTTTTTGCGCTGACGGGACGCCCGCGTTGGTCTAAGTCGATAAACGGCTTTGAGCCGCAATCCGGATTCGCATCCGGGATGCCGGTAACCAAACGGGACGAATGTAGAGCAATGTCCGCAAACAAGACCAACTCATCCCGCACTTGTCTGGCGATCGTGCTGGCGGCCGGAGATGGAACGCGGATGAAGTCCGCCCTTCCGAAAGTGCTGCATCGCGTCGCGGGGCGTCCAATGCTCGAACATGTTCTTGCTGCGGTTAGTTCCGTTGGGGCTGATGCTATCGCGGTTGTGGTTGGGCCCGGTCGCGAAGATGTGGCGGCGCTGGCCCGGAAAGTCGCACCGGCGGCTGATGTGTATGTTCAAGTGGAGAGACGCGGGACTGCCCATGCGGTTCTTGCTGCGCGCGCAGCGCTCGAGCGCGGCTACGACGACGTGCTGGTCGCCTTCGCCGATACCCCGCTGGTGCAATCGTCCACTCTCGAACTGATGCGGGACGAGTTGGCAAAGGGCGCGGGGGTCGTTGCGCTGGGCTTCGACGCCGCTGATCCGACCGGATATGGCCGGTTTATTTTAGAGAATGGCAATCTGACCGCCATTCGCGAGCATAAGGACGCCACGGAGGCGGAGCGGCGGATTCGTCTTTCCAACGCCGGGTTGATGGCGCTGGATGGGTGTCGGGCGCTCGAGATTCTTGATGCGATCGGCAATTCCAATGCCCAGTCGGAATTCTATCTCACCGACGCCGTCTCGGTTGCCGCCTCGAAAGGGCTGAAATCGTCTCCGGTGGTCGTTTCCGAGGAGGAAGTCATGGGGATCAACGACAAGGTCCAGCTTGCCGCCGCAGAGGCGACCTTGCAAAAGCGGCTCCGGGAAGACGCCATGCGGGCTGGCGTGACGATGATTGCGCCGGAAACTGTTTTTCTGTCGCAGGACACGAAATTCGGCCGTGATGTCGTGGTGGAGCCCTTTGTGGTGTTCGGACCCGGCGTGACGGTTGCTGACGGCGCAATCATCCATTCTTTCTCACACCTCGACGGCGCGAGCGTCGGCGAAAAGGCCAATGTCGGCCCCTATGCACGCCTGCGCCCGGGTGCCGATCTGGCCGCCGAGGCCAAAGTCGGTAATTTCGTCGAGATCAAGGCCTCGAAGATCGGGCAGGGCGCAAAGGTGAGCCATCTCAGCTACATCGGAGACGCCACCGTCGGAGCCGACGCCAATATCGGCGCTGGCACGATCACCTGCAATTACGACGGCTTCGACAAATTCCGCACTAGCATCGGCGCAGGGGCGTTCATTGGCTCGAATTCGTCGCTGGTTGCCCCTGTAACAATCGGAGACGGCGCCTATGTGGGGTCCGGCTCTGTGATCACCGATAACGTAGAGCCGGACGCGCTCGCGGTCGCCCGCGGCCGGCAATACGAGAAGGATGGCTGGGCCCGGGAGTTCCGTGAATCGCGGAAAAATCGTCCCAAAAAGCGTTGAACTCGCCACCGTCCTGTCATTAACCGTCACTTTATGTGACCTGAATTGGCTCAACCCCATGGCCTGGCGCTTGCTGCGCCATGGATGGACCGGAGACTTTGGCTCATGTGTGGAATCGTTGGCGTCATCGGCGCAACTCCTGTGGCGGGCAAGATCATCGAGGCGCTGAAGCGCCTCGAATACCGTGGCTACGATTCCGCCGGCGTCGCGACTCTGGAACACGGCGTTCTGCAGCGCCGCCGGGCCGCCGGAAAACTGCGCAATCTCGAACAGCGACTAGTCGAGGAGCCTCTCACCGGCACCATCGGCATCGGCCATACGCGCTGGGCCACCCATGGCCGCCCGACCGAGAACAACGCTCATCCGCACGCCAGCGAAAAGCTGGCGGTCGTCCATAACGGCATCATTGAGAATTTTCGCGAACTGCGCGAGGAACTCGTCGCAAAAGGCCATGTGTTCAAAACCGAAACCGACACTGAAGTCGTCGCTCATCTGGTCACAGAGGAAATGCGCGATGGCAAGGGGCCGAAGGCGGCCGTGGCGGCGGCTCTGCCTCGCCTGCGCGGCGCATTCGCGCTGGGCTTTCTGTTCAACGGCGAAGAAAATCTGCTGATCGGCGCACGGCTCGGCGCCCCACTCGCTGTCGGCTATGGCGAAGGCGAAATGTACCTGGGCTCGGATGCTCTGGCTCTGGCGCCGTTCACCGACACAATCACCTATCTGGAAGATGGCGACTGGGTCGTGCTGACGCGCGACAGCGCCGAATTCTTCGACATGTCCGGTCGCCCGGTTGTGCGCCAGCGCCAGAAGACTCAGGCCTCGGCCTTCCTGATCGACAAGGGCAATCATCGCCACTTCATGTCGAAAGAAATTCACGAGCAGCCGGAGGTCGTGGGCCGTACGCTGGCGCATTATCTCGATATGTCGCAGGGCCGCGTCAATCTTCCTTTCGATCTTCCGTTCGATCCCTCGAAGCTTTCGCGAGTCACGATCGCGGCTTGCGGCACCGCCTTTTACGCAGGTCTGATCGCCAAGTACTGGATCGAGCGTTTCGCGCGTATTCCGGTCGAGATCGATGTCGCCTCCGAGTTCCGCTATCGCGAAGCACCGATGGACAAAGGCGGTTTGATGATCGTCGTGTCTCAATCGGGCGAGACAGCGGACACGCTCGCCTCATTGCGTTACGCGAAGGAAAAAGGACAGCATATTCTGTCGGTCGTGAACGTGGTGACTTCAACCATCGCGCGCGAAAGTGACGTGATTGCGCCGACGCTGGCGGGCCCCGAAATCGGCGTGGCGTCCACCAAGGCCTTCACGTGCCAGCTCTCGGTTCTGGCCTGTCTGGCGGTCGCCATCGGCAGCGCACGCGGAGTACTTGATGCTGCTGCCGAAAAGGTGCTTGTCGACGAACTGATCGCTCTGCCGGGGCTGATGGCGGAAGCCATCAAGCGGGAATCGAAGGTCGAATCGCTGGCGGCAGGCTTGTCGAAAGCCTCCGACGTTTTGTACCTGGGGCGTGGAACCAGCTTCCCGCTGGCGCTGGAAGGCGCGCTGAAGCTGAAGGAAATTTCCTACATCCACGCGGAAGGCTACGCGGCAGGTGAACTCAAGCACGGGCCGATTGCGCTGATCGACGAAACCATGCCGGTTATCGTGATATCGCCTTTTGACGCCGTCTTTGAAAAAACGGTCTCGAACATGCAGGAGGTCGCTGCGCGCGGAGGCCGGGTGATCCTGATCGGCGACGACAATGCTGAGAAGGAAGCCTCAATTGATTTGCACGCGGTTGTGAAAATGCCGCTGATGTCGCCAAACTTCGCGCCGATCGTATATGCGGTGCCGGTGCAATTGCTCGCCTATCACACGGCTGTTTTCATGGGCAAGGACGTGGATCAGCCGCGCAATCTGGCCAAGAGCGTCACGGTCGAATAGCAGACTGAAGTTGTTCCGGAAACGCACTGCGTTTCCGGACTGAACCTGAAAAATCACGCCTTTTTGCGATAGACCAGCAAGGTCTCGTACATGCCGACCTTCTCAACCGGCATTTCCTTTTCCCATTTCGCGATCACCTTTGCGGCGGTGTCGAACGCGAAGGATTTCGTGTAGAAAAGGATGTAACCGCCGGGATTGGTTTTGCTGGTCATCAGGTCGGCGACCTGACGATCCGTGAGCGCCCCGTAGGCGTCGTTGCGCGCATCGCGGAATTCGCAGAGATGGAACAGCGTCACCACATCGAACTGCGGCAAAAGACGCGGCTCAAGCTGATAGATGTCGCCGAAGAACACCTTGTAGGTTTTCTCCACCATCGGCTTTTCGACCGCCAGCTGGATGAAGGTCTCGTACTCCTGCGGCGAGGCATTGATGCCCAGGACGCAATTGTTGCTGCCATTCTCCGCCGTTCGGATGCCGACCACGTGGTGGCCGCCAGTGCCGAAATGGAAGATCGATGAATTTGTGATCTTGTTCTTTTCAAGCCAGTCGCAGAAGTGGACGTCGCAAGGGCATTCCGCAACGCGCAGATCCCAGAATGCGTCCCAGATATTTAGCTTGCCGGTAATCGGTTCAGTAGACATTTTCCCCTCGTGGATTTTCGCCGTTTGTTGATCTCACAGCTGTTTGGCGATCAGTTCGAGCGTCCGTCGCCTGATCGGAGCCTATAACCGCAGCGGGGATTTCGCAAAGTGTGCTGGCCCGCCCTTCGGTGCGCTGCAGCACGAGATGTCGTGCAAATAGATTCTTGAGGCTTTCGCCGCCGCCAAGATTGATGATAGTCGCTGTATCGCAGGAGCGAAATAGCAATTCGACAATATTGCGTCGCTCGGCTCCCACGAAAGCCGAGACTGCGTCTTCAAGGATAATGATATCGGGCTTTTGCACCAGCAGGCGAGCAATCGCTATTCTCTGTTGTTCGCCGGCCGAAAGGGATTGTGCCCACCGCGCCGCCACATCGAGCCGGTCCGCCAGATGCGGGAGACCGCAGTCGATCAGTGCGGAGCGCAACTGCTCCGTTGTGGCGGTCTCCGGCGGAGCCGGATAGGTCAGCGCATCGCGCAATCTGCCCGTCGGCATGAAAGTTGTGCGCGATACAAAGCCAAGCTTGGCCTTGCGGGAAATGGCGATCGACCCCTTGCCCCATGGCCATAGGCCGGCGAGCGCCCGCATGAGCACGCTCTTTCCCGAACCGCTCTCGCCCGAAAGAAAGATGTGCTGACCTTTGCGTATTTCAACGTCTGCCTTTTCGATGACCGCGCGTCCAGTCTGATCGGAAAGGCTGACATTGCGCAGGCTGATATCACCAGTTTCAGCTTCCTGCCATTGCAGCAATGAACCTTGCGATGAATCGGGTCGTTCGATGGATTCGAAAGCATCCACGAGTTCCACGATGCGTCGCGCAGACGCAAACCATTCGGCCACGCGCGAATAATTGTCGACCAGCCACGCAATCGCCATCTGGACCTGAACGAAGGCCGACGCGAGTTGCATCACCTCGCCCAGCGTCAATTGCCCGGCCAGATATTTGGGCGCGCAGAGGATGAGCGGAACCACCGGCACCATGGCGCTGCTGGCGTTCATGACCCATGTGACATTGCCATGCTGCCGAACTAGCGCGAGCCATTGCCGGACGACCTGAGCATACGTGCGATGCAGTTGCGTGCGCGCATCCTGATCGCCGCCAGCAAGCACAATGCCTTCGGCGTTTTCGCGCAGGCGGATCATGTCGGCGCGAAACAGCGCCTCGGACTCGTTCTTCGCGGCAGCGACGCCCGCAAGACGTTTTCCAACAATCGGGATCAGCGCCGAAGCTGTGACCCCGTAAAAGATCGCCCCGAACACCATGAATGCCGGAATGGTCACGACTGTTGCGCCGATGGAAATATCCATCGAACCGCCGACAGACCAGAGGATGCCCGCAAAGGTTGTCGCCGCAAGCAACGCTGTGAACAGTCCTATGGCGAAATCCGTCAGGGGCTCCGTCGCCATTCGCACGTCGTCCGAAATCCGGTATTCGGGATTCGGCATAGCGTTGCTGAGCATGGATAGTTTGTAGAAGCGCTGGTTCGTGAGCCACATGTCGAGCAAACTCGACGTGCACCATTCGCGCCAGCGTACCTGCAGGGTCTCGCGCGAAATGACGATGCCGACGCCCACTGCTGCGATGCAGGCTACCAGAAGCCCGAACGCCAGAACCGCAAGGCCGGCCGAGGCGGCGTCTCGGCGTTCCAGCGCGTCGAAAAACCAGCGGTTCCAGGTGTTGTTGGCGACGTCGACGCCGAGTTTGAGAACCAGAAAGCCTGCAAGCGCTACGGTCCAGAGCCAAGCCTGACGCGCGTTCGCGCCGCGCCAGAATCCTCCCGTGAAGGTCTGGAAACGGCGCGCGGTTTCCCGGTCGATCGACTGTATCTCGTGCGGCGCACTGTCGCCGCGAGCATCCGACATCGGCGCGCCCCTTCAAACCACCGAGTGCAAAACTTCAAAATTGTGACGTTGGTCTGTCATATTGATGTGCATAGGCACAAGCAAATGCCAAGGTGTTGATCACCGTTTCAGCAGGATGACTGCTTGCGCCGGCTGTGCCGAATGGGCATGGTGCGACTCGGTTTTCGGCGCGTCAGCCGATCAGGATAACGTTGCAGATGAGTAGCAATTCCCGGACGCCCGGTTCGTCCGGCCCCGACCCCGGCCTGTTTCTTCAGGCCTTGCCCCCGAAGCCTCCCGGGCTTGGCGCCCGGTTCAGGACATGGTTCCTCACGGGACTGGTGATTGCCGGCCCGCTTGCGGTGACCGCATGGATCGTCTGGTGGTTCATTGACACCGTCGACGGCTGGATCAAGCCGCTCATTCCGGCCTGGCTCTGGCCCGAGCATCTTCTTTCAGTCCACGTTCCCGGGATCGGGCTCATCGTGGCGATTGTCGGCCTCACGCTGCTCGGTTTTCTGGCGGCAAATCTGGCCGGGCGCACGCTGATTGGCCTTGGTGAGCTGATTCTCGACCGGATGCCGGTGGTGCGCGGTCTCTACAAAAGCGTAAAGCAGATTTTCGAGACGATTTTCTCGCAATCGGGGACATCGTTCCGCAAGGTCGGCCTCGTCGAGTTTCCTGCCAAGGGCATGTGGTCGGTGGTGTTCATCTCCACGCCGCCGTCCGAGCAGGTCGGCAAGGTTTTGCCGGGCGCCGAGGAATACACATCCGTCTTCCTGCCCTGTACGCCGAACCCGACGACCGGGTTCTATTTCTACCTGCCGTCGCGCGATGTGATTGAAATCGGCCTTTCGCCCGACGAGGCTGCGAAACTGATTATGTCGGCAGGCCTTATCCAGCCCGACGAGCAGGCCAAGCT
>CANJWR010000121.1 GCA_947478455.1 Beijerinckiaceae bacterium | reverse complement strand
CTATACGTCGTGGATTCAGACGACCGCTACTGTCGGCCTGTTCCTGTCGCTCATCGTCATTCTGACGTTGCGCCTGAGCATGACGCCGGAAGCCTTCGCTGCCTGGGGCTGGCGCATACCGTTCCTGATTTCGATCCTGTTGCTCGCAGTGTCGATCTGGATCCGTCTCCAGCTCGCCGAATCGCCAGCGTTCCAGAAGATGAAGGCCGAAGGCACCAATTCGAAGGCCCCGCTCGCGGAAGCTTTCGGTCGTTGGGACAATGCCAAGATCGCCATCTTCGCCCTGTTCGGCGGCACCGCCGGTCAGGCCGTGGTCTGGTACACGGGGCAGTTCTACGCCCTGTTCTTCATGACCCAGACGCTGAAAATCGATGGTACGACAGCAAACCTGCTGATCGCGCTCTCGCTCCTCCTCGGCACGCCGTTCTTCATCCTGTTCGGCTGGCTGTCGGACAAGATCGGCCGCAAGCCGATCCTGCTCGCCGGTTGCCTGATCGCCGCGTTGACCTACTTCCCGCTGTTCACCAACCTCGCAAAGGTTGCTAACCCGGCGCTGATCAACGCGACCGAGAACGTCAAGCTGGTGCTCTCGTCGGATCCGGCGGAATGCAGCCTGCTGTTCGACCCGGTGGGCGTCCGTGTGTTCACCAAGCCTTGCGACGTCGTCCGCCGCACGCTTGCGAACAACTCGATCCACTATGATCTGCAGCCCGCCGCTGCCGGTTCGGCTCTCAAGGCCTCCATCAACGGCGCTGACGCCTCTGTGGCCGACAACAACGGCAACGCTCTCGTGGCGGCTGCCCAGGCGGCCGGCTATCCCAAGCCGGGCGATGCAAGCATCCTGAAGACGCCTTCGATCGGTGAAATGTTCGCCAGCACCCGTGCACTGACGGCGGCCGGCATCCTGTTCATCCTCGTGATCTTCGTCACGATGGTGTACGGCCCGATCGCCGCCATGCTGGTCGAACTCTTCCCGACCCGCATTCGCTACTCGGGCATGTCGCTGCCGTACCACATCGGCAACGGCTGGTTCGGCGGCTTCCTGCCTCCGACGGCCTTCGCGATCGTCGCCTCGACCGGCAATATCTTCGCCGGCCTCTGGTACCCGATCGTGATCGCCCTCATGACCTTCGTGATCGGCCTTATCTTCGTGCCGGAAACCAAGGATCGCGATATCTACGCCAACGACTAGTCGATGTGACTTCAGGCTGAATTTCAGCCAACAGGGCCCCGCAGTTCGCTGCGGGGCTTTTTTGTTTGGCGGATAGCAGCGTTGATCGTCGGCGCAAGCCTCGCTAGGGTCACCGCCAAACAATACCTTTCGGGAGGTTATCTTGGCGCGCATCACCCTTGGCATTGCCTCGTCGCACACGCCGCTTCTCACATTCGAGGCGACCCAGTGGGAACGCTATGCGCAGGGCGATCTCAAGCGCCGTCTCAACATGTCGGACGGTCGATACATCACATACGACGAGTTGCTCGCCGAGACAGGCGGACGCCACGCATCGGTCGCTACCGTCGAACAATTTCTGGCAAAAGAGGCCTCCATCAAGACCGCGATGGATCGCATCGCGGCTGATATCGCCTCCGATCCGCCGGACGTGATGGTGATTCTGACCGACGACGAATCGGAGTTGTTCTCCAAGGCCAACATGCCAGCCTTCTCGATTTACTACGCCGACGAGGTCGTCACCCGAACCTTCGGCCCTGAGCGCATTGGCCAGAAAGAGCCCCCGCCGTTCTTCCCCACCATGCTGAAGAATTACGCGATGGATGAATCGCGCAGGTTCCCCGCCATGCCGGATTTTGCGCGCGAACTCATCGAGCGTCTGATAGACAAACACATCGACGTCGGAGCGGCGCATAATATCGAGGATGTCTCACGCTCGGGCCTCGGCCACGGCGTCGGCTTTATTATCCAGCGTTATTTCGGCGGCAAGCCTGTGCCGATCGTCCCGGTGCTGCTCAACACATACTATCCGCCCAATGCGCCGAAACCCGCCCGTTGTTACGACATCGGCAAGGCGCTGCGCGAAGCCATTGAGGAAAGCCCGCGCAATCTGAAAGTCGGCATCGCAGCTTCGGGCGGCCTCAGCCATTTCGTCGTCGACGAAACGCTGGATCGAGGCGTTCTGAAAGCCATCACGACCGGCGATGCACATTACCTTCGCAATATCTCGGTGGCGGCGCTGAATTCAGGCTCGTCTGAAATTCGGTGCTGGATCGCGGTCGCGGGCGTCATCGCCGGCTTGAAGAACCAGTGGTGCGAATACTTTCCGCTCTACCGTACGCCCGCCGGCACAGGCATAGGCGTAGGCCTCGGCCTGTGGCGATAGCCCTCGCCTATTTTGGGAGAATGCAGAACTAGCCGAGCTTCGAGCGGTAGTGGTCCCACGTCCGCTGGAACAGGCTCTGCGTCCAGAGCTTTTCGATAGCAGCCTTCTGTTCTTCGGCGTCGAACACGTAAGGCTTGCCGATCTGCATCGCCATATACTGGCGCTGGGCGTTTTCTTCGAGATAGACTGCCAGCACGAAAGCGTCGACAATCGTCGCGCCTGTCGTCACCGCTCCGTGGGACTTCATCGCCGCAGCCGGCAGATTGCCGAGGATGCCGGCCAGACGATCCGCCATCGGGCGCGTATTGATGGAAGCCGGCGTATCCAGCACCGGCACCGGACCGGGCAGCACGCCTTGTGCGAAGACGGGCTTATAGGCCTCGCCCACCATGGTCAGATAGGTCGACCATTTCGGATGCGCATGAACGACGGCTTTCACATCAGGCCGGGCGCGATAGATGCCGGTGTGCAGGTGAAATTCCAACGGCGGATTGGCCTTGCCCTCAATCAGATTGCCTTCCATGTCGATGGTGACGATATCGTCGACCGTCAGGAAGGCGCGCTTGCAGCTTCCGCAATTGATCAGGATGCGATCTTCCGACAGCCGAATGCTGCAATGGCCGTTGAAGTCGATGATATCGGCCTTTTCCAGCATACGGATGCAATCGACGAGTTGCTGCCGCAAAGCGAGATCGCTGCGCTCAAGTGTCTGAACAGTCTGCGGCTGCGCCATTTTCAACTCCGACCCGATGTGATGCCCGACGAGATTTGCGCGCAAATTGGCCGACGCCCCCGGGCTTGTCAAACGAGGCTCAAGCAACCACCGCTGTTACGTGGAACTGTACGGCCATCTGGGGCGACAGCCGGTAGTTGATAAACCGCAGCGCCGGCATGTCGTCCGGATTGGGGAAAATGCGCTTCATGCGGTCCATGATGATCGGCGCATCACTGAACTTACGG
This sequence comes from Beijerinckiaceae bacterium, assembly GCA_947478455.1. Taxonomy (GTDB): domain Bacteria; phylum Pseudomonadota; class Alphaproteobacteria; order Rhizobiales; family Beijerinckiaceae; genus Terripilifer. The sequence goes on along the minus strand of CANJWR010000121.1, from coordinate 9,982 downwards.
ACCAGCACCGTGAGTTGCGCAATGTCGTCCAGCGTGCCGCCGGCGTTCTTCATGAATGTGCCCAGATGGGTGAGCGCCATATCGGTCTCGGCGATCAGCCCACCCTCGACCATGAACACAGCCGTAGAGCCAAAATGCGAGCGGACGCCCGCGCCCTTGACGGGATCGAGACCCGCAATGCCCGACGAATGCACAAGCCTGCCTGTGCGCGAGCCCATCGGGATCGGATCATTGTGATGCACATTCTCGATTTCGAAATTGCGACGCGCGCCTTCCATCATAGCCGTCAGCTGCACCTGAATCTGCATGTCGCCGCCAAGTTTATACGGCAGCGTCTTGCGCGCAGGCCTGCTGTGCTCGTTGGGAAAGGTCTTTACCCATGTGTCGACCATCGCGTCGTGGAACTTGAAATCCTCCTGCAGGAAGACCCAGACGTGATTGACGTTGTCGAGCGTGCCCCCCGCCTGCTCCATGAACAGCCGGATATTGTCGAAGGCCGTGCGAATCTGGCCGTCGGGGTCAGCCACCATCTCGCCTGTCGTCGGCTCCTGTCCGCCTATGACCGAGGAAAACGCCAGCGGTCCGACCTGCGCGCCCATCGGCAGGGGATCCTTGTGCCACAGGCCCGGAATCTCGATGGACTTCTGCTTGCCGCCCGCAAACGCGAAGGCCTGCAATTGAACCACCATACCCTCAGGAAGCGCCACCTGATTGGTTTTGCGCGCCGGTCGCATCGGCCCCGGATAATATCGGCACCATGCGCGGTTGATGTAAGGCCGATAGCTGGCGTCGGGAATGTAATAGTTGATGAGACCTACTTCTTCGGAACTGATCCCGGATGCTTCCAGCAAGGTCTGCAAATTCTGGAAGGCGAGTTCGAACTGCCGCGCAGGGTCATCCGGCAATGCGCCGGTCTTCATGTCGATGCCGGGAATTCCGGACGTGAAGATGACATCGCGCATCCGCACAGCCGTCAGGGGCTCCTGCCCGCGCGCCAGCCAGTCGAACGACAATGGCAGGCGCGCAATCGCCCGCCGCTCGTTCGCGCCGGCAAACGCGCGCGTCTTCCAGTTCGGCAAGAGCCGCGCATCCAGCACAGGTTCGAAGCCCATGGCCCGCACCATGATGCGCGCCACTTCCTCGTCGGTTTCGAGCGTTCCGCCGCCGGCAGATACTGCCCCGACCACTTCGTCGCCCGGTTGGGGCGAGCCGCCGGTTCCGGCGTTTTTCTTCACCACCATGCCGCCCTGCAGAGTCGTGAATTGCTTGTCGCCCCAGTCCCAAAGGGTGTTATGGCGATCATCGAGATCGCGCTTCAACGTCAGCGTATTCCGCGCCATATGCGACGCCGTATAGGCCTTGCGGATGGTGTGCCGCATGATGCGAGCCGGCGCGCCATCCATGCGGAACGAAGCAATCAGCTCGCCGGAAGGATCAACCACCGCAAACGCCATCGGCCGCCCGAAGCGCTTGGCTACAGAAATGCCGGCTTCAATAGCCTTGAAGGCCTCGTCCTGCCCGAGCGACTGGGTCGTGATCATGCGGCGTTCCCTCGAATTTTTGACTTCGCAGGATCATAGACGACGAGGCCCGCCGCGCAATCGCGACAGGCTTCAATCTGAAGAAGGCGCTTGCGTCAGAAACGCGCGCTCAGACCGGGCGCAAACACCTTCCGCCAGTCTTCGTCCGGCTTGATGAAATTGTCGTAGGGCCGAACATTCCGGTACGCCGCCGGGTCTGTTGCGCGCGGGCTCTCGCCGCGCTCCACAACGCGCGTCGCATCGAGCATCATGCGCCGCATGGCCACGATAGCCTTGTCGGATGTTCCGAGAAACTCCTTCGAGCGATCAACAATCGACCCCATGCCTTCCTGCAATGCATAGTCCTGCGTGTTGACGCCCGGAATGCCGGTGAAGGTCTGGGTCTTCTGCACCTGCCGATCGATGAAATAATCGTTCGACTTGTTCGCCTTCAGCTTGAATGTGCCGGGAATCAGATCGCCCGGCCCGCGCCCGGTGAACGTCTCCCACTCGCGCAGATAGTCCTGCGAGAGGGGCACATCGTGATCGTAGGCCCAGATCACGTTGTAAACATTGCAGGTATGGTCGTCGATCGGAACCCACATGTGTCCATCGAGATGCGGCATGTCGTTCTTCGAACCGTTGAAAGACGTCACCGTGCCGCGCATCTGCTGGATTGGCATCACGTAATGATAGATGCGCATGTAGTTCATATCCGGCCTGCTGCGACGCGTCGACGTATAGTAATAACCGTAATCGGTATGCTCGACGTCAATACGCGGCGCCGTGTCGGCATTGCGCAATTCGCTGTTGTCTCCAAGCTTGTTGTTATGCGCGAACGACGAATGCGCCGTATCGAGGCCACCTTCCATCGCCTGAAGATAATTGCAGTCCTCGAAAGTCTTGGAGACGTAACGATGCGTATCGGGCGCGCGCATCCACTCATAGTCCGGCGGCGACGGCATCTTGTCTCTCGGCCCCATATAGGCCCAAACCAGTCCGCCGCCTTCGGCTGTCGGATAGGCTTTCATTTTCACTTTGGCCTGCAACGGAGTGCCGGCCGGTTCGGAAGGCATGTCGGTGCAGTCGCCGTTCCGGTCGAACTTCCAGCCGTGATAGACGCAGCGCAACCCGCATTCCTCATTGCGGCCGAAAAACATCGGCGCGCGACGATGCGGACAATAGGCGTCCACGAGTCCGACCTTGCCGTCGCTATCCCGGAAGGCGATCAGGTCTTCACCCAGCAGGCGCACCCGCACCGGCGCGCCATCGATTTCCGCCACTTCGCTCGACAGCAGAGCAGGCAGCCAGTAGCGGCGCAGCAATTCTCCAGCAGGCGTTCCCGCGCCGACGCGCGTCAGGCGTTCATTGTCTTCTGTAGACAGCATGTGATGTCCCTCCCAAGGACGAACCGGATGCGCAGGCATCGAGAAGCGCCTGTCTGAACGCATTCTAGGGCAAGGTTTCAGCCAGTCCAGTTGCTGAATTTCTGGTTCAATCCCGAGATTTCTTAATTTTGCCGTTAATCGGAGCTTAAGGGGCCGCAAATTACCTTTGGAATTCGAACATGGATGGACGCGCAATCATGCGTGGAGGAGACCGTGTTGGGTCAGATCGTTGCCTATGTTCGGGAATTGCTCAGCATTCTGCAAAGCTGCCGGATCGCCTACGACCCTTACGAATAGGGCGGACTTTCGCTCGCCCGAACTGGCGCGCTCCCGGCCATGCTTTAGAATTCCCTTTGAACCGGCTAGATTCGCAACTTGACGCTGCGGAGAGTCTGATTCTCTGTCGGCTTTGGGGGCCAAAATGGCGAAGCTGGCGTTTGCGTCATTCCTGCTCTGGGCGATCACCGTCGCCGCAGCAGCGTTTTTCTACATCAATGGCGTGACCCGAACCGGCCTCGACGGACGGCGCGAGGTGATTCTCAGCGAATCGGAGCGTCAGGCGGTTCAGGCCGATATGCGAAAACTGCTTCAGACCGTCGCCGACATCACGGCCGCGCTCGCTCGTCCGGACGCGCCCGCCGTTGCGCGGCTTGCCGGGGCCGTTGGAATGCAGGCGGCGGCCCTCGAAAGCCCCGCCTTGCTGGCCAAACTGCCGATCGATTTCAAGACAGCCGGCATGAACATGCACGCCAGCTTCGACCAATTGTCGGCTGCGGCCAAGGGCGGGGCTTCGCAGGCGAGGCTCACGACGATGTTATCGGAGCAATTGCAGGCCTGTGCGGCCTGCCACGAAGTCTACAGGCTGGCCCGATAGGTTCCGGGCGTTTCGGTTGGCTTCAAGCGACGATTCGCTCGTCGGGCAGTGGTTCGAACGCATCCGCCGGCTGAGCCCACAGTATCCCGTAGGATTTGAAATCCACATCGATACGCTCGGCCTTGCAGGTCTGGTTGGCCAGAACCCGATAGGCGCAAACGACAGTGCCGAGCGCTTCGCGGGGGATCGAGGCCAGTTCGGACACGCGGTTGTCCAAGCGGAACCGCACGATTTGACCGGTTTTCATGAACGCCTCCGGGGACTTATTGCACTGCAATATCGTATGTCTGCCTGCCCGGAAGGCAAGTTCATTTGCTATGCGTTGCGCCTACTTTTTAAGCATTTGCGAATTTGTCGCGGGCTGGGGCAAGATGCTGACAGCTACTGCGGCGCTTTCGCCCGCAACCGGAGAAGATGATGACCGACGCATTCGAGGATTACTGCTGGAAAGACATCGTCGACGCTGAAATGCTGGAAATCTATTCGGCCTACAAGCGTGAAGTTTTCGTCGGCCCCCGCCCGGCCCTTCTGGCCATCGATCTCTATGAAAAGGCATATCAGGGCGGCAATCTTCCGGTTCTCGAAGTAAACCGCAAATTCCCCGGCTCCTGCGGCGAGAACGCCTGGCGCGCCGTTGAGCCCACGCAGCGGCTGTTCGCTGCCGCCCGCCGCGCCGGCATTCCGGTCATCTACTCAACCCGCCATGTCGACACGAATGGCGTGCAATCCACCAACCGCCGGCTGGGGCGTGAGGGAATCGGCAACGGCTTCGCCATCAAGGAAGAATTCACCCCGCAACCCGGCGAGCTGGTGATCTACAAGGAGCGCGCCTCGGCCTTTTTCGGCACGCCGCTGGTTGCCCATCTGCGCCGCCTGAAAGTGGAAAGCCTCATCATCTGCGGCGAAAGCACATCGGGCTGCGTTCGCGCCTCTACGGTGGACGCCTATTCCTACGGCTTCCACAGCACGCTGGTCGAGGAATGCACCTACGACCGCTCAATGCTGAACCACAAGATCAACCTGTTCGACCTGCACCACAAATATGCCGACGTCATGCACGTCGATGCAGTCATCGCCCATCTCGACCGCATGAACGCAAATGTGAAGACGGCAGCTGAATAATTGCGACTAGGATAAGGGCCGAACCGAAAAGGTTCTGCCTCCCCTTTCCTGAATCCGGAGCCTCCGTTGATGCAAAAAAAGTCGATGCTTACTGGCGTTCTGGCGGCGATAATCTGCACGTCGGCATTCGCGCAGGACGCCCCCGTCAATATTGTCGGTCTCGTCGACAAAATCGATGGGGCCAATCTCGTGGTGAAGGCCGATGATGCATCAGTGCAAACGTTCAAATTCGCCCCGAAACTTCTGATCCTGCAATCGCGCACCGTGACGCTGGCCGACATCAAGCCCAACGACTTCGTGGCTTCAGCCGCTATCCGCAAGGAAGACGGAAAACTGCACTCGACGGAAGTGCGCATTTTCCCCGAAGCCCTGCGGGGACAGGGCGAGGGCCAGCGCCCGATGAACGATCCGCGCAACCAGACCATGACCAACGCCACCGTAACGGGCGCTGTCAGCATGGGCGCCAGCAACATGCTGAAAGTAAAACTGCCACAAGGCGAATCCGAGCTGATCGTCGATCCAGGCGTTCCTGTCACGCGCATCGAGGCCGTCGAAAAAGAAGCCTTGAAAAGCGGCGCAAAAATTCGCATTCAGGCCGTCCGCAACGCGGATGGACTGGTCGCCAACCGCATCAACATTCAATAGAACATTCGGCAAGGCCGGAAAACGGGGAGACGCATGACGGGTTCGACGAAAGCGCCGCTGGCAGGCGGCCCGCGCCGCATGGGCAAGACCGACATCGTCGCCAGCCACATGGGCTACGGAGCCATGGAACTTTCAGGCCCTCCCCGCGCTCGCAACATCGAGGAACGCGACGTCGTTCGCTTCCTCAATCAGGTGGTCGATGAAGGCGTCAACTACATCGACACCTCGATTGACTACGGTGCCAGCGAACTTTTTATCGGCAAGGCCCTGTCACATCGCCGCAAAGATTTCTATCTCGCGTCGAAATGCGCCTGTCAGGTAGGCATGGAGCCGCACGAGCACGGCGAATCCCACACCTATACGGTCGCGAACGTCACCGCCGGCATCGAGCAAAGCCTGCGTCGCCTGAAGACCGACTACCTCGACGTTGTGCAGGTTCACGGCAACCCCACCCGCAAGCAGCTTGAAGACGGCGGCGTGATCGACGCCATGCAGAAGCTGCAACGCGACGGCAAGGTCCGCTACATCGGCATTTCCTCGCGCCTGCCGCTGCTCGCCGAATTTATCGATGTCGATTACTTTCAGGTGATTCAGGTTCCCTATTCGGCGCTTCAGCGCACCAATGAAGACGCTATTGCGGCCTTGCAGAAAGCCGGCAAGGCCGTTGTGGCGCGTGGCGTCACGGGACGTGGCGCGCCCGCCAAAGGCTGGGCCACGCGCCCCATCGGGACGGCGGAAGGCGAAGTACGCGACCTATGGGAACGCGCCGGACTTGATGAATTGCTGAACGGCCTCTCACCCATCGAATTCATGATCCGCTTCGGAATGGCGAACCAGAATATCGACGTGACGCTGGTCGCCACGACGAACCCCGCGCATCTGACAGCTGATATCGCCATCGCCCACAAGGGGCCCCTTGAACAGAGCATCGTGGACGAAGCCCGCAAACGCCTCAACGCCGCCGGCGGCGGTCCCGGCCAGGGTAAATACAAGGGCGGCGGTCCTACCCCGGTTCTCTAGTCGGGCCCCGACGCCCCCCAATTTTGCGGCCGCAGCATCAGCTTTTTTCAATGAACCTGTGAATTTCGTCCATGCAGGTTCTGCCGGCAGGCATGCTAGAATTGTCGCGAAACGGCGCATCTGCCGATTTTTCACATCCGGCAATCGAATCCCGCCGAACACCCTGACCGCACGCGACCCGTAAGCGGCCGCCCGACCGGAGCTTGAGTACATGTATTCCGACATTCTTTTGTTCATCGACGGCGTCTGGACGAAAAGCGCCGATGGCGCTGATCTGCCGGTCGTCAATCCAGCGACCGAAGAAACAATCGGGACCGTGGCCAAGGCCGGCGTGAAGGATCTCGACCGCGCGCTTGAATCTTCCCTCAAGGGCTTCAAGACCTGGAAGGCGACGCCAGCCTTCGAGCGCAGCAAGATCCTCCGCAAGGCAGCGCAAAACCTCCGCGACCGAGCCGACGCCATCGGCCCCATCATGACCATGGAACAGGGCAAGCCGGTCGGCGAAGCGAAAATGGAAGCGCTCGCCTGCGCCGACGTGATCGACTGGTTCGCCGAAGAAGCCCGCCGCACCTACGGGCGCATCATTCCGGGCCGCGCCGGCAATGTACATCAGCTCGTCATACGTGAGCCGGTCGGCCCCGTGGCGGCCTTCTCGCCGTGGAATTTCCCGATCAATCAGGCCGTGCGCAAGATCTCCGCAGCGCTCGCCTCCGGATGCTCGATCATCCTCAAGGGGCCGGAAGAAACCCCGGCCTCCTGCGCGGCGCTGGTCCAGTGCTATGTGGACGCCGGCGTCCCGGCAGGCGTCGTCAATCTGGTGTTCGGCGTCCCGGCCGAAATTTCCGAATATCTGATCCCGCATCCGATCATCAAGAAGATCTCGTTCACCGGCTCCACGGTCGTCGGCAAGCACCTCGCGGCGCTGGCCGGTCGTCACATGAAGCGCGCCACCATGGAACTCGGCGGCCACGCGCCGGTGATCGTGTTCGACGACGCAGACATTGGTCGCGCCGCGCAGATCATGGCAGGCTCCAAGTTCCGCAACGCCGGACAGGTCTGTGTCTCTCCGACCCGCTTCATGGTGCACGAAAAGGTCTTCGAGCAATTCGTCGGCTCCTTCGTGGAACATGCGAAAGCCGTGAAGGTCGGCAATGGTCTTGAAGCCGGCGTCGCCATGGGCCCGCTCGCCCATGACCGCCGCATTTCGGCCATCACCGATCTGGTGTCGGACGCCCGCAAGAATGGCGCAGAAGTGCGCACCGGCGGCGAGCGTATCGGCAACAAGGGCTATTTCTACGAGCCGACTGTGCTGACCAACGTGCCGAAAACCGCCCGCCTGATGAACGAGGAGCCCTTCGGCCCCGTCGCGCTCATGCAGTCTTTCAGCACGATGGACGAGGCCATCGACGAAGCCAATCGCCTGCCCTACGGCCTTGCGGCTTACGCCTTCACCACATCCGAGAAGCGCGTGTCGCATCTCTCGGCCAATGTGGAATCAGGCATGCTCACCATCAACCATCTGGGTCTCGCCTTGCCGGAAGTGCCGTTCGGCGGCATCAAGGATTCAGGCTACGGCTCGGAAGGCGGTCAGGAGGCGCTGGAGCCGTACCTGATTTCCAAATTCGTCTCGCATATGAGCCTCTGAAAAAGAACTGCCTTCTCCCGGCCCTGTCGGGAGAAGGCGCCTGCAAGACAGACCGCGCCGCTGGCGATACCGAACATGCCTGATCTCTTCGCCTATGCCGGGCTGTTTTTCTCCGCGCTCGTGGCGGCCACCATTCTGCCGATGCAGTCAGAGGCCGTTCTGGTCGGCCTGCTGGTCAGCGGTTCCTATTCAACATGGCTGCTGCTTCTGGTTGCCAGCGCCGGCAATATCCTAGGCTCACTGATCAACTGGCTTCTCGGTCGCTACATCGAGAGCTACCGCGACCGTTCGTGGTTTCCGGTCAGCCCTAAAGCCCTTGCCGGCGCCGAAGACTGGTATCGGCGTTACGGCAAATGGTCGCTGCTATTGAGCTGGGCCCCGATTATCGGCGATCCGCTAACTGTGGTGGCGGGCGTATTGCGGGAGCCTCTGCCGATGTTCCTCCTGCTTGTCACGATCGCCAAGACCGGTCGCTATCTGGCGCTGGCGGCCGTGACCCTGAGCCTGATTTGACGCTGTCAGCATTACCCGTTGTGCAAAGCAAACTGTGTGCATCAGCCAACCATTTCCAGCGAATAGTAGTCTGCTTCGACGAAATAGAATTCGTGGCTTTCGGAAAGTTTGATCAGGATCGCAAAATCTTGATGGACTTTCGGATCGATAAAAACATCCCCGCTGCGCATTGTAAAATTGATGAAATCGATGAGTAAAGAATGAGCGAAGACGCCTTCGGGTTCAGTCGCCTGCTGATCCACGTTCAGCGAGAAAGTCAAATTACATCGGCCACTATCGTGCGCTCCCATCAAACGCGCATCAATGCCAAACGTTCTCGCTTGATCCGAAGAAGAAACAAGGCCAGTTTGCCTCGATGCCAGAACCTGATCGCCCAGCATCAATGCAATATGAAACGACTGTCGTTTTCTGGTGGCGTTCAAAAGCCTTCCCGCGAGGAAGAATTTTAGAGCGCGCCCTTGCCCCAACGTGCCTCCCGCAATGGTTTTCCGATAAAGCGCCGCTTCTTCGTCTGATTCAATCCGCGATGCGCCGGTTGGAAAGAAGGCATTGTTCCACAAAGTTCCGATCGCCCGATCGAATCGCCTTTCGCAAGTAGCGCCGTTGAAAACAAGTCCATAGCCGAATGTTGCAATGTCTGCGCCAGGGTCAAGCAACCCGTTGTTGCGCGCCACAAGATTGGTGCTGAAAATATTGTGCACGGTCGCGTCACAGGCTTCCCATCCGTGCCACGAACAATTCTGCACATTGCAATTCATCTCAATAATGTCATGTGTCCCTGACGAATAGGCGATGCCGCTCTCGCTCGTGCCGCCACTGGGCTCAAGACCAACATAGTTCACAGAACAGTTGGAAACTCGGCAATGCGCGCACTGGCTCCCCACCGTACTGCCTCCGATTTTAATTCCGTGGCCGGTTGTAAAGGACGTATTCACATTGTCGAAAAAAGCGTGGTTGGTGAAATAGGTCGAGAATCCAAACCCACGGCTGTTGGAGATGTGAATATCGCGCACGGTAGTCCGTGTACAATGAATAATCTCCATTGATGATGACGAATAGCCAAGCGCATTATTCATATTGCCGCAATTAACGAACACGCCTTCCCACCTATAAACAGCGGTGACAAAGTGTACCACTGAACCGGCTTTGATCGCCTTTTGAAGGCGGCGCAAAAGTGTACCGGTCCTGCTAGGCCGCCTTGATGCCATTGAGTGGCATGGAGGGGCTGGAAGGATGTTCACAGTGGAACTCTATG
>CANJWR010000120.1 GCA_947478455.1 Beijerinckiaceae bacterium | reverse complement strand
CGTCGAGCGGCCTGAACTCCGTCGGCGCGACCGCCAGCGTGAACTACACCTTCGACTCCCAATGGCTGGCGACAGCCTATGTACGCCACGACCATCTGGTCGGCGCAGCGGCCCGCAGCCCCGTGGTGCGCGTGCTGGGAACCGATCAACAGACAACCTTCGGGTTGAAGATCGCCTACAGCTTTCCGGTGAAGAGCCGCTGAGAGGGTTGCGCAGATTACCCTGTAATTTCGATCCTTCTTTTTCGAATTGAAAATACTTGTCTGCTATTTTGACTGCTCCGATAGCATCAGCATTTCTTAACTTGTTGCGGGGCGCTCATGATGTTCGTTTTCGCCGGCCTCGCGTCGCGCGACGGATCGCGAGATTGGCCGGTTTCTCTCATGCATGCGGCCGAGGCAGGATTTGTTCTGGCGACGCTGGTCTGCATCCTGCTTGCCGTCCGCTTGCGGCGCAGCCAGACAGAATGGCGCAACGCAGTTGCGTATGTCGGGGGCGTTTGCGCAAGCCTTGGTCTCATCATGCCTTTTGAACTTGCGCCGTTCTTCTTTGGCGCAAAAGGCGAGATCATGCTGGGAACGATCTTGCTAATTTTTTTCTATCCTGTTGCGGCGTTCCTGTTCGTTTTCATGTTCAGAAAATTCATGAAACTCGCGTAGTTGCGCAAGCCGAAACCGGTGCCTGAGTTTTTGGTGCGGCTCGACGTGCGACGGAAAAGGTCGACGGCATCCCCGGCCAGACGATGGCGAAATCGCCTTGCCGGAGCTTGCAGGGCCCTGTGTCCCTACCGCTTCACGCCGTTGATCACGTCATAGATGTTGCAGGCGATGCCGGTCGCCTCATAGCCGTCCTGGCCGGTCGCCTGTGCGATGGCGAACATCTGCTGGGCGAGGCCGACGAAGGGCATCGGGACTTCCATCTCGCGGGCCATGTCGAGGCCGAAGCCCACGTCTTTCGGCATCCACGACTTGCGCGCCTTGAACTTGCGGCTCGTGACGATCTCCATGATGCGCCGTGTGGCCACCGAATCCTGCTGCGAGTTTTCGAGAACGTTCTTGAAGGCCGCATCGTCGATGCCGCCCTTCTTCAGCCATGAACCGATTTCCACGATGCTCATGTGCTGAACGGCGGCCAGCATCGCCATGGCGTTCTTGACGAGTTTGGCGGCGCCGAGTTCCTCGCCCATGAACAGGATCGATTTGCCCATGGGCTGGAACACAGCCTGATGCGCATCAAACAGGGCCTTCGAGCCCGAGAACCACAGGGCCAGATGACCGGCAGCCGCGACTTCCTCGACGCCGCCGGCGGAGGCGTCTGCGATCGTCCAGCCTTTTTTGGCAAGTTCGCCGCCGACCGCCACGATGGTGGCCTTGTCGATGCTGCTGAAATCGATCCATTCCTTCGCGCCGCTCGTCGCCTCGACAAGCCCGCCCTTGCCGAGGCCGACGGCCTGCACAGCGTAGTTGTTCGGCAACATCGAGAGCACGAGCTCGCAGGATTCGGCCACAGCTCTTGGGGAGTCGACGAACTTCGCGCCAGCCGCCTCAAGACCAGCCGCCTGCGCGCGGTTCAGGTCGGTCACGACGAGGCTGTAGCCCGCCTTGACCAGATTGGCCGCCATGCCGCTGCCCATGCCGCCGGTGCCGATAAACCCCAGAGTCTTCATGCGTCGCGCTCCCTCAAATGTTGCCCGGACAAACCATGTCGGGTGATGAGCGACGACTTGCGCGAAGTCACGCGCACGTCAAGATCAAATTGTCTCCGGCTGCGCCGAAAACAAAAAGCCACAGGCCTGAAATGCGGCGCTGCCGCCGCCGGCTCCGGCGAACAGCTTGAAGCCTTTGGCCCTGATCAGGATATTGCGGGGCGTTATCCGAACAAAAAAAGCGCGGAGCAAGCCCCGCGCCTTCAAAACCTCTACGAACGATCCGCCGGATTAATCGAGGCGGAACTTGCCCATTTCCCGGTGCTGGGCCTGAATCTTACGGACTGTGCCGGTGACCGAACGATAGATGACAGTTTCCGTCTCGATGCAACCGGGGCCGAACTTCACGCCCTTGAGGAGCGCGCCGTCGGTGACGCCGGTGGCGCAGACGATGACATCGCCCGAGGCAAGTTCCTTCATGTCGTAGATCTTGTTGGGATCCTTGATGCCCATCTTCAGCGAGCGCTCGCGCTTTTCCTCGGTGTCGAGGATCAGGCGACCCTGCATCTGGCCGCCCACGCAACGGAGCGCGCCGGCAGCCAGCACGCCCTCGGGCGCGCCGCCGGTGCCGATATACATGTCGACGCCGGTTTCGCCAGTCTGGGCGGTGAAGATCACGCCGGCCACGTCGCCGTCGGTGATCAGCCGGATGGATGCGCCAGCGCGACGGCAGGCGTTGATGATGTCCTGATGGCGCGGACGGTCAAGCACCAGCACGGTGATCTCGCCCGGTTTCACGCCCTTGGCCTTGGCCAGCGCGCGGATATTTTCTTCAGGGGTGGCGTTGATGTGGACGACGCCCGGCGGATAGCCCGGGCCGATGGCGATCTTGTCCATGTAAACGTCGGGCGCGTTGAGCAGCGAACCGGCCTGCGCCATCGCCATCACGGCGATCGAGCCCGGCATGTCCTTGGCGCAAAGCGTAGTGCCTTCCAGCGGATCGACCGCGATATCGACCTTCGGACCGGTGCGGGTGCCGACCTTTTCGCCGATGAACAACATCGGAGCTTCGTCGCGCTCGCCTTCGCCGATCACGATGGTGCCGTCGATAGGCAAGCGGTTGAGCTCGCGGCGCATGGCGTCGACGGCGGCCTGATCAGCGGCCTTCTCGTCGCCGCGCCCGCGTAGTCGAGCGGCGGACACCGCAGCCCGTTCGGTCACGCGGACAAGTTCGAGAGTCAGGATGCGTTCGATGATGTCCTGGCTGTTAATGACGAGATCGGTCATTCAATTGGTCCTTGTTGCGCTCTGCCGCGAGCGAATGGTCCCTCTTAACGCGGAACTCTTAAGGAGAAGCTTTACTCACGCTCAATCCGGATAACCTGTGGCCTTTCGGCTATATAGCCGTCCGACAAAACCGCCTCCAGGGCCTCGCGGATGACGGTCTCGGTCGTCGCATAGGTAATCAGCACCACAGTTACGGGCTGGCCGGGGGCCGCTGCGGAACGCGGACCGCCCCCGGTGCGCTGCATGATGCTCTCCAGTGAGATCTGGCGCTGCGCCATGCGCGACGCGATGGAGGCGAATGCGCCGGGCCGGTCATAGACCGACAGACGAATGTAGTAGCCGCCCTCGTGACGCTGCACGGCGACGCGCGGCGAATGATCGAGCGCCGCCACCGGCAGGCCCAGCGGCGCAGAGCGGATGCCCTTGGCAATATCGGCAATATCGGCCACCACGGCTGAGGCTGTCGCCTCGCCGCCTGCTCCGGGACCAACGAGCGTCAGTTCCTTCACGGCGTCGGCGTCAATCGTCACTGCATTGGTGACGCCCATGACCTGCGCAATTGCAGAAGAGCGCGGAACCATCGTGGGATGTACGCGCTGCTCGATGCCATCGCGCGTGCGTTGCGCAACGCCCAGAAGCTTGATGCGATAGCCCAGTTCTTCCGCCGCCTTGAGGTCGGCGAGCGAAATGGTCTGGATGCCTTCGACGTGAACGGCCTCTGCGTCGATGACAGTGCCGAAGGCGAGCGAACTCAGAATCGAGAGTTTGTGGGCAGTGTCGAAACCGCCAATATCGAAGGTCGGATCTGCCTCCGCATAACCGAGACGCTGCGCCTCGCTCAGGCATTCCTCGAACGACAATTCCTCGCGCTCCATGCGCGACAGGATGTAATTGCAGGTGCCGTTGAGAATGCCATACACGCGGACGATCTGGTTGCCCGCAAGGCCTTCACGCAGCGTCTTCACAATCGGAATGCCGCCGGCGACCGACGCCTCGAAGGCCAGAGCCACGCGCTTTTCTTCCGCTAAGCGCGCCAGCCCCATGCCGTGTTTGGCAAGTAACGCCTTGTTAGCCGTAACGACAGATTTGCCCGATTTGAGAGCAGCTTCCACCGCCTCGCGGGCCGGACCTTCATCGCCGCCGACCAGTTCGACGAACAGATCAATGTCGCTCGACCTGGCCAGAGCAACCGGGTCGTCGAACCATTTAGTCCCGTCGAGCGAAACGCCGCGGTCGCGACTACGGTTGCGCGCCGAGACACCGGTGACGACGATTGTTCGCCCGGTGCGATTGGCGAGCGCCTGACGCTGGCGTTCCAGCAGTCGTATGACCGATGCGCCGACAGTCCCGAGACCGGCAACGCCGACGCGAATAGGTTCAACCATGGACCAGCCGAAAACTCAGGTGAAAGACGAGTCGCGGCGCAGAGCGCTACGCCCTCGCCTTCTGCCCCATTTGGCCGATGCGATCAAGGAACGAACCGGGCCAGCCAGAAGGCCGGACGATTTCACCCCGGATTCACACTCAGGGATTGTTGTCGCCGGGGATAAACATCGTGCCGTCGGCCCTGACAAGAAATGTTTTGACCGGCTTGACCACGAGCGGCTCCGCAATTGGCGGCGAAGGGATTGCGGCTTCTGGCTGAGGCGTAAGCTGCGCCACCACGCGACTTTCCGTGGAGTCGGACTTAATCAGCACCTGCAAGCCGGCCCCGACAAGGCAACCGGTCAAAAACAGCGTGATTCCACACAACAAAACGACAAAAGAACTGGTCCGGCGCATAATACGCTGCTCCCCGAACATTTACTGACGGAGACACAATCGCACGATCAAGCGAAGTCGGCAAGAATATTAACAAAACCCTAATCTTGCCGAAAGCTTAGCCTTTAGGTTTCAGCTGCACCACATTGTGCAGGATCTGGTCAGACGTATCGAAGAACTTGCGGATTCCGCGGGCTGCCTGACGAATGCGCTGCTCGTTTTCGACGATGGCCAGACGCACATATTCGTCGCCGTATTCGCCGAAGCCAATACCGGGAGAAACCGCGACATCAGCTTTTTCGATCATCAGCTTGGCGAATTCGAGGCTGCCCAGATGACGGAATTTTTCCGGGATCGGCACCCAGGCGAACATGGTCGCCTGCGGCACCGGAATCTCCCAGCCGGCAGCCGCGAAACTCTCGACCAGAACATCGCGGCGACGGCGATAGATGCCGCGCATTTCGTTGATGCAATCTTCCGGGCCGTTGAGTGCTGCTGTTGCGGCGACCTGAATGGGCGTATAGGCGCCATAATCGAGGTAGGATTTCACCCGCACCAGAGCCGCCAGCAGGCGCTCGTTACCCACAGCGAAGCCGATGCGCCAACCGGCCATCGAGAAGGTCTTCGACATGGACGTGAATTCCACCGTCACATCATTTGCGCCCGGAATCTGAAGCACGGACGGCGGCGGCTCGTCGTTGAAATAGACTTCCGCATAAGCGAGGTCGGACAGAATGAAGATCTCGTGTTTCTTCGCAAAGGCCACGAGGTCTTTGTAGAAATCGAGCGAGGCCACCATGGCGGTCGGATTCGACGGATAGCAGACCACAACCGCGATCGGCTTCGGGATCGAATGGGTGACGGCGCGCTCCAGCGTGTTGAAAAACTCCGGAGTCGGATCGGCCGGAACAGAGCGAATGACGCCGCCCGCCATGAGAAAGCCGAAAGCGTGAATCGGATAGGACGGATTGGGCACGACCACCACGTCGCCCGGCGCCGTGATGGCTTGCGCCATGTTGGCGAAGCCTTCCTTCGAGCCGAGCGTAGCGACAACCTGCGTGTCCGGGTTGAGCTTCACGCCGAAACGGCGCTCGTAATAGGCCGCCTGGGCGCGGCGCAGGCCAGCGATGCCCTTCGATGCGGAATAGCGATCCGTACGCGGCTTGCCGGCGGTTTCGACAAGTTTGTCGATGACATGCTTGGGTGCCGGAAGGTCCGGGTTGCCCATGCCGAGATCCACAATGTCGGCCCCGCCGTTACGAGCCTGGGCCTTGAAACGGTTGACCTGCTCGAAAACGTAAGGCGGAAGGCGGCGTACGCGGTGGAAATCAGTCATTTTCCCGATCCTGATTCAGACGAATCCACGTCTAAACCATTGCGTCGCGACGGTCTATTGCGGTCTGACACTTTGGTTTCTGGAGAACAAGGGTTCAAAGGCAGCCGAATTCCGCAATTATTTGACTTCGCAGGTCAGGACGCATTTGGGCGTCTGCTTCTTTTTCGGAGCCACATAGGGATCGCCGGCGGCGGAGCGCAGAACCTTTTTAGCCGGCTGCCTGCGGACGATCCCGTCATGTTTGACCCGGGCGGCGTCGAGTTCGGCTTCCATCGCCTTGATTTCGTCACGCTGGAGCGCACGTCCGGAAGGCTCCGAGCGCGGTGCATTTACAGGAACAAAGCCGACAGAACCCGTCGGTGGGCGCGACTTTTCGACAAAGTCTGCCGAAGGGCCGACGTCGGTGCGAAGCTTCAGCGTGTTGGCGATCGCCTCGTTGGTGCGGTCGCGCGACGTCTGCGCGCATGCGGGCAAAGCCAGCAACAGAACGGCCATACATGGCGCTGCCCAGCGCGCCGCGATGGCAGGCCTTGCGGATGATTGCTTGCTTGCGCCTGTCATGTTGGCCAAATAGGTCATTGATCCCCGGCTTCAATAAAGTCCTATTATGTCTGAAAATGGACTTCAGCTCCACAAAGCATTGCAGCGCCTTCAGGTGACCTTATGAGCAAGACCCCAAAGGGCGTTTCGTCCGCAGGCGATAAATCGCCCGACGTCAAACGGCCCGCCCGCATGCCTGTGGCGAAAGCTGTGGCGATGAAGCCCGCAGCGAAGGCGGATCCAGTGACGGCCGCAACGACTACGAAGCCTGCGAAGTCGCCGACTGCCAAAAGGAAAGCAACACCCAAAGCTGGTCCGGCCGCAAAGCCGGCAGCGTCCACAAAGCCCGTCCCGGAGCCCGGCCCTGCCCTGCCCCCACCGGGCGCGCAGGCATCAGGACATACGGGCGGCGGAGCGGAAGCCGCAAAGCCCGACATCGACGCCCTGTCGCGCAACATGACGCGGTTGGTCGAGGAAAGCGGAAAGGCCATTGCGGCCTATATGAAGCCGCTCGAATCCGGCAAGGCCAATCCCGACATGGCCGAGCATGTGGGCGATGCGGTGAAGACATTGGGCCATGTGGCAGAACGCTGGCTGGCCGATCCCAAGAAGACGCTCGAAGCACAAACTGCGCTCTCGTCGAGTTTTCTTTCGCTCTGGTCGCAGACGTTGCGTCGGCTGGGCGGCGAGGAAGCGCCCCCGGTTGTGCCGGCGGACAAGCGTGACAAGCGTTTCGCCGATCCGGAATGGACATCGAGCCCGCTGTTCGACTTTTTGCGTCAGGCCTATTCGATCGCCACGAACTGGGCCTCCGACATGGTGGAACGCGCCGAGGGGCTCGATCCGCTCGAAAAGCAGAAAGCCGAATTCTACGTCCGGCAGATTTCGGGCGCGCTGTCTCCGTCCAACTTCGTCGCCACCAATCCGGAATTGCTGCGCGAGACGATGAAACAGAACGGCGAAAACCTCGTGCGCGGCATGCACATGCTGGTCGAGGACATTGAGGCCGGTAAAGGTCAGGTGAAAATACGCCAGAGCGATTCATCCAAACTCGTCATCGGCGTCGACATGGCGAATACGCCCGGCAAGGTGGTGTTTCGCAACGATCTGATGGAGTTGATACAATACGCGCCCACGACCGAACAGGTTTTCCGTCGCCCGCTTCTGATCGTGCCGCCATGGATCAACAAGTTCTATGTGCTCGATCTCAATCGCGAGAAGAGTTTCGTTCGCTGGTGCGTCGCACAGGGACTGACGGTCTTCGTGGTTTCGTGGGTAAACCCGGACGAGCGGCACGCCAACAAGGGTTTTGAAGCCTATATGCACGAGGGCATTCTGGCGGCGGTCGACGCGATAGAACAAGCTACAGGCGAAAAGAAAGTCGCCGCCATGGGCTATTGCGTCGGCGGCACATTGCTGGCGATCACGCTTGCCTGGATGGCGGCGAAGAACGATGCGCGGATTGACGCCGTGACGTTTCTCACGACCCAGGTCGATTTCGAAAATGCCGGCGATCTGAAAGTGTTTGTCGACGCCGAGCGCATTGCGGGCATCGAGCAGAAGATGGCCGAGACCGGTTATCTGGAAGGCTCGAAGATGGCGACGGCCTTCAACATGCTGCGCCCGAACGAATTGATCTGGTCCTACGTGGTCAACAATTACCTGAAGGGCAAGGAGCCGATGCCCTTCGACCTGCTGAGCTGGAATTCGGATTCAACCCGCATGCCGGCCGCCAATCATTCCTTCTATTTGCGCAATTGCTATCTTGAAAACAACATCACCAAAGGCACTTTGGTGATCGACGGCGAGAAGGTGCGTCTCGGCGACGTGAAGACGCCCGTCTATAATCTCGCTGCGAAAGAAGACCACATTGCGCCGGCGCTGTCGGTATTCAACGGCTCGAAATTCTTCGGCGGGCCCATGCGGTATGTGCTGGCTGGCTCCGGGCATATAGCGGGCGTCGTCAACCCTGCCGACAAGCCGAAGTATCAATACTGGACCGGACCCCGCCCCGCAGGCGAGTTCGACGAATGGGTAAAGAGCGCTGTCGAGCATCCGGGCTCGTGGTGGGTTGACTGGATCGCATGGATGGCCGCGCAGGCGCCCGACAAAGTTCCGGCCCGTATTCCGGGCGACGGCAAGCTTAAACCGGTGTGCGATGCGCCGGGCGAATATGTTCTGGTGAAGGCCTGAAGTTTCGCGACAACCGCCAATAGCGTTTCAGGCCTGAAATACATAATCTAAATAAAAAAGGCCGGACTTTCGTCCGGCCTTTTGCGTTCATTCTGCTGAAGCTCAGTACTTGGCGACGACGCCGCGCACGGGCTCGTCGAAGCGATAGTTCAGGCCGACGGAAACGATGTCCATGGTCGTACGGGCTGTACCGACGAAAGGCACCCCGACAGCCGCGAAGGCTGGATTCGCTACGCTTGTGATATTGATCGGAGCGGTGCGAAAGAACAGATGCGCATAGCTGACGTCAAAGCTCAGCTTTTGCGAATACTGATAGCTGGCGCCGACGGTCAGCCAGACGCGGTCACTATCGGGCACGCGCACGCCGCGAACCGTATTGGTCACAGGAGAGCGTTCGTAGCCGAGACCACCCCGTAATGTCAGGTTCGGATTGTATTTATACTCGGCGCCGAGCGACGCATACCAACCATCCGACCAACGGAAAGCGAAATTGGTAAAGTTCAGGCCGACCGGAAGTACGCCACCGGTCGAATATGCAGGAAAGTTGTTGAACACGCTCCAGCGGGTCCATTCAAAATTTCCCAGCACGGTCCACTGGTCGTTGATCTTTTGCTTGATGCCGACAGTGACCTGATCTGGCGCCTTGATCGTTGCGGTCATGTTGGACATGCCAATCGGCAGCGATGCTGTGCCGTCAACTTTCAGACGAACCTGCGAGCGATAGCCAATGCCGATTTCGGTGCCCGCGAGTGGTTTGATCGTGAGACCGGCTGTAAAGCCCCATCCCCAGGAATCGCCATTGATGATGCCCGTTCCGCCGGGAACGGCTTTTGTGTAGTGCAGATTTGCGTACATGGCGCGAACGCCAAAGGCCAACGAGAACACTTCGTTGAACTTGTACGCGATGTTTGGATTGATGTCTGTCGTCGCAATCCGTGATGTCAGTCCGTAGAACTGGCCCGCGCCACCCCAGCCATTTGGATGCTTTGTGGCCGAGCCATAAGGCGCCGTAACGGCCAGACCAAACCAGAGCTTGTCGTTAAACTGGTAGCTCGTATAGCTGGCCGGAAGAACAGCGCTCTTGCCCATATTGCCGTCGGTCGTGCCGGCAGCAGTCGTAATCTTGGTGTTGGGAATAATACCGCTCAAGCTCCACGACGATTGCCAGCCGGCAAAATCCGTCATTGTCGCCGGATTCCAGAACATGGAGCTCAAACCGGCTCCGCCCGCTGCGGCGCCCGCAAATGCATTGCCCAGACCAATTGTACTTTGTTCGCGGATAGCAATACCGCCAGCCAGCGAAGCCTGAACCCCGGCAAACAGAGTTGCAGCCGCGACACCCGTCAAAAGAGTCAGTTTCAATTGCGATCGCATGGATAGAGCCCCTTAAGAAAACCCGATTCGTCCAATATGTGGCCAAATCTAATTCGTATTCATGTAAACCATGCTTAACGAGTCGTGAAAATGGCGCTTTCGGTCAAGAAAGCACCATATTGCTGCGCCGCACAGAGGCGATGTGCAAAAAAGCAGGCAGAATCTCATCATTTTCGCGGACTCGGCACGAGAGTTCACTGAAGAACATCCGATTTGAAGACGTTTCGAAGATTTTCAGTTCCCGGCACCTGAAACCAGACGTGCTATTTTGAATCAACAGTGCCTTTTTCGTCACATATTTTTTGCATTGCAACAAAACAGAACTTCCGCGCGCTGAACTTTTAGGCGCGACCCTTGCGCGGACCATGCCGATGGGCATGATTGGCCGGAAATCAGGGGAACGACATGAAACTGGTCCGCTATGGAAAGCCCGGCAAGGAAAAGCCCGGCCTTATTGACGCTGAAGGTAAAATCCGCGATCTCAGCGGCATTGTGCCGGATCTGGCGGGCGCCTATCTGACGCCAAAACATATGGCCAAAATTGCGAAGGCGAAGCCCTACAAGCTGCCGCTGGTTCGTGGCGCTCCACGTCTGGGCCCCTGCGTTGGCCAGCCGGGCAATTTCATCGCCGTCGGCCTCAACTACGCCGACCATGCGGCGGAAGCGAAGATGAAGGTTCCCGCGGAACCGATTCTTTTCAACAAGGCACCCAACTGCATCGTTGGGCCCAATGACGACGTGATGCTGCCCAAAGGCGCCGTCAAGGGCGACTGGGAGGTCGAGATCGCCTTCGTGATCGGCGAGCGCGCCTCTTACGTGTCCGAGAAGGACGCCATGAAGCACATCGCGGGCTTTTTCATCTGCAACGATGTTTCGGAGCGCGAATATCAAGCCGAGCGTTCAGGCCAGTGGGTGAAGGGCAAGAGCGCTCCCACCTTCGGGCCGATCGGGCCTTATCTGGTGACTCCGGACGAAATCGCCGACGTGCAAAGCCTCGACATGTGGCTCGATGTCAACGGCGTACGTCAGCAGACCGGAAACACGAAGACCATGATCTTCGGCATCCGGCATCTTGTGCATTACATTTCGCAGTTCATGACTCTCGATCCCGGCGACATCGTCACCACTGGCACGCCGCCAGGCGTCGCCATGGGCCGCACGCCGCCGAACTATCTCAAGGCCGGCGATACGATGTCGCTTGGCATCGACGGGCTGGGTCGACAGGCCAATCGGGTGATCGGATGGACGAAGGGGCAGGTTTGACCCTGCCTCATAGTCGCAGCATCAAATCCAGATTCTGCACGGCAGCGCCTGAGGCGCCCTTGCCGAGATTGTCCAATTTGGCGATCAGCACCGCGTGGCTGTGCTTTTCGGTCCCATAGACGCGCAGTTCGAGATCGTTGGTGCCGTTGAGTGATTGTGGCTCCAGCTTACCGGAGGCATCGGGCTTGGCGATTTTCACGTAACGGCAGCCCTCATAGTGCTTTTGGAACGCCGCTTCGAGATCGGCGGCTTTCGGCTTGCCGGGCAGATCGTCGAGATGGACCGGAATGCTCACCAGCATTCCCTGCCGGAAGTCGCCCACAGACGGCACGAAAAGCGCGCGCCGCGTCAGCTTCGAGTAGGCCTGAATTTCCGGAATGTGCTTGTGTTCAAGGCCGAGCGCATAAAGTTCGAAATCCGGCGCGGTGCGGGCCTCGTAGGCTTCGATCATCGATTTTCCGCCGCCACTGTAGCCCGATATCGCATTGATGGTCAGCGCCATATCGGGCGACAAAAGACCTGCGTCGACGAGCGGCCGCAGCAGCGCAATCGCGCCGGTGGCATAGCAACCCGGATTGGCCACATAGCGGGCCGCCCGAATGGCCTGTTCCTGCCCCTGAGCCAATTCGGGAAAACCATAGGTCCAGCCGGGCGCGACACGATGCGCGGTCGAGGCGTCGAGAATGCGCGGGCCTTTCGGCCCGAGGCTGTCGACGAGCGCCACGGTCTCTTTCGCGGCGTCATCCGGCAGGCACAGAATGACGAGATCGACTTCGGCCAGAAGCGCCTTCTTGGCCGATGCGTCCTTGCGCTTTTCGGCTGCGATGCTGACGAGCGACAGGTCTTTGCGAGCAGCAAGGCGATCGCGGATTTCCAGACCCGTCGTGCCCGCCTCGCCGTCGATAAAAACCTTCGCAGCCATCTGAAAACTCCTTGCGCCGCAGCAATTGAGGCAGGCTGTCTGCCATGTCAAGAAATGTCGGAGTTTCCCCCGATCAACACAGCGCCGCCTAAAATCTGGCGGCGAGTATCTGCAAATATCGTTGCACGACCGTTGAAGCCGCGATGGCGGTGATCTCCGCATGGTCGTAGGGCGGAGAAACCTCCACCACATCCATTCCGCGCCAATCGAGTTCCCCCAGCGCCCACAGCGCCTGCAGTGCTTGTGCGGAGGTCAACCCGCCGGCAACCGGCGTCCCTGTTCCGGGCGCGAAGGCAGGATCAAGCGCATCTATGTCGAAAGTAAGATAGGCAGCGCCCGGCCCGACGCGCGATTTCACGCGCGCCGCAATGCCGCCGCCGCCGAGTGCATGACACAGTTCGGTGTCGAGTTTCTCGATCCCGTAATCATTCGGCGCGACGGTGCGAATGCCGATCTGGATCGAGCGTTCCAGATCGATCAAGCCTTCCGCCACGGCGCGCGTGACGAATGTGCCATGCGACATTTTCGTACCGTCGTCGTCCCACGTATCCTGATGGGCGTCGAACTGCACAAGCGCCAGCGGGCCATGTCTGGCAGCATGTGCGCGCAGCAGCGGCAGCGTGACAAAATGATCGCCGCCGAGCGTGATCAGATGCACGCCTGCGTCGACGATCTGGCGCGCCTGATTTTCGATTTCGCGCGGCGCATTGTGCGGACGCTCATATTCGAAGAAACAATCACCACAATCGATCACGCGCAGCTTTTCGAATGGATCGCGCCCCGAAGGATATTGCGGATCTCCGTCGAAGATTGCTGATGCGCGCCGGATCGCGCCCGGCCCAAAACGTGCGCCCGGCCGGTTGGAGGTCGCCATATCGAACGGCACCCCGAGGAGGCTCGTCGCTGTTTCATGTGGGTAGCGTGTCCAGCACCCCTCCGGCGATGAGGTAGACCATCAACTTGAGGTTGCGCTTGCTGCGATAGCCTTTTGCCTTGCGTTTGGCGGCCTGGACGTTTCCGTTGATGGCCTCCAGAAGT
>CANJWR010000119.1 GCA_947478455.1 Beijerinckiaceae bacterium | reverse complement strand
GGGGACCCGGAACAATCGTATGGGAGCCCGGCAAAGCAGCTATTGCTGTTGGCGAACGAGGTAAATTGGTTGCCGTGCTAGAGAAGCTTATAGCAGCGACCCAAGCCGGTGAGCTCGATCAACATATCGCTGCTGCTAATAAAAATCGAAAGTTGCCAGCCCGCGGTAAGCTATTGTAGAATTTCAGCTTCGTTGGGAGCTTGAAATGAAACGCACCTTCTGGGTTTTCAGTTTTATCGCTTCACTTACGGGTTCTCAGCTTGCGCTTGCTCAAGCGGATCCTACCCTGAAGCGTTGTGACAGTCTGCCGAAATTCGAGTTGATGGACTGCAGACAGGCACTGGAAGGTGCGTTTTCAAAAAGAATTTTAGCCCTAGAAATCAAGATTAAAGGACATCTGAGCCTGATTGATCGAGATTACGGGGCTAAGGTCGTCAGATGGCCAAATGGCAATCGTATTGATTTTGTATCAGATTTCGACAGGGCTCAAACGCTTTGGCGGGAATTTAGCACGTTAGATTGTCAATCATTAGTCCCAGATGATTTCGAAAGCAGCATATACGGTAATGACTTACAACGATGCATCTTGGGGCGCTTCGCCGCCAGAATTCAAACGCTTGAAGCGAGAGAAAGAGTACTGCGCAATAATCGCACCCGTATTCGCTAATTCCCCGTTTAAGACCTTTCGCGCACCTTGGTTGGTGCGTAATTGAAGCATTTTGTTTGATTTCAACATTCAACCGCGTACTCAATCAAGGATATTGCCTCATTCCGCTCGACTTTACGTTGCCAATAGACAAGAAAGCTGAATATAATTGTACACCTTGGAGAAGTCCTTGCGGGGGAAAAACCAACCAAGAGTTAGAGCTCTGCTACGATCAAGGGGTCAGTAATGATGAACTGCCAACTTTTTGGTACAATAATTTGGCTAGGCCTAGCGAGCACGGCATATGCACAAACGCAGAGCGAATTCTCTCGCTCACAAGTCGCCATAAAGAAATGTGACGATATGGGAAAATTTGAATCAATGGAGTGTCGAGATAATCTGGAGAAGCAGCTCAAGTCTCGATTGAACAAGCTTGAGCTGGAATACAAAAAGTCTTTGAAGGAAAGCACCTCAGGATTGCCCGGCATTGATGAAAATCTAGTCAAGTCTTTCGATGAAGCTGAGCGCCTCTGGTATCAGTTTTCCGTAGAAGACTGTACCTCTTCAGCTGGTTTGTTTGGCGGATCTGGTCAGGGCGCGGCGTCTCATACCTGCATCCTTGAACGTTATGCCATGAGAATTCGAACCCTTCAATTTCGGATTAAAAATCCAAAGTGAATAAGAGGCTGTCATGAAAAAAGTCTTGTAGTATCTTTTTCCGCAGCCGCCATTGTATTCGCGCCGGCTGTTGCTTCATCAGACGATGTTGAATTCGATTATTTCAGTTCACCTACGAAAAACATCAATTGCATATATGAAAATAGCAGAGGTAACATCAAGATCACACAGGTACGTTGCGACATAATGCAATTCAAACCCACTCTCAAGCTGAAGGCAATTGAAACGGAGCAGTCTATTGAGATTTTTGGACATTGCACAAAGGACAAAATGCGAGCATTTGTAATCGATTTAGATAGTGTCGCGACAAATGTGTTTTGCCCTTCTGACGCACCAATAGCTTCAAATCAGTCAATAATACCTTATAACTCTTCATGGCAGAAAAACGGGTTCATTTGCGTTTCTCAAACGTCAGGAATGCGTTGTCAAAATAATTTAGGACATTGTTTTTCTTATCGAGTAACCAGCAGTCAATTTTTTAAATGATTAAACTGAATTGGTCTTTATTCTTCATACATCCCTTCTTCTTCGATATCGTCTGCATTTATAAGTAGCCCGTCCTCACTGACCACGTAGTCTGCAAATGCGTTGGTGATCATTTTTTCCTTAGTCGTGTGATAATAAGTCTTTTCAATCTGCGCGACGCTGGTGCCGCACATCTCTGCCACTGCGGTTGGCATGACATTGCTGTTAATCTTCTGTGTGATGAAATAATGCCGAAAACTGTATGGAACGAGATCACGCTTGTGTGTGTTCTTTATCTCTGCAAGCTCAAGTAAACGCTGGAAGTGATACAGAATTGCCCTATTGCTGATCGCTTCAACGCCATCAACGCTGAAAATCAACCTATCTGGTATCGTGATGTCGTCAGCTTTAGCATAGCGGGGCCATAGGATCTTGCTCAGCTGTTCGAAGCTTTCGAGGTCGCGGATGTAGAATTCCCTTGTCTTGCGCACCTTACTGGTCTCAGCCCGCACCCGGATTTTGACTAGATCGACGGCTTTGCCGCCCTTCCTATGCTCTTCCCAGCGTATGTCCTGCCACCGCAGCTGCATTTGCTCGCCCGTCCGCAATCCACTCGCAATAGCGATCAGCATGTAATAACAAGCGATCAATCTGTTTAGGTTGTTCTTCTCGTTGAGGTCTTTTTTCGCATCGGCAATCTCATGTTCAAGCTTGATGCTGATGTCTTTGATCTCTTCATCAGTGAACATTGCTCGACGCAGCGAGTCATCACCTCTGTCGATGCGGGGGAGTTTTTGAAACTCAAAGTGGTCGATTGTGGTCTCATTGTTTTTGAACAGCCAAGCCATCATGGCATTGACCGTGCTCTGCTCGTTCATCACGGTGGTCGGGCTTATGGAGATTTTTTTCTTCGTCTTGCTGCGCTCATAAAAATAATTCTCACAATCGGTGCGCTCCAGCTCCTTCAGCTTGGTGTCGCGCCCGATAAAGTCAAGCCAGTGTTCCAGGTGGGTCTTGATGGTTCCCCAGCGCCCTTTGACGATCAGGCCGACGTCGACGTCTTTAGTCCTCTGGTCCAAATATTTCTTCACACCTTCTTTCGTGGTGAGTGAGAAATATTTCTTCCCGTTGCGCTGATTATTGTAAAGCTCTAGGTAGAATGCCTTACCCTTGTCGATAGCTGTAGATCGGCTGCGAGTGTTGAGGCTTTTACGGGCATACTTGCCTTCCCCAGCAAGCCACATGCGGAATTGCCAATATTCGCCGCGCTTGTAGATGATGGCCTCATCGAAGATCACCACTTCGTCTTCGCTAAAGCTCTGCTTTTTGAGCGCCATTTCAGCCCCCGAGTCGTCACGGTTTTCCGTAGCCGCAGTTTTGTGCAGCCTTTCGTGTAACTGTAGCTGGAAAGCTCAATGTTTTCAACCGCTTATTTCAGGCGTGAAAGGTTTGTGTAAGTAAAAATATCAATGAAATCATTGACTTAGAGATCATTTTTTACTCCCACTCAATCGTCCCCGGCGGCTTCGACGTTACGTCGTACACCACCCGATTAATCCCCTTCACTTCATTGATAATCCGCGTCGCAGCCCTGCCCAGCACGTTCATGTCGAAGGGGTAGAAATCGGCCGTCATGCCGTCGACGGAGGTGACGGCGCGCAGGGCGCAGACGTGGTCGTAGGTGCGGCCGTCGCCCATCACCCCGACCGTGCGGACCGGCAGCAGAACCGCGAAAGCCTGCCAGATCACATCGTAAAGACCGGCCTTACGGATTTCGTCCAGATAGATGGCGTCGGCCTTGCGCAGAATGTCGAGTTTTTCGCGGGTGATGCCGCCCGGGCAGCGAATGGCGAGGCCCGGCCCCGGGAACGGATGGCGGCCCAGGAAGGCCTGCGGGAGACCCAGTTCGCGGCCGAGCGCCCGCACTTCGTCTTTAAAAAGTTCGCGCAGCGGCTCGACCAGCTTCATGTTCATGCGCGCCGGCAGGCCGCCCACATTGTGGTGGCTCTTGATCGTCACCGAAGGCCCGCCGGTGAAGGAGACGCTTTCGATCACGTCCGGATAGAGCGTGCCCTGAGCGAGGAACGCCAGCGGACCGCGTCCGTCGGCGGCGATCTTCTTCGCCTCGGCCTCGAACACGTCGATGAACAGCCTGCCGATGGTCTTGCGCTTGGTCTCGGGGTCGGCCTCGCCCTCCAGCGCGTTGATGAACATATCGGCGGCGTCCACATGGACGAGCGGGATGTTGTAATGATCGCGGAACAGCGTGACGACTTCCTGCGCTTCGCCCTGCCGCAGCAGGCCCTGATCGACGAACACGCAGGTCAGCCGGTCGCCGATGGCCTCGTGCAGCAGCACAGCCGCGACGGCGGAATCGACGCCGCCCGACAGGCCGCACAGCACGCGCCCGTCGCCCACCTGATGGCGGATGGCGGCGATGGATTCCTGCCGGAAGGCCGCCATCGTCCAGTCCGAACGCAGACCGGCGACCTTGTGGACGAAGTTGGAAATGAGTTTTGCGCCGTCCGGCGTATGCACCACTTCGGGGTGGAACATGGTGGTGTAGATGCGGCGCTTCTCGTCGGTGGCGACCGCAAAGGGCGCATTTTCACTTGTGGCCTTCACGGTAAAGCCCGGCGGAAGTTGCGTCACCCGGTCGCCGTGGCTCATCCAGACCGTGTAGCGCTTGCCGACCTGCCACAGGCCGTCGAACAGGGCGCTGTGTTCGCGGATTTCAATCTCGGCGCGGCCGAATTCCGCCGCATGGCCGCCCTCGACCACGCCGCCGAGCTGCACGGCTGTGGTCTGCTGGCCGTAGCAGATGGCCATCACCGGCAGGCCGGCGTCGAAAATCTTCTGCGGCGCGCGGGGCGAATTGGCGTCCGTCACTGAGGCCGGGCCACCCGAGAGGATCACGGCCTTGGGGGCCAGCCGCTCGAAAGCCGCTTCCGCCGACTGGAACGGCGCGATCTCGCAATAGACGCCCGCTTCACGCACCCGCCGGGCGATCAGCTGCGTGACCTGCGATCCGAAGTCGACGATCAGGACCTTGTCGTGATGGGCGACGATTTCTTCGTGAGGAGCGGTCATGGGCGGTCTTTCTTCCGTGGTCCGGGGGACCGTCGCCCTCTCCTTCGAGACGGCCCTTCGGGCCTCCTCGGGATGAGGGCTAGAGCAGCGTCTCGAAGCGCGAGGGCGACGCTGCGGCCTCGCCAGTCGTCTGTCTCATCGCATAGGCGAACCCGCCCGGCGGCGCAACAATGGACGCTGGAACGCCCCAACTATGAACGGTTTTTTACGAGCATTCGACCTTTTGGTTTCAAGCGACCGAAAGTCGGGCCTGCTTACCTTGCGGCAGAAGCGCGGCGCAAAGTCCGCGTCAGCGAGGCAGCAATGGCCATCGATCTCAGACTGCGGCAGTTCGGGTCGCTCTTTTCGGAAGGCATCGAGGCGGATCGCTTCGTGACGCGGGCGGACATTCGCCGGCGGCGCAAGTCCATGCTTTCGGAAACGCTCGCCCAGCAGGCCACGAGGCTGGCGGCGGTGGCCGGCCACGCCCTGCGGCCCGACAAATTCCGCGATCTCCCGGCGACCGTCGACTGCATCCTGCGCGAAAGCATGATCAAGCCCGCCGGACTTCCGGACCCGTCGCGCGCGCTGTCGTCGCCGGACGGACTTTGCGGACTGGTGGCCGAACTTTCACCCGAAATTCTCGTCGAGGCCATGTCGCGCGGGCTCTATGTGCGGCCCCTGATGGCGGCGCTCGCCTGGTGGTCGCCGTCGCTACGCCATGTGATCATTCCCGGTCAGGCCAAAATCCCGACCGGCGTGCGCGGCCATCTCCGCAAGGGCGATCTGCAGGTCACGTTCGACCGTGATTTCGATCAGGTTCTGGCCGATTGCACGGCGGCGGCGCGCCAGCGTTTCGACGGCTCGGCCCTGCCGCCACGTTTGATGAAGCTTTTCGCCAAGATGCACGATGCGGGCTTTGCGCATTCCTTCGAGGTGCGTGATCGCGGTCGCCTCGTGGCGGGCGGTTTCGGCTTCGGGATCGGTGGCATTTTCACGACCGAACAGATGTTCGGGGACTCGCCCGATGCGGTCGATCTGGGCCTGACCCTGCTCAACCGCCACCTGACCCGCTGGGGTTTTGCGATGCACGACGTCAAGACCGACGCGAGCTTCGAGCGGTTCGGGGCGCGCGCCCTGCCGCGTCAGGAATTCCTGCAAAAGGCGTCAGTCTGCCTCGGCGGCGGCAAGACGGGCCGCTGGTCGGTGGATCGCGCCCTGTGCGGCCCGCCCATGCCGGGCCAGTCCGAGAGCGGAGCCCGGCACTAGCGCCGGGCGTAATCTGGACCTACTGCCTCAGCAGTACGCAGACGTAAAACCCGTCTGTCCCCGCAGAGCGCGGCGTCAGCCGGATGCCCGGCCCCAGCTTCGAGCCGAATTCGGCCAGTTGCGGCAACTCAGCGCGGCGGGCCATGTGGGCGGCCTCAATGGGCAGATAGTTCGTGTGGCGATGCAGGAAGGCGGCAATCCGGTCCTCGTTTTCCTCACGCAGCAGCGAACAGGTGACATACACAATCGTGCCATTCTGTTTCACAAATTGTGCCGCCTGATCAAGCACCTGATCCTGTTCCTTCATGCGTTGCTCGAGCGCACCTGGGCGCGTGCGCCACTTGGCGTCCGGATTGCGCCGCCAGGTTCCGGCGCCGGTGCAGGGCGCATCGACGAAGACAATGTCACAGCGGTCCTTCAGGTCGCCAAGCGCGGCGGGCAGCTTGCCCTTGGGAGGGCGGACCTGCACGTTGCGAACGCCGGCACGCTCCAGCCGGGCAAAAATCGGCATCAGGCGACGGCCATCGGAATCGGTCGAATAGACCTGCCCGGTCCCGTCCATGCCGCCGGCGAGCGCCAGCGTCTTGCCGCCGCCGCCGGCGCAGAGATCCAGCACCTGCATGCCGGGCTTGGCGGCCGCCAGCAGCGCCGCCAGTTGCGAGCCTTCGTCCTGAACCTCGATGAGGCCTTTCACATAGGCGGGCTCGGCCATCAGCGCCGGGCCGCGACCATCTGGGCCAATCGCAATGCGCAGGCCCAGCGGCGATAGCTTCGTGGGCTCCGGATCGAGATGGGACAATTCCGCCAGAGCGCGGTCGCGTGTCGTCTTGAGCGCGTTGGCGCGCAGATCGACAGGAGCCCGTTGCGCGAGAGCCCTGCCCTCGTCGACAGCTTCTGCGCCGAACACCTGTTCGAGCGAGGCCGCGAGCCATTCAGGATAGTCGCCCTGCACATGGGCGGGCGCGCCCGAGAGATCGTCTGCGACCAGCCGGGCGGCTTCCTCGCCGGTCAGGGGCGACGGCGAATGGCCCTCGCCGTTGCAAAGCGCCGCGATGGCGTCCGGCTCCATGCCGCGCGAACGGCGCAGCGCGCCGAGCATGACGGCGCGGGGCGTCGCCTCGCCCATGATCCAGGCGGCGGACGAGCGCACCCGAAGCGCATCATGCACCAGAGCCGAAATGGCGGAACGGTCTTTCGAGCCGGCGAAACGGTGCGAAATGCCCCATTCACGCATGGCGTCGTGGGCCGGGCGGCGTTGCGTCTCGATAGCGGCCAGCACCTCGATGGCGGCGGCGATGCGGGCTCCGGGGGTCATCAGATTCCTGTCAGAATACGAACGGCGAATATGATCCAGCCGATCATCAAAACGATCACGCCGGCCACGAAAGCCTGAAACCGGCGGATCACATTGTTGGAGCCGGTATGGATGGCGGCGTGAACCAGCCGCAGCAAAACGAACAGCCATTCGAAAATCACGAACAGCAGATCGTCCTTGTTGGTGAACAGCGCGAAACCGACCAGTGCGTAGAACAGAATCGGGATTTCAAGCTGGTTCTGATAGGCTCGCGCGATCTGGGCCGGGCGTTCCGGCCAGGCTTGCTGGCCGAGCGCAATGTCCTTCATCTTCACGGCGCCGGAACGCAGCGACGAGACGCGCACCCCGCCGGTCCAGAACAGCAGGAAGAACGTAAGCCCCACCTGAACGAAGACGGGTAGCAGCACCGACTGTATCGACATCAGGCCCTCTCAGACTGCGTTATTGCGAGGAGCGCAGCGACGAAGCAGTCTATGCTTGAGCGCAAGGCGCGTTTCTGGATCGCTTCGCGAAGCCTGCGCCCTCGCTCGCGAAGACGGAATGTTACAGTCCCGTCGGATAGTTCGGACTTTCGCGGGTGATCGCCACATCGTGCACATGGCTTTCGCGCAGGCCCGCGCCGGAAATGCGGACGAACTGGGCGCGACGCTGGAAGTCTTCCACCGTAGCTGCGCCCACATAGCCCATGGCGGCGCGCAGGCCACCGGCGAGCTGATGCAGGACGGACGAAACCGGCCCCTTGTACGGCACCTGCCCCTCGATGCCTTCCGGCACGAGTTTCAGCGAGTCCTTGATGTCCTGCTGGAAATAACGGTCGGCGGAACCGCGCGCCATCGCGCCTACCGAGCCCATGCCGCGATACGACTTGAATGAGCGGCCCTGATAGAGGAACACCTCGCCGGGGCTTTCTTCCGTACCGGCCAGAAGCGAGCCGATCATCACGCAATCGGCGCCGGCCGCGATGGCCTTGGCGAGATCGCCCGAATATTTGATGCCGCCGTCGCCGATCACCGGCACATCGGCTTTGCGGGCGGCTTCCGCCGCATCCATGATGGCCGTGAGCTGCGGCACGCCGACGCCCGCCACGATGCGCGTGGTGCAGATCGAGCCCGGGCCGATGCCGACCTTGATGGCGTCAGCGCCAGCGTCGATCAACGCCTTCGCACCTTCGGCGGTCGCCACATTGCCGGCGATGATCGCCACCTTGTTGTTAACCCGCTTGATGCGCGCCACCTGATCCAGCACCTGCTGGGAATGGCCGTGGGCGGTGTCGACCACCACGCAATCGACGCCGGCGTCGATCAGCATCAGGGCGCGTTCGTAGCCCTTGTCGCCGACCGTCGAGGCCGCCGCGACCCGCAGGCGGCCCTCGGTGTCCTTGCAGGCGGTGGGATGAAGCGTCGCCTTTTCCATATCCTTGACGGTCACGAGGCCGACGCAGCGGTAATCGTCATCCACCACCAGCAGCTTTTCGATGCGGTGATGATGCAGGAGGCGCTTGGCCTCATCCTGACTGACGCCCTCGCGGACGGTGATGACCTTCTTGGTCATCAGTTCCGACACCGGCTGGTGAGGATTGTCCGCAAAGCGCACGTCGCGGTTCGTCAGAATGCCGACGAGTTTCGCGGGCCTGCCCGACGGGCCGCGATCGACCACCGGAATGCCCGAAATTCCGTGGTGCTTCATCAGCGCCAGCGCGTCAGACAGGGTTTCGTCGGGGAAGATCGTGATCGGATTGACCACCATGCCGCTCTCGAAGCGCTTCACGCGGCGCACTTCCTCGGCCTGTTCCTCGGGTTCCAGATTGCGGTGGATGACCCCGATGCCGCCGGCCTGCGCCATCGCGATGGCGAGGCGGGATTCGGTCACCGTGTCCATGGCGGAGGAGATGATGGGCAGATTGAGGAAAATCGACTTGGTGAGCCGCGTGCGCACATCGACACCGCTGGGCATGACCTCCGAATGACCCGGCTTCAGCAGCACATCGTCGAAGGTCAGCGCCTCGGGAAACGTCGGTCGCATGATGAGCGCCATAGCCAACTCCGCAGAACATCGGCCCGATGGCCGAATCGAAAAAGGCCGGAGAGCGGCTGGGAATCGCGGCTCATCCGGGGTTGGCGGCGGTGCTTAGCATGGATGGGTGTGGAGGGGAATGGCGAGGGCGCTTTTCCGATACTGCGGCAAGCACGAATTGACTGTTTTGCCTTCGGGCCGACTACGCGAGGCACACCTACAGCGCGACCTGATCCAAAATATCCGGGGCGGCCTATCCAGCCTGCCCCGGCGAAACATTACTACGGCCTAGTCGAAAACCGCCGAGGTCGTGTCGGTCTTGCGGTTGTACTTGATGGTGACCTTGGAGGTCTTGCACAGGTCGATGTCGTGCCAGACGGCGGAGGAATCGTCTTCCTCGTAAACGACCTTCAGATCCCACATGCAGGACTTGCCGGCGTTGCGGAAGCGAATGACGCGGCTCTTGCCGTCGTCGAGCGTACCGTCGCCCAGCACGTCCTCTTCCCAATTGTCGGTCTTGCTGGTGGACACATAGACTTCGCTGATCTCATAGCCGGTCTGGTTGACCAGCATGAAATCCTGCCGCGACTGGGCATAGGCCGAGCCCGACAGGGCGATGATGAAACCGGTGGTCAGAAGGAACTTGTTCACGCGACGTCTCCCAGCAGACAGTTAGAGATGGAAATCCTTTTCCAACTTTCTGCGGTGACGCTCAAGATGCTGCGTTGCAAAAACATTAGGCATTTCTGCAACTTGGCTAATGCAATTACGCCAGCCAGGGAATTTCCACCAGCAGCATGAAGCCGTTGATCATCAACAGGGCGCCCGCAATCCCCAGCGCTCCGCCGAAAAACGCCAGCCAGATGACTTCGGCCACAATCGAGACCGATATGAGCACGATGGCGATCTGCAGCAGGGCTTCGGCGTAGTCGAAATAGGGATCCTGCTTCATGGCGTGGTCGCGCGCCGCCTCGTGAGACTGGGCGCGGACGAGCAGTTCCTTCTTGCCCTCGCCGGTCGCGGGTTCGGATTCGTAGCGGGCGATGGTGGCCTTGTAGCTTTCGAGCTTCTTCGTCAGCGCGGCCTTCGCCTCGTCGGACAGGCCGGGCGTCATCAGCGTGGTGAATTCGATTTCATCAGCCGCGAGGTTGAGGCTTGTCTGGCGGATGTTCTTGGCCTGATAGAAATTGAACGCATTGGACGCCAGAATATTGTTGTTCAGCGTCTCCTTGCCGGCGTTCTGACCTCCCAGCCCGGTAATGGCGAGCAGCATGGCGAAAATGGCGATCACGATGGCGGAGCGTTGCTTGGCCTTGTCCTCCGGCTTGTCGGTTTCCATCATTTCTGCGGCTTCGTCGGCTTTCATGCGTCTCTCCCGGCAGTGCGCGAATCTGCCCGCAGGCTATCCGGTTTTGACCAAGCCTCACAATATGGCGAAGATTATTCGCGGGGCGCATTCCCCGGCCGCGAGACTGTCGCAACCGGGGATGTGAGCTTTTCCATTCACGCCAGCGAGATCTGCACGCCGGTTGAGGCGAAGCCAACGATGTCGGCGCGGCCGTCGCCGTTCACGTCGCCCAGTTCGCGCGCATAGAGCGTTTCGCTCGTCCAGCCGCCGGCGCCGAAGTTTGAACCGAAGGCTGCGATGTCGTTGGTCAGGGCGGCGAAATGGCCGCCGCCCGTGGCCAGCGATATCTGCACGCCTGTCGTGGCAAACGCCACAATGTCGGCCCTGCCGTCGCCGTTCACGTCGCCCAGTTCGCGCGGCAGCAGATTGTCGCTCGTCCAGCCGCCTGCAGCGGGACCGAAGGCTGCGAGTTCGTTCGTCACGCCGCCGAAGTGTCCACCGCCGGTCGCCAGCGAAACCTGCACGCCGCCGCTGCTGAAGGCCACGATGTCGGCCTTGCCGTCGCCGTTCACGTCAGCAAGGCGACGCGTGTAATAATCGTTGCTGAACCAGCCGCCGCCCGGTGCGCCCGAGCCGAAAGCGGCCAGTTCAGACGTCACGCCGCCGAAATGGCCGCCGCCGGTGGCCAGCGACACGAACACGCCGTTGCTGCCGAAGCCCACAATGTCCGCCATGCCGTCGCCGTTCACGTCGGCCATTTCGCGCAGATAGACGTCGTTGTTGTTCCATCCGCCGCCCTCGACGCCGGAGCCGAAAGCGGCGAGTTCGAAGGTCACACCTCCGAAGTGCCCGCCGCCGGTGGCGAGCGATACATAAACGCCGGCGCTGCCGAAGCCGATGATGTCCGACTTGCCGTCGCCGTTCACGTCGGCAACGCGACGCAGGTACGTATTGTTATTCGACCAGCCGCCGCCTTCCGGTCCCGACCCGAAGGCCGCGATCTCGGAACTCACGCCGCCGAAATGTCCGCCGCCGGTCGCCAGCGACACCAACACGCCTGCGCTGGCGAAACCGATAATGTCCGCCTTGCCGTCGCCGTTCACATCGGCCACTTCGCGCAGATAGGTCGTGTTGCTGGCCCAGCCGCCGCCGACAGCGCCTTGCCCGAAGGCTGTGAGTTCGTGCGTGACGGAGGCATAGGTGCCGAAGAGATCCTGCGTGGACATCGAAACGCCGTCGGCGAAGCGGATCGCCTCGATGCCCTGGAAATTATCGGCTCCGGCAGTGCCTTGCATTGTGAAGTTCGCCGCCGTTCCGCCGAGTGAAAACGCATAGCCCACACCGAAATTGTAGGTCACGAAGGCCGTGTCGGTTCCAAGCCCGCCGATGATCGTATTGTTCACATTGTCGCTCGACAGAATGAAACGGTCGGTGCCGTCGCCGCTGGTCGCATTCTCGATCGCCACCCCGTAGGCGATGGAAACATTGTCAGAAAAGCCACGGAGGCTCGAGAAGCCTCCGGCGACCAGGCTGAAAATCTGATTGCCGCCATAGCCCGACGAATCCAGCGTATCGACGCCGCCTCCGTCCCAGATGGAGAAAGCCGGCTGCGAATTCGTCGAAAAATCGTAGATGCCGCCGGCATTCGAATTATTGCCATAGGTGGTGGCTGTGTTGCGGGTTGTGTTGTTGGCGCCGTAGATGCGCTGCAACGCCGCAATATCATAGAGCATCAATCCATCAGGGTTTCCGAAGGACGTCCCGTTCGTCGTTAATGTTTCGTCGATCGAGCTCATGACCGAATATTGCGCACTGTTTTCGGCGGCGAACAACGAGCCATAATTTGTAGAAGCGAGATTGGTGCCTTCCCATGGAACGAGGCCGACCGCGATGCCGAGTTCATGCATGAGACCGTAATAGGACAGCGAGCCGGCGGGGAGACTGGAGCTCGAGACGCCCGTCACGGCAAGGTCCAGATTGACGTCGCCAGCAGGAAGATTTGCGGCAGTGTTGGCAGTCGTCGGGCCAGTGGTGGAGCCAAAATTGCTTGTTGATAAATTCATATTGTTCAGCAGAATGGTTGCAGCGTCCGTATATCCGGAGCCGTTCACATAGGTGAACGTCAGGCCGCAGACTTCGCTGATCATCGCGGTGATCTGCTGGGTTGCGGTCCTTTGCGCGGCCGTGAACTGGCTGAAATTTGTGACAGAATTTGTCGTCTGCCGAAAGCCGATTGTGACATTGCCGGGCGTCCCGACAGCAGCCGTCCATTGGCTGTTTGGAGACGTTCTATCGATCAGCCCGATCGTCATTTGCAGATCAAGCAGAGCCCGGCCGCTGTCGGCGACCGAGAGCGAGTATTGACCGGTATCGGTGCTGCTGAATGCGCGTGCGGCGACATAATAGGTTCCGGTTCGGTCAGCCGTGAACCGGAGCGCGGATTGAAAATTGCCAAAGCCGTCGTCGCTGCTGGTCAACGAATTAAAACCGCCCGCATTTGGCAATCCCAGATCAAAATACGTATCGGGCAGAGGGGTTGCGCCGCCATTGCCGGTGCCGACCATCGCAAACGTGTACCGGTGGCCGGCCACCAGATTGACGCTCCAGTAGTCGCGATCAAGCGCTACACCGATGGTCCCCTGTGCGATCTGCCCGACCTGCAGCGCATAGCACTACTTTGGCAGATTTTTGAGGTGCATGACATTTTTGGGATTCCCGAAATTCATATTGCGTGATTCATGGGTGGTCGGCATCGCGGAGGGCCGGCCATGGATC
>CANJWR010000118.1 GCA_947478455.1 Beijerinckiaceae bacterium | reverse complement strand
TCCTTCGCAATTACAGGGCGGCCAAAACCTTGGCTTCATGTTCCTGCCAAACTATCGCGGGTGGGTGATCGTATTTTCAGTTGCGATCTGCCTCGCCACATGGTTCGCGATCGAGAAAACGCGGCTTGGGGCCTACCTGCGCGCGGCGACCGAAAACCCTTTGCTGGTTCGATCCTTCGGCATCAATGTCCCGTTGATGATTACGCTCACCTATGGCTTCGGCGTCGCTTTGGCGGGGCTCGCAGGCGTGCTGGCCGCGCCGATCAATCAGGTGCGACCGCTGATGGGCGCAGACTTCATCATAGTCGTCTTTGCAGTGGTGGTGATCGGCGGCATGGGGTCCATTATGGGCTCGGTTATCACCGGGTTTTTGCTGGGTCTGGTCGAGGGCCTGACCAAGTATTTTTATCCCGAGGCCTCCAGCACTGTGGTTTTTGTCATCATGGCGCTGGTGCTGATTGCGCGACCTAATGGCCTGTTCGGCAAGGCGGCATGATGGCGCTTCAGCCGAAGTCTCAAACCGGGTCGCTTTCGACAGTTATTGTCGCTTTCGCGGGCGTTGTCGGGCTGCTGGCGATCGCGCCCTGGACGGACGTTATCTATCCATTCTTCCTGATGCAGGCGCTGTGCTTCGCGATTTTCGCCTGTGCGTTCAATCTGCTGGCCGGATATACGGGCCTTTTGCCATTCGGCCATGCGGTGTTTCTGGGAACGGGCGGCTATCTGGCCGCTCACGCCGCGAAGGTCTGGGATCTGCCGCCTGAACTTGCAATTCCGGTTGGCCTGTTGTCCTCGATGGCGCTGGGCGTCTTGGTCGGCGCTGTCGCGATCCGCCGTCAGGGCATCTATTTCTCGATGACGACGCTGGCGCTCGCGCAGATGATGTACTTTTTATACCTGCAGGCGCCCTTCACCCATGGCGAGGACGGCATTCAAGCCGTGCCGCGCGGCCTGATGTTCGGTCTGCTCGATCTGCGCAACCCAACCGTTCTGTACTATGTGGTTTTGTCCATCTTCGTACTCGCGTTCCTGTTCATCTACCGGGTCGTTCATTCACCTTTCGGGGATGTGCTGAAGGCCATCCGGGAGAATGAGCCGCGCATGATCTCACTGGGCTACATGGTGGATCGTTACAAATTTATCGTTTTCGTCCTCTCGGCCACGCTGGCTGGATTGGCTGGCGCAACAAAAGCCATCGTCAGCCAGAACGCCTCGCTCACTGATGTACACTGGTCCATGTCGGGCGAAGTTGTGCTGATGGCGCTCGTCGGCGGTATGGGGACTTTGCTTGGGCCGGTTGTGGGGGCCTTTATTCTCGTCGCCATGCAACAATATCTGGCGCAGTTCGGACAGTGGGTAACCGTGCTTCAGGGACTGATCTTCATGGCCTGCGTGCTTGTATTTCGCCGGGGGATCGTGGGCGAAGTTGCGCACCGTCTCAAAAGATCAATTTAGAAATTATATTTACGCCGCTTTGACCCTGTCGCCGATTTCCTGTTGGCGACCGATCCAGATCATGGAACCGTCATCTGGAATTGCTAGGAAAACAGGCAGGTTCACCCGGGCGGAAATCATCACGTGTCCAGTTTCATTTTTCAGATCATTGGCCCCGAGCAGCGTCTTATCGGCGAGGAGCGCATGTGCCTTCCCGACCTGCCGTCAGTCTGGAGCGAATTGATTCGCATGTCCTGGCGCGTGACAGAAAGCGGCACCCGAATGGAGGTGCGTGACGAGAGCGGCGATGTCGTGATCTGGGTCGGAATAGCGACAGCGCGGGCGACAGCGGACAGGGTCCATGTCGCCGCCTGACATCGAAGCCTCGGATCACGCAGATCAGGACTGAAGCACAACCACCTGAGTTCCTGTCGGAACCCGATTGTACAGATCGATGATGTCGTGGTTGACCAGTCGGATGCAACCGCTTGAAACCGCCGTTCCGATCGTCTCCGGCTCTGTCGTGCCGTGCAGCCGGAAAAACGTGTCGTGTCCGTCGCGATAAAGATAAAGCGCGCGGGCACCCAGCGGATTGTTTATGCCGCCCGGCATGCCACCTGCAAACGACGCATAACGTGGAATGGCTCGGATCATATTCGCCGTGGGCGTCCAGGCCGGCCATTCGGCCTTCCGGCCGATGATCGCAGAGCCCCGGAAATTGAGCGCCTCGGCGCGACCGACGCCGACCGCATAGCGCAGCGCGCGACCATTGGATTGCACCAGATAAAGCCGGCGCTCGGGAATGCTGACTACAATCGTGCCAGGCTTGTAGGGGCGCGAGAACGCCACTTCCTGCCGGTTAAGCTCCGGGTTCCTGTCGCCCAGCGCCGGAACGACATTCTTGCCGTCGGTAATTTGGCCATAGCCGCCGCCGAATCCGCCGGGCGCAGCGCAGCCTGCTGGCAAGAGCAACATGCCGGCCACGAAGGCGCGGCGGCTCGACGTGGCAAGCTGTGAATCGAGAGTTTCTTCGGATTTTGAGATCATGTGCGAAGTCAGCCGGTCAGAAATGAAAAGGGAGACGCAACACCTTAGCCGTAATGTCATCGCTCGCCCTGCGCCGCAAGAGTTTTTAAACCAGATTGTCGCAGGCCGGGCCGGAATTTTTCCCTTCTTCGTGGAGGGTGGCCGGAATGCGTCACTTTCATTCGACCGGACAGAAGAAGCTGACTTGACCGTGGCGCTTGAGGAATCGGCCCGCCTATGATTAGCCTCTCAATATGCTTGAGCCTTCCATAAAACTATCCGTTTGATGACGGAACCAGCCGCCATTTGCGCATCCGCTGCGCTTCGTGGCCGGCGTTTGCGGCAGCATGCTCCGCGGCGATCACTCTGGCCTGACGGCTCACGAAACGGGAGGCTCGTTTAGGGTGAAAGCTGAAGTCGCGATTCTGTCTGGCATTGTGGCGCTTTTCGGCGTTGCTATCTTGTCAGTGCTGTTGCCCAGCAAACGGGCGAGCGCTCAAGTTTACGTACTTTGCCTTGTCATCTGTGCGGCGATGTTCGGCATCGCAACAGTTCGACTTCTCGATCCGGCTGCGTATGAGCCGCTCGTTCTGCCGCTGGGTCTGCCGGGCGTCGGCGCGCTCTTCCATATTGATTCTCTGAGCGCCTTTTTCCTGCTGGTCATCAATCTCGGCGGAGCGCTGGCGAGCCTTTACGGCATCGGCTATGGCGCGCACGAACACGAGCCCAAGCGCGTGTTGCCGTTTTACGCGGCCTTTCTGGCCGGTATGAATCTCGTGATTATCGCCGAAGACGCCTACGGGTTTCTGATCGGGTGGGAGTTCATGTCGCTCTCGTCGTGGGCGATGGTGATTTCCAGCCACCATGAGGCCGAAAATCGTCGCGCAGGCTTTGTCTACATTTCCATGGCGAGCTTCGGCGCCCTGACATTGCTGATTGCCTTCGGGCTTCTGGCCAATGCTGGCGGTGGCGTGGGCTTCGCGGCTCTGCGCGCGGGTGCGGCAGACACGCAGATTGCATCGATCGTGCTGGGGCTGGTCACCATAGGCGCAGGCTCCAAGGCCGGCCTTGCGCCGCTTCACGTCTGGTTGCCGCTGGCGCATCCTGCTGCGCCGAGCCATGTCTCGGGTCTGATGAGCGGAGTCATGACGAAGGTGGCGGTCTATGCCTTCATTAGGTTTGCGTTCGATCTGCTGGGCGCGCCGGCGCCATGGTGGAGCATGCTGATCATCGCGCTGAGCGGCGCCACGGCGATCATCGGTGTTCTGCAGGCGACTATCGAGAGCGATCTCAAAAGGCTTCTCGCCTACAGTACCGTTGAAAACATTGGCGTCGTGTTCGTCGGCCTGGGTCTGGCGCTGGCCTTCAAGGCCAATAATGTTCCGTGGGCGGCGGCGCTGGCTTTTTCGGCGGCGCTCTTTCACGTTCTTAACCATTCACTCTTCAAGAGCCTGCTGTTCTTCGGCGCTGGCGCGGTGTTGGTCGGGTCCGGGGAGCGCAACATCGAAAAGCTCGGGGGCCTCATCCACCGCATGCCACAGACGGCGATCTTCATGCTTGGCGGCTGCATGGCGATTTCGGCTCTGCCGCCGCTGAACGGTTTTGCATCCGAATGGCTTATGTTTCAGGCCATTCTGGTGAGCCCGGTCTTGCCCCAGTGGGGCCTGAAACTGCTGATCCCCGCAGTCGGTGCAGCGCTGGCGTTGAGCGCCGCCCTTTGCGCGGCAGCCTTCATCCGGGCCTATGGCATTGCCTTTCTGGGGCGTCCGCGCTCGCCGCAGGCCGCGAATTCCAACGAGGTTGATCGTTGGTCGCTCGCGTCCATGGCCATCCTGCTCGCGCTGTGCCTGTTCGCCGGCGTCCTGCCGGGGCCCGTTCTGGACGCCCTGTCGCCAGTTGCAAGGGCCATGGTGGGCGGAAAAATCCCCATTCAATCTTCCATCGACTGGCTGTCTGTCGTGCCCATCGATGAGGGCCGCAGTTCCTACAACGGCTTGCTGGTCTTTACCTTCATTGCGCTTTCGGCGCTGCTATCGAAGCAGATCATTCACCGTTTCGCTTCCCACGCCACGCGCCGCAGCCCGGCATGGGATTGCGGCTTTCCGAATGCTGCGCCCGATGGGCAATATACGGCCAGCAGCTTTGCTCAACCCTTGCGTCGCGTGTTCGGTCGTCAGGCTTTCGCCGCGCAGGAAACGGTCGATATGCCGGCTCCCGGCGACATGCGACCCGCAAGCCTCAGGATCGTCATGCGGGACCGGATCTGGGATGCGCTCTATGAGCCCGTTGCGACAGTCGTCAATCGCATCGCCGATCAACTCAATCGCGTTCATTATCTGACGATCCGCGGCTACCTGTCTCTTGTCTTCGCGGCGCTTGTCGGCCTCCTGTTCACGGTGGCCATATGGGCCTGATCGCAGCGCTCTCCATTCAATTCGCCCAGATGCTGCTGGTGCTGGCGCTCGCGCCGCTGCTGCTCGGCTTCACACGGCGTCTGAAAGCGCGCCTGCTGCGGCGACAAGGCTCGTCGCTGATTCAGCCTTATCGCGATCTCCTCAAACTCCTGCGCAAGGAAGCCGTGCTGGCCGACAACGCCTCCTGGCTATTTCGCGTCGCGCCCTATCTGATCTTTGCCGCTACCTGGGTCGCGGCGGCGCTTGTGCCGACCTTCGCGACCGGCCTCATGTTCAGCTGGTCAGCTGATTTGATCGTCATCACAGCCCTGTTGGGTAGTGCGCGCTTTTTTCTGGCTCTCGCCGGCATGGATATCGGCACAAGTTTCGGCGGCATCGGATCAAGTCGCGAAGCAATGTTTGCTTCCTTCGCCGAACCGGCAATGATCATGATCGCCTTCACCATGTCGCTGATCGCAGGCTCTACCCAATTGTCGGAAATCGCCGAATTCGTACTTTCCACAACCCAATTGCGCGTATCCCTCGGCCTGGCGCTTTTTGCACTGATCATCGTGGCGATTGCCGAAAACGGCCGCATACCGGTCGATAATCCCGCCACCCATCTCGAACTGACGATGGTGCACGAGGCCATGATCCTCGAATATTCAGGCCGCCATCTGGCGTTGATCGAGATGGCGTCCGCGTTGAAGCTTCTGCTCTATCTTTCGCTGATTGGCTGCATGTTTTTCCCTTGGGGCCTCGCGCCGGCCGGCGCATCTGCCGCCGCAATGACAGGCGGTGTGGCGGCCTATGTGTTCAAGCTCGTCATCGGCGGCGCCGCGCTCGTGGTGTTTGAAACCTCGATCGCCAAGATGCGAGTGTTCCGCGTGCCCGAATTTCTCGGCGTGGCCCTGATGCTTGGATTGCTGGGCATCCTGTTGCGTTTCGTATCGGCGGGGTTGTGATGAGCAATCTGGCCTTCGATGTTGCTCATCTGCTTGCAGGCGGCCTGGTCCTCGCCAGCTTCATATTGCTCTATCAGGACCGGCTCTCCGGGTTGATCCACGTCTTTGCATTACACGCATGCCTGCTGGCGTTGTCGGTTGGCTGGCAGGCATGGGTGCAGCAATCGCCGCATCTCTATCTGACAGCAGTCATTGCACTCGCGTTCAAGGCCATCGTGATCCCGGTCAGTCTGCTGCGCATCATGCGGCGACTGGGTATCCACCGCTCCATCGACATTATCGGCGGCGTCGGCACAACCATGTTGCTGGGCATCGGGCTGGTTGCACTTTCGATGGTGGTCATGCTGCGCGCGACCGAGTTCGCCGATCCGCTGGCCCGCGAGGATCTGGCATTTGCGCTGTCGGTGGTTCTGCTCGGCATGTTGATGATGGTGACGCGCCGCAATGCGGTCAGTCAGGTCATCGGCTTCATGTCGTTGGAAAACGGCCTCATTCTTGCCGCGGCCGGCGCGAAGGGAATGCCGCTTGTGGTCGAGATCAGCGTGACATTCTCGATTGTCATTGCCTTCATCGTAATCGGCATCTTCCTGTTTCGCATTCGCGAACATTTCGACACGGTCGACGTTCAGGCGATTGACGATCTTCGCGGAGAACGCCGCGAATGAACGGACTTCTCGATCCGCTTCTCCAGATCGTTCTGGTTCCGCTGGTTTCGGCGCTTGGCTTTGTCCTCATCGCCTCGTGGCGTATTGCCTCGTGGCTCAACATCGCCGTCTCGGGACTAACGTTTCTGAACGCACTTCGGCTCGTGCAGGGCGGCGCGCGCGAAGGCGAGTATCTCTTCGCCGACGATCTGAACCTCTTTTTCGTTTTGCTGACCAGCTTCGTCGCCTTCACCACAAGCCTGTTCAGCGCAAAATATATCGCGGTCGAAATCGAAAGAGGGAATTTGTCGCCGCGCCTCGCGCGCTTTTACCACGCGATGTATCAATCGCTCCTGTTCGGCATGCTGCTGGCGCTTCTCGCCAACAATATCGGCGTCATGTGGGTCGCGGTCGAACTGGCAACGCTTTCGACCATTTCCATCGTTGGCCTCTACCAGACCCCGGAGGGTCTCGAAGCCGCCTGGAAATATTTCATTCTCGGCAGCGTCGGCATTGCGCTTGCTCTATTCGGCACGATCCTGATTTACATGGCCGCTGAACCCGTAGTGGGCGAAGGCTACCACGCCATGGTCTGGAATGTGCTGACCGATAATGCTGCCGCCTTCAGTCCGCGGCTGCTCAATGTCGCCTTTGTGTTCCTCATCCTCGGCTACGGAACGAAACTGGGCCTTGTGCCGGTTCATGGCTGGCTGCCGGACGCGCACGGGGAAGGGCCCACGCCCGTGACAGCTGTTCTGTCCGGCCTCATGCTGAATGTCGCACTCTACGCAGTGTTACGTTTCAAGATGCTGCTGTCACTCAATGCCGGAGCAATTGCGCCGGGGCCGATCCTGATGACGCTCGGAATGGCGTCGCTGACGTTTGCAGCCTTCATGCTGTACCGCCGCGACGACATCAAAAGGCTCTTTGCCTATTCGTCCATAGAGCATATGGGGTTGATCGCCATCGCATTCGGCATCGGCGGGCATGTGGCGAATTTCGCCGGTTTGCTCCATGTGGCGATGCACAGTCTGACGAAATCAGCGATCTTCTTTTGCGTCGGCCACATCGCGCAGTTCGCCCGGACCCAAAAAATGTCGCGCATCCACGGGCTTACGCAAAGCTATCCGCTGCTCGGCTGGATGTTGGTGATTTCAGTGATCGCCATTGTCGGCTTGCCGCCGTTCGGGCTTTTCACGAGTGAGTTTCTGATCGTCCAGGCAGCCCTTACACTTCATCCGGCGATCGCGGTCCTGATTGTCCTGTTGCTGCTCGTGGCGTTCGCTGCGCTCATGTTGCGCCTGACCGGGTTGGCGTTCGGAGA
This sequence comes from Beijerinckiaceae bacterium, assembly GCA_947478455.1. Lineage (GTDB taxonomy): Bacteria > Pseudomonadota > Alphaproteobacteria > Rhizobiales > Beijerinckiaceae > Terripilifer. The sequence continues at coordinate 6,020 of CANJWR010000118.1, read as the reverse complement.
GCCGCACGGACATTTCGAAACTCAGACTGTCGCCATAGTCCCGATGGTCCTGCACCTGAGTCTTGTGCTCTCCGCGGGTCTGTTCATTCCTGCCCAATTGACGGCATGGATCGAACGGATCGCACGCTTGCTTGGTTAGGGGGAGCGCATGGGGTCGCTTGCAGACATTCTCCGAAACGCCCAACCTGAACCAATGAACGGTGAATGGATCAGCCATGCGGTCGATCCAGATGTCTGGACAGACATTGCAAAATTTATCGCTGCGGGTGATGCAGATCTAACAGCCCTGTGGGGTTACGAGCGCTGCGTCCGGATGGCGTTTATGGAGCGCACAACGACGCAATATGCGATTGTTTCGCTCGATTGCCCTGACCGAAAATTTCCATCGGTGGCGCTCCATCATGTTCCCGCGCAACGTCTGGAGCGCACCATTCTGGATGTTTACGGTCTCGAAGCGATTGGCGCTCAAGACCGGCGTCCGTGGCAGGATCACGGGACCTGGAAGGCGAGCAGCCCCGGTGGCGATGCAGCCCCTGCCGCGGCCTTGCCGCCCTATGAATTTCTGACAGCCGGAGGCGCGCCGCTTCATCAAATTCCAGTCGGGCCGGTACATGCCGGCATCATCGAGCCCGGTCATTTCCGCTTCACCGCAAACGGCGAGACGGTCGTTCGCCTCGAAGAGCGGCTCGGCTATGTGCATAAGGGCGTTGAAATGCTCATGCGCCGCAAGCCACTTGCGCAAGCTGCGAAAGTCGCTGCGCGCATCTCCGGCGACAGCACCGTGGCGAGTTCGTTCGCTTTCGCGCGCGCAATTGAAAGCGCCTGCAATGCTCAGGCACCGCCCCGCGCGCAGATATTGCGAGGAATCATGGCCGAGATGGAGCGATTGGCGAACCATTTTGGCGACATAGGTTCCATCTGCAACGATGCCTCCTTTTCTATCATGCAGGCCCATTGCCATGTCTTGCGCGAACGTGTCCTGCGTGCATCTGAACAATGTTTTGGCCACCGGTTGATGATGGACCGTATCGTCCCCGGCGGCTTGACGGTCGATCTGCCGCAGGCAGGCGTTGATGAATTGCATCGTCTCTTCGGAGAAATTGATAGAGAGTTTCCGCATCTGGTCGATGTTTACGATACAGCCAGTTCCATGCAGGATCGCACAGTGCGAACCGGAATTGTCTCGCGCAATCTCGTCGAACAATTCGCCGCAGGCGGCGTGGTGGGCCGCGCCTCAGGCCGCGCATTCGATGCGCGGAAATCGCCCGGCTATGCGCCATATCCGGATGTTTTCGGCAATCCGGTCATCCGTAGTGCAGGCGATGTGGACGCGCGTGTCTGGGTTCGGATCGACGAGATTGCGCGCTCGATGGACATGATCAGGAAATGGCTCGAGACTCTACCGGACGGGCATGTGCTGGAATCGCTGAATCTCTCAAGCCACGCGGGACGCGAAGGCGCCTCGCTGGTCGAGGCGTTCCGCGGCGATCTGTTCTGCTGGATCAGGCTTGGAACCGATGGCGCGGTCGAGCATTGTCATATCCGCGACGCCTCTTGGTTTCAGTGGCCCTTGCTGGAAGCCGCCATCGAGGGAAACATCGTCGCCGACTTCCCGCTCTGCAACAAATCCTTCAACTGTTCATATTCGGGGCATGATCTCTGATGCGGCGGCTTATCCTGCAGGGATTGTTTCGCAAGGCGCTGACCGAGACGAGCCCCGGTCCCGGCGACGAAATGCTCGATGCGACCGGCGCGCGGCTTGCCGAACTGACGCAACGCAAGCTCGGACGCAGCCTCGCCATTCGCGAAGTCGACGCAGGCTCCTGCAATGGGTGCGAGCTTGAAATTCACGCATTGAACAATGCTTTCTACGATATCGAGCGTTTCGGCTTCCGCTTTGTGGCATCGCCGCGTCATGCCGACGTATTGATGGTCACCGGCCCCGTCACAACTAATATGCGTGAGGCTCTGGAACGAACCTATGCGGCGACGCCGTCGCCCAAATGGGTGGTGGCTCTGGGTGATTGCGGGATGAACTGCGGCGTCTTTGCGGGGAGCTATGCGGTTGCCGGGCCGGTCTCGGCGATCATCCCGGTTGACGTTGAAATCCCGGGCTGTCCGCCGACTCCGCTGGCGATCATAGAAGCACTCGTGCGGTTAGTTGAGTCATCGGCACGGTAGTCTGCTGCTGCACTGAGGCAAAACGCATCTCGAATTTCCGTGTGGACCACTATAATGTTCGTCAACGAATTCGGGGGAAGCGACAATGGAACGAGCTACGAAAACCTGGTTCATCACCGGCTGTTCAAGCGGCTTTGGACGCGTGCTTTCGCAGGAGGCCCTTCGGCGCGGCGACCGTGTCGCCCTGACGGCCCGCGATACGAGCCCGCTTGCTTCGCTTCTGAAAGAGTTTCCGGATAGAGCAAAGGCATGGGTGCTGGATGTGCGAGACCGGAATAACATTTCGCGCGTGATTACCGATGTGGAAGCGTCATTCGGGCCAATCGACATCGCCGTCAACAATGCAGGCTTTGTGGCGGTCGGGGCAATTGAGGAGCTTGGCCCCGACGACTACCGTCCTGTGTTCGAAACAAATTTCTTTGGGTCGTTGGAAGTCTCTCGATCAGTGTTGCCGTACATGCGGGCGCGCCGGGCGGGGCACATTGTCAATATATCCGCGCTTGGCGGCCTCGTGGCGAATGCGGGCCTAGGCTATTACTGCGCGAGCAAACACGCCATGGAGGCAGTTGCCGAGGCACTGGCCGAAGAAGTCGCCCCGCTCGGTATAAATGTTCTGGTCGTGGAGCCCGGACAGTTTCGCACCGACGCAATGGCCAAACGTTTCGAGGCTCGACATATCGATGACTATGAAGCACTGCTTGCGCCGCTGCGTCAGCGCTTCGCATCGCTGGATGGACGCCAGCCCGGAGATCCGCGACTGGCCGCCCATGCGATTTTTGCAGCAATCGAAGCCGATCCTCCCGCCTTTCGCCTCCCGCTTGGCCGCGATGCGTTGACGCGTATCCGTGGCAAGATTGCCCGACTGACGGTGGATATGGATCGCTGGGAGCAGGTGGCGCTCTCGACCGATTTCGACGATGCGTGAACTCGCCCGTTGACGCCACAGCCTCAGCCAGCGCGTAATGTCTTGTTAAAGTGAATCGAATGTTTCGTCTTTGAAGACAAACTTAACCACCCTCACGCATCATATGCCGTAACGGCAGGAATCCTTACCGGAGTATTAACGGTAAAACCCTGTCTTGCGTTGGCCTTCGGGCGTATTTGTCGCGTAGAGTTGGTGTTCATGAGCGTTAAAATCTGGAATCTCCGTCCCGTTTCGGTTGTGGCCATATGCGGCGCAATGTTGACCGCAGCGGGATTCGCAACGCCAGGGAAAGCCGAAGGCCAATTCGGCTCTCTCGATGGATCAAGACTCGAAAACACTGTCACGCAGAATTTGACGCGATCCATTCGTTTGCCCGAGATCGGTCTCGATGACGGCGCACGTCTGGCGGGCCTCGGCTCCTCGCGAGACTTCTATTTTCCAGCGCCTCGTTCGCTCAAATATTCGGCGACTTTGGTGCTGGCCTACGAATCGGCGACTTCGATCGATAGCCGGCGCAGCATCGAAGTGCTGGCGGGTGAACGAAGCCTGATTTTGAAACCGCTTGGCGGCGCGCATGAACGTCAAACGCTGCGCATTCCGCTTGAAGGGGTTGCGGCGCAGAATGGCTTCATCAAGATCAGCGTTCGCTACGGACATGTTCTTCCCGATAATCGATGCGTGGACATCCGCTTTGCGGGCGACCATTTAACGATTTTGCCTGAGACGTCGCTTCAGCTTGCTTTTGAAAAAAATGCCGTGGACAGCGTGGCAACCGCATTGACGTTGATGCCGCGCGAAGTCGCAATCTATCTGCCGGGGCGCGATCTCAACAGCCGCGAGTTTGGCGCTGCGCTGGAGGCTGCGCGCTCGTTGCGTGAATCTGGACGTCAGGTACGATTTGAGACGATGCCAGGCGCGGATGCAACCGCCAAAATGGAACCAGGGTCCCGTTTTCCGGCGCCGACGACTTTGGCATTTATGCCTCGTATGCAGTCTCCATTTACGCCGCCGGCGGCTGCGCCCGAAACTGTCCAGAATTGGACTCAAGGCTCCATTCTCATTGCATCAAGCGAAGATCTTGAGACGCTTGCCGGCAATGTCCGCACTCCATTGTTCAGGCCGGACGCAAAACCAGGCGTCAATTCGTCGAGCCTGTCCCTTATTAATTTCGGAACTGGCCCGGCTGTTCTGGTCTCGGGACCGGATCCTCAAAGCGCTGCGCGGCTGATAGGCTCCTCCTGGAATGCCGCAGCAGTCAAATCGACGGTCTCTGCCGAAAGTGAAATCTTTCAGATGCGCGAGGACGGGCGCTTTACGTTTGATCGCTTGCGCGCCGATCTGACCGCAAGAGATGTGGTTGACCGCGCTCAATGGTCGGTCTCTCTCGCCGCAAAGGATCTGCCGGTCCAGCGCCGGATTACAGGACTTCGCCTGCAGGTCGCCATCGCGCCCGACGAAGCGAACAGCAACGCAGTCGTTACGGCATTCTTCAATGAGCGCATGATGGAGAGCGTGTCCACCGCGACCGACATGCGTGCGCAGCTTGCGTTCGAAATCCCAGAAGGACTGGCGGGGCTCAACAATTCTTTGCGTCTTGTGGTTCAGCGCCAGCCGCAAGGCGGCGAATGCACGACGCTTCCCATCGGCTTTCCGGCCCAGTTGTTGGGAAGTAGCGAAGTCCTCACAAGCGCTGCAGCCGAGGCGCCGCGTGACTTCTATGAAACCTCCAGCATGTTTCGTGATGGTGTCACCTTGTTCGTGGAATCGCGTAACGCGTTTCAGCAGCGGGGCCATCTGGCAATGCTGACAGAGATGGCCAGCAATCTGATTCCTGCGCGGGCGCCCCTTTCAATTCGCTTCATTGATGGCGATACGGCGCCCCAAACTGCTGGCCCGTTCGTGGCGCTCACATCGCGCGCTCCGGAAAATGCAGAGCCGCCGGTTCGGTTCGATCAGGGGCGCACAATCATTCGCGGGCCCGAAGGCAAGACGATTGCTGACCTCGGCGGATTGAAGAACGCCACTGTCGCCCAGCTTGTTCGAGCAGGGTTGAATCAGGGAATCTGGATCCGGACGGCGGCGAACGATGAAGATCTTGTGCCCCCAGCGCGGTTGCAGCTTGATCGCGGCAATGTAGCGGTAGTGGACAAGAATGGCGTCGCCTTTGCGTTCTCGACAGAGCGCGACCGTTTGATCGAGGTTGTATATCCTGAGAAGCTGTCGCTCGCAGACATTGCAAATGCCTATCGTCCCTGGGTAGTGGGGGCGCTCTGGCTCGCATTCAGCCTGTTGGTAGTCCTCAGCGTGCATCGCTTCTATGCGCGTGGCCGAGGCGGCAAGACTGCCTGATCCAAAAAGGTATGGAATCCTGCGTTTGAGTTCTGCGTAAAGTCGGGTGGCGTCTTGTTTACACATTCGGAATCCGATCTTGGAGTCGGAGACCTACTTGTCCGCTATGGGGCAATCCGTCCTGACCAGTTCGAGGAAGCACTCGAACTTGCCACACGCTGGCAGGTCTCGATCAGCGATGTGTTGATGTCGCGCTGGTGGTTGCGGGCAGAAGTATACAGCCGCGCTGTCGCGGCCTATCACGGGCTTCGTTTTGTCCGCATGCGTGACGAGCCTGCTGATGCCGAATTGCTGAATCCCGAAGATATCGACTTTTATCTGCAAAATCTGATCATTCCGTGGGGCACAGTAAACGGACGTGTTCAACTGGCGACCACAAGTCCTGGGCCGAAGACGCTTCTGACGGCCCGCGCCAAATGGGGCTCGTCGCTGTTTCATGTGGGTAGCGTGTCCAGCACCCCTCCGGCGATGAGGTAGACCATCAACTTGAGGTTGCGCTTGCTGCGATAGCCTTTTGCCTTGCGTTTGGCGGCCTGGACGTTTCCGTTGATGGCCTCCAGAAGTC
>CANJWR010000117.1 GCA_947478455.1 Beijerinckiaceae bacterium | reverse complement strand
CGGACTTCTGGAGGCCATCAACGGAAACGTCCAGGCCGCCAAACGCAAGGCAAAAGGCTATCGCAGCAAGCGCAACCTCAAGTTGATGGTCTACCTCATCGCCGGAGGGGTGCTGGACACGCTACCCACATGAAACAGCGACGAGCCATATTTCCATGCCGTTGATCGGTGTGGTCCCGGCGCAGGGTGCAACAACCGGACAGCTTGAACGGGCCATCGAGTCCCGTCTGCGCAATGGCTTCCTGCGCGAACCGCGCGTGTCGGTCGAGGTCGAAGCCTACCGGCCCTTCTTCATTTTGGGAGAAGTCACCACCGCCGGTCAGTATCCTTATATCAACGGAATGACGGTACAGAACGCTGTGGCGGTTGCCGGAGGGTTTGCCCCCCGCGCCACAAGGTCGAACGTCGATCTGACGAGAATTGTTAACGGATACCCGATCACCGCTTCGGTTCCCATGACGACGCCGGTTCTGCCAGGCGACACGGTCACGGTGCGGGAGCGCTGGTTTTGAGTTGGGTTGGAGGCGTGCGTAAATGTCTGACGAGAACATGGACGGTCGTAGCCTGAAGATCATCCACGTGCTGCGCGCCCCCCTCGGGGGGCTGTTTCGTCATGTTCTGGACCTTGCCCGCGAACAGATCGCCCGCGGTCATCAGGTCGGACTCATTACAGACTCGCTCACCGGCGGCGACCGCGCCACCGCCACTCTCAACGAACTGGCCCCCTCGTTGGCGCTTGGTCTTTCGCGCATTCCGATGCACCGCAATCCGCATTATTCGGACATTGCAGCGCTCGCGCATGTAATCAAGCGCGTCAAGAACGCCAATCCCGACATCGTACATGGCCACGGCTCCAAAGGCGCGCTCTATGCCCGCGCCCCTGCGCTCATTGGCTTCCGCGGAAATTCGATCCGGGCCTATACGCCCCATGGCGGCAGCTTCAACTACAATCCCGGCTCGGCGCTCCATAAACTCTATATGGCGGTGGAAGGCATGTGGAAGGCATATTGAATCGCGCCACGGATATTTATCTGTTTGAAAGCGCTTTTATCGGCTCATGCTTTCATCGCTACGTCGGCGCGCCGCGCGGCATGGAGCGTGTGGTGCTGAACGGCATCAGCGATGCGGAATTCGCCCCCATCGAGCCGAACGAGAAGGTCGCCGACTTTGTCTATATCGGCGAATTGCGCTCGGCCAAAGGCATCGACACGCTGATCGACGCCATTGCGGAAGTCGGGCGCAAGACTGGCCTCAAGCCTCGTGCGGTGTTGGTAGGTTCGGGCCCGGACGAAGCGCATCTCACCGCCCAGGCGCGAGCGCTCGGGCTGAAAGATCAGATCAGCTTCCCGGGTGTCATGCCGGCGCGCTCGGCCTTCGCGATGGGCCGCGTTCTTGTCGTGCCGTCGCGAGCCGAATCCCTGCCCTATGTGGTGCTGGAAGCCGCAGGTGGACGCATGCCGATGATCGCCACAAACGTCGGCGGCATTCCGGAGATTTTCGGTCCCTGCGCCGATCGCCTGATTCCCTGCAACGACGTTCAGGCGCTCGCCAGCGCAATGATGCAGGAAATCGCGCGTTCGCCAGAGGACCTCAAACACCGCGCCGAGCAAGTGGGCTGCTTTGTGCAGGGTCGCTTTTCCATCGGCCATATGACCGACGCTGTTTTGTCGGGTTATGCCGACGCGCTCGCCGCGAAATCCCGCTCGTCTTCAGGACGTTCCAACGAAGTTGCGGCCGCTACATAAAGAGTTTGAGGATAGTGTTATGACCGCGTCGATTGCCGATACCCTCAAACGCCTTGAGGAAACAACGGTTGCGCCCTCGCCAGCCGGCACCTCTACGCCCGCCACCAGAGCAAATCTCAGCGCGCTTGCCGAATCCATGTCGGGCCAGAGCGCTGCTCCGGCCTATTCGCCCGTTGTGCTGGCGGGTCTTGTGCGGGCGATCGAGTTCGCCATTATCGTCAGCACCGGCCTCCTGGTGCATTTTCTCTACGTCGTTCCGATGAGCGGCTATTCGCTGGAATATTATGTCGCCATCAGCGCAATCGCGGCGGCGTCCATCCTGATTTTCCAGATTCTCGACATCAATCAGGTCGCGGCGTTCCGCACGCCGATCTACCAGACGTTTCGTCTGGCGGGCGGCTGGGCGCTGGTCTTTCTGGCGGCGCTTTCGTTGATTTTCTTCATCCGCGTCGAGCCCGCCTTTTCGCGTGTCTGGCTACTTTCCTGGTTCGCGACCGGCCTGCTTGCGCTCATGATTGAACGCGGCTTGCTGGCCATGATCGTGCGCAAGATGACGCGCGCCGGCAGACTTGATCGCCGCACCGTCATCGTCGGCGGCGGTCCCGCCTGCGAACAATTGCTGGAAGCCTTCTCGCAACAGGACGACACGGACCTGCGCATCTATGGCGTGTTCGACGACCGCACCGACGATCGTTCGCCCGATGTCGTCGCCGGCTATCCGAAACTCGGCAATGTCGACGATCTCGTCGAATTCGCCCGCCACACACGCATCGATCTCGTGATCTTTACGCTTCCGATCACAGCCGAAGGCCGCATGCTGCAGATGCTGCGCAAACTCTGGGTGCTGCCTATCGACATTCGTCTTGCGGCGCACACCAACAAGCTTCGCTTCCGTCCGCGCTCCTATTCGTACATCGGCAATGTGCCGGTGCTTGACGTTGTCGACAAGCCGATTGCTGACTGGGACGTTGTGGTCAAGTCCTGCTTCGACAGGGTGGTCGGCACGCTCGCGCTCGTCTGCCTGTCGCCGGTGCTTCTGCTGGTTGCGCTCGCAGTAAAGCTCGACTCGCCCGGTCCTGTGTTTTTCCGGCAGAAGCGCTACGGCTTCAATAACGAGCTGATCGAGGTCTTCAAGTTCCGCTCGATGTACACGGACAAGCTCGATCAGACGGCCTCAAGGCTGGTGACGCGCGATGATCCTCGCGTGACGCGTGTGGGGCGCTTCATTCGCAAGACATCTCTCGATGAATTGCCGCAACTCATCAATGTGGCCGTGCTGGGCAATCTCTCGCTCGTAGGCCCGCGCCCTCATGCGGTTCACGCCAAGGCCGCCGACCGGCAGTATGACGAAGTGGTGGACGGATACTTTGCCCGCCATCGCGTTCGCCCCGGCATCACGGGCTGGGCGCAGATCAACGGCTGGCGCGGCGAGACCGACACGCCGGAGAAAATCCAGCGCCGCGTCGAGCACGATCTTTATTACATCGAGAACTGGTCCATCCTGTTCGACATGTACATTCTGGCGATCACGCCGCTATCGTTGGTCAAGTCGAATAACGCCTATTGAGCCGCAGCCCGGCGGTGGAGAAAGAATGTCCGAACCGCGTCGCTATGTGGTGCTCGATACTTACCGCTATATCGCAGCGGCAGGCGTCGTCATGTATCACAACGAGGCCAATTTCGCCCCGTTCGTGGCCGCGCACGTGGACCGCCTTGAGCGGCTGACGCATCTGGTCGATTTCTTTTTCGTGCTCAGCGGTTTTGTGCTGATGCATACCTACGGCAATTCGGTGAAATCGTGGGGTGACTTCGGGCGCTTCATGCAGAAGCGCATTGCGCGCGTCTATCCGCTACACTTTGTCACCTCCATCATCTTCATCGCTGCAGCCGCCCTGTTCGCCGTCACCGGCTTCCAGCTGCGCGATCCCGGAGCTACCGATCCGGCGCTGTTCGCCCCAACGCTGCTTCTGCTGCACGCCTGGGGAATCACCACCCATCCGGGCATGAACTTCCCGTCGTGGTCAATCTCGTCGGAGCTGTTCGTCTATCTGCTCTTTCCGCTTTTCGCGATGTTGCTTGCTCGTTTCAGGGCCGGCGGCGCAATTCTGTTTGCAGTCGTGTTCGCTCTGGCGATGGACACCATTCGCACATCGCTCGGCATGCGGTCATGGACTGTGGCGACATTTGACTACGGCATGTTGCGCGCCGTGCCGACCTTTCTCGCCGGCATGGCTGTCAGCGTGGTTGTGCGTTCCCTGCCGGCGCGACCGATCTCGTGGCGCGGCCCGCATCTGTTCATGGCGGCGATTTTCATTCTGATGATCGGCGGCGTTCGCCCGGAATTCATCCTCATGACCTTCCCGGTCGCGGTCGGCTATATCGCCATGGCCGAGCGCGGCGGCGATCCCTCGCGGCTCGCGACGCCCTTCTTCGCGCGGCTTGGAGACGCCTCCTACGGCGTCTATTTGCTGCACATGTTCGTGCAGATCGCGGCTGTTCAAGTTATCCGCAAATTTGGCCTGACGTCGCCCGGCGAATTGCTCGCCATGTCGTTTGCGGTTCTGATCGTCACCACGCTGCTGGCGATGCTGAGCTTCAGCTGGTTTGAAAATCCGGCCCGCCGCTGGCTCGGCAAACCCTTCTTCAACCGCAAGCCTCTCGCGGCCACAACGGAACGCGCCCCATGACCGATTTCGCAGCATCGGAACAGCGACCGCTACGTCTGCCGCGCATCCGTATCCCGAGATTTCACGGGCCGTTGACCTACGAACATGTTGTGCGGGGCGCCTTCTATCTGTTCGTCGCCGCAGGCGCGATTTCGCTGATCGAGCCGTCGCCCTACGATTTGATGTTTCTCATCGCAGCGCCGATATGGGCCATCAGCAAATTTCGAATTCACAAATCCCTCGCGGCGATCCTGTTCCTGTGGACGGTCTATCTGCTGGCGGGCTTTCTGGCGTTGATGCCCTATCTGAACGAGCCAGATCCGGTCAAATACCAGTTTCAGTCGCTCTATCTTTTTTGCACCGTCATCTTCTTCACAGTGTTCTTCTCGCAGAACACGATCGAGAGGCTTGAAACCGGGTTGCGGGGCTTTACCGCCGGAGCCATTTTCTGCGCGATTGTCGGCCTGCTGGCTTACGCCAACATCGCCGGCCTCGGCGCGATCATGCTCACCGAATTCGAAGGACGCCTGAACGGCACGTTCAAAGACCCCAATGTGCTCGGCTCCTATCTGATACTTGCCGCCTGCTTCCTGTCGCAGGGAATTTTCCTGATGCGGGCGCGCCGCCAGTGGGTCACCGCCGGCGCCCTTCTGGCGATCCTGCTCGCGATCTTCCTGTCCTTCTCGCGCGGTTCATGGGCGGCGACGCTGGTGGCTGTATCGCTGGTTTTCGTTTCCGCCTTTCTCACCTGTGGTTCGGCGAAACTGCGTCGCCGCATGACCGGCATGATCATCATCGGCCTGTTGGCCGTCTCCATCGGCATCGCCGGCGTCGTCAGCAACGACCGGGTGATGAACCTGTTGAAGGACCGTTTTACTGTCACGAAGGACTATGACGAGGGCCCCAATGGTCGCTTCGGCAACCAGATCAGGTCCATTCCGATGCTGCTGGAAAGGCCGCTCGGTTTCGGTCCTCTGCGCTTCCGTCTTGTCTTCAATCTTGAGCCGCACAATTCCTACGTGAACTCGTTCGCTTCCTTCGGCTGGCTCGGAGGCTTCAGCTGGTTCACGATTGTCGGCTGGACGATGTTCATCGGCTTCCGACTGATGTTCGTCTTTTCGCCGTACCGGCGATATGCGCAGGTTTTCTGGCCGGCGCTCTTCGTGCTGCTGGTGCAGGGTTTACAGATTGACATCGATCACTGGCGACAGGTGTTCCTGTGCTTTGGCGCCGTCTGGGGCATGGAAGCCGCGCGGGTCAAATGGCTCATCGAACAGGCGCGCGAAAAGGCTGCAGCCGGACTCGCCTACGCTGGACGATCCGCCAGCGCCGCCTGATAGACCTGCTCGATTGCATCGAGATGACGATCGATCGTCAATGGCTCAGCCCAGTAACATCCATAGGCTGCCTGCGTCATGCGGGTGGCTTCTTCATCCGACGCCAGACGCCGCAACGCCCCCGCCAAACTGTCTGCATCCGCTGATTTGAACCAGAGGCCGTTCAAACCGTCCTCGACAGCCTCGCGCCCAGCGCAAACATCGCTGACGATGACGGGCGTGCCGGTGGCCAGCGCCTCGTAAACCGTCAGCGGCTGCCCTTCGTACCAGACGGAGGGAAACACGAGCGCCCGACAGCCGCGCATCAGCGCCCGGACCTGATCGGGCGATTGCCAGCCGAGGAACCGCGCCTCCGGATATTTCGCCCTTAATTCATCGCCCAGCGGGCCATCGCCGGCGATCACGGGTGTCACCCCGGCGCGGCGCGCGCCCTCGCAGAAATGCGCAACGCCCTTCTCGGTCGACAGACGCCCGACGTAGAGAAAATCTACGCCATAGGTCGGCTTCGGCCCCTGATCGATCACGTCGATGGGGTTGGAAACCCGGTGATAGGTTACACCCTTCGGCATGTAGGCGCGCGAGACTTCCATCTGGAGATCGCTGATCATCACCATATGGCGGATCGCCTGCTTGAAGCCGCTAACGTGATCCAGAATGAGCTGGCGGGCGATGCGCATCAGCTTACGTGGATAGGTGCGAGCGTCGCAATTCACGCTCACGCAGGCCATCGACAAAGGTATGCGGTGGCAGGGCGTCGCTCGCGGATAGTCGTAAAAGCCGCCGTTCGGACAGACGAGAAAGAACTCGTGCATCGTATAGGCCGCCGCAAGCCGCGATTTGAGCAGCGCCTGCCCGATCGAGGGAGACAAAGCTTTCGCCCAAGCATGGACATGAACGACTGTATCGGAAGGATCGCAGCCGGCCAGCGCTTCACCAAGGCGGTGCAACGCCGGACCGTTCCACATGGTCTGCGCCAGAAACGACATCTGGCCTTTCAGGCCGGTTCCCGCACTGGCGATATCCACCTGATCGAGACAGATGACCTCGATGCCCGCAGCAATCAGGCGCGGATCGACCGGGCCGACCGCCACGAAAAACGTCACTCGATGCCCCCGCCCTGCGAGCCCGATGGCGCTATCAATGGCGACTTTGGCCTGTCCGCCGTTGATATGGCCGTGATCGGCGACGATGACGATGTGCATGAAGGGGTTCCGACGGCTTGTTTTCCCCCGCAACCTGCCCGACAAACATTGAACCTTTCTCAATCGGACGCTGGCCGGAGCATTTCCACCATCGCCGGAGTCGACGAATGCATCTGGCATCGCGCATTCTGATCATCGTGGCGGCGCTGATGGGGGCGACCGGCGTCGGATTGGGCGCAGCCGCCGCGCACGGAGGCTTCGGCCCCAATCTGGCCATCGCCTCCACCTTTCTGCTGCTCCATGCCGCCCCGGTTCTGGCCATCGGACTTTCGGGCCGCGAGGGCCGCCTGTGGATTGCGTCAGCGGCGCTTCTTTCGCTGGGGGCCCTCCTGTTCGCCGGGCAGCTCGGGGCCGGGGCCCTGTGGGGCAAAAGTCTTTTTCTGATGGCCGCTCCGACCGGGGGCTGGGGCATGATTCTGGGATGGCTTGGATTGGCGGCTTCCGCAGCCTTTATGTCCGGCGTGAGGCGATAAAGGTTGGAAAATCAGGGTGCGGTCGCCCCACTGCGGCAAGCGACGGATAAGACTACCGAAAATCGCCCGATCACCCCCCCCGCCGCCCACCAGACCGTGATTTGACAGGCGCAACCAATAGTTTAGTTTGTAGCCCAAATCTGAAACGATGGCGTGGCGTGCGTGCGAACCCGCCAAACAATACCGATGTATCGGGAGAGTCGCGGGATGAAGCTTGCAAAAGTAGCCAGGACGCTGATCGGCCTTGGCGTCGCGGCTGTAGCGGCGGTGGTCGTTCGTCCTGACATTGCCGACAAATATCTCCCCGGTTCCGGCGAACGCGCACAGGAAATTCGGGCGAAACTGCCAAAATCGCTGGTCGATCACCTGCCTCCCTACAAGACCGCAAATGCGACTACCGAAACCGCAGCGGCCCCGGCGGCGGGCGGCGGTCGCGGCGGCGCGGGCGGCCAGGCCGGCGGACGCCCCCCGGTGCCGATCAACACGGAAGCGGCCACAATAGGCCCGATGCCCTATCGGGTCGATGCTGTGGGGACCGTTCAGGCCGTGGCCTCCATTGCGATCAAGACCCGCGTCGACGCCCAGATCGAAAAGATCTTGGTGCCGGACGGCGCCGTCGTGAAGGCTGGCGATGTTCTGGTCAAACTCGATTCGCGGCAGATCGAGGCACAGATCAAGCAGACCGAGGCGACCATCGAGAAAGACAAGGTCGCTGTTGAAACCGCCCAGCGCGACATCAACCGTTTCAAGGAACTTCTGTCGCGCGGCACCGGCACCCAGCTCAATCTGGAAAACGCCAATGCGGCCTTGAGCACGGCCTCCGCCCAGCTCGCGGCGGATCAGGCGCTTCTGCAAAATCAGAAGGTCCAGCTGACCTGGTACACTCTGTCGGCTCCGATCCCGGGCCGCACAGGTGTCTTCACCTCGAAAGCCGGCAACATCATCCGCTCGGGCGACAATTCCGCAACCGGAACCATCGCCACGATCGTCCAGACAGCGCCGATCTATGTGGCCTTCGCGGTTCCGCAGATCGTACTGCCTGATCTGCGCGCAGCGGTCGCCGCCGGCAACGCCGAAGTCGTCGCAACCCCTCAAGGCTCCAAGCAGACGAGCAAAGGCAAGATTGCGTTGATCGACAACACGATTGACCCGGCCACCGGCTCCGTCATGGCCCGCGCGATTTTCGAAAATAACGACGATCTGCTCTGGGCCGGACAGCTCTGCAATGTGCGTGTCACGTTGCGGGTCGACGAAAATGTTGTGTCGATTCCCCGCACCGCCACACAGGCGGGCCAGATCGGCAATTACGTCTACGTGATCGAGAACAACGTCGCCAAGGTTCGCCAGATCAAGGTGCTGCGCTTCCAGGACGGTCGCGACATTGTCACCGACGGCCTGAAGGGCAACGAGACCGTGGTCACCGACGGCGCGCTGCAGTTAACAGACGGCGCACGTGTTGTGGTCAAGAATTCTGACAGTTTGAAGGGCGCTATCTAATGTCGCTTCCTGAACTCTGCATCCGCCGACCGGTCATGACGACATTGCTGATGATGTCGTTCATCGTATTCGGCGTGTTTGGCTATTCGAAACTTCCGGTTTCGGCCCTTCCGCGCGTCGATTATCCGACCATCGCGGTTTTCGCCAACCTGCCGGGTGCAAACCCTGAAACGATGGCGGCGTCTGTCGCTGCGCCACTGGAACGCGCCTTCGCGACCATCCCGGGCGTTGCGCTGATGACATCGCGCTCATCGGCCAGCAGCACCAACATCACGATGCAGTTTGACCTCGACCGCAGCATCGACGGCGCTTCGCTCGATGTGCAGTCGCAGATCACCTCGACGCTGCGACGCCTGCCGGCCGAAATGCCCGCGCCCCCGAGCTTTCGCAAGGTGAACCCGGCGGACGCGCCCGTCTTGTCGCTGACGCTCGCCTCGCCGCTCCTGCCGCTGTCCGAAACCAACGAATACGCCGAGCAGGTTTTTTCCCAGCAGATTTCCCAGATTCCCGGCGTCGCACAGGTTCTGATTTTCGGCCAGCAGAAGCATGCTGTCCGCATTGAAGCCGACCCGGATCTGGCGGCGGCACGCGGCCTGTCGCTGAACGACATACGCACGAGCGTCATTGCCTCCAACTCGAACGCTCCCGTCGGCGGCCTGCGCGGCAATACCCGCAACATGACCCTGACGGCGACCGGCCAGTTGCAGAAGGCCGAAGACTATCAGTCGATGGTAGTGGCGTTCCGCAACGGCTCACCCATCCGCCTCGGCGAAATCGCCACCGTGTCGGACGGCGTCGTCAACGATCAGATCGCCGCCTGGTACAACAAGGATCGTGCGATCATGCTGGCGATTTTCCGTCAGTCCGACGCCAATACGATTGAAGTCGTGGACGCGATCCGCGCCAAACTCCCGAGCCTGCAGGCGCAATTGCCGCCGTCAATTCAGGTCAACGTTTTGAACGACCGTTCGCGCTCGATCCGCGACTCGGTGGAAGAAGTCGAATTCACGCTGGTCATTTCGATCGCCCTCGTGGTGATGGTGATCTTCCTCTTCCTGAAGTCGTTCGCCGCGACCCTGATTCCGGCGCTGGCCTTGCCCGTGTCGCTGATCGGCACTTGCGCATTTATGTATGCGTTCGGCTATTCGATCGACAACATATCTCTGCTGGCCATCACACTGGCTGTGGGATTCGTGGTCGACGACGCTATCGTGATGCTCGAGAACATCGTTCGACACGTCGAAGACGGCATGGCGCCGTTCGATGCTGCGCTGAAAGGCTCGCGCGAAATCGGCTTCACGATTATCTCGATTACTCTATCGCTCGTGGCCGTGTTCATTCCGGTTCTGATGATGGGCGGCATCGTCGGTCGCGTGTTCCGCGAATTCGCGGTCGTGATCTCCTGCGCCATTCTGGTCTCGGGCTTCGTGTCGCTGACCCTGACGCCTATGCTTTGCGCCCGACTGCTCAAGCCTATTGATCATCATGCGCGGCCGAGCCTCTTCGCCCGCACGGTGGACTTCTTCATTGATGGCCTGATTTCCATCTACCGGGTCGCTCTGGACTTCGTGCTGAAGTTCCGTTTGTCCATGCTGTTCGTGACTTTCGGGACATTCGCCCTGACGGTCCAGACCTTCATGGACATTCCAAAAGGCTTCTTCCCGATCGAGGACACCGGCTTCATCGCCGGTTCAGTCGAGACGGCTGCCGGAACGGGCTTCTACGTCGGCGCTGAACGACAGAAACAACTCGCCGAAATCGTTATGCGCGATCCGGCGGTTCGCTATGTCACGTCATCGGTCGGCGGCGGCGGCGCCAATGGCTCGATTTCTGCGGCGCTGAAGCCGAAAGACGAACGCGACCCCATCGGCGTTGTGATCGCGCGTTTGCGCCGCGAAGTCACCTCGGTTCCGGGCGTCAATGCCGTCTTCAACCCCATTCAGAACCTCAACCTGAATGGCGGACGCGCCTCACGAGCACCATACCAGTACACGCTCCAGTCCGGCGATCTCAATGTGCTTTATCCGCAGTCGGGTGTGATGCTGGAAAAGATGCGCTTGATGCCTGAATTGCGCGACGTGAACTCCGATCTGCAGATCCGCAACCCACAGCTGAACGTTGAGATTGATCGAGAAAAGGCAGCTGCCTTCGGGTTAACGGTCGATGCCGTGAAGCAGGCTCTCTACAATGCTTACGGCACGCGCCAGATTTCGACCATCTACACCCAGGCGACCGACTATTCGGTCATTCTGGAAACCAGCCACAGCTTCCAGGACGATCCCTCCGCTCTCGGACGCGTCTTCATCCGCGCCGCCAACGGCGGCGGCGCTGCCGCGGCTGCCGGCGGGGCTGGCGGTGGCGGCGGCATTTCGACCGCGCCACTTGTGTCGCTCGACCAGATCGCCACGATCACCCGCACGACGGGGCCGCTGACAATCAATCGTCAATCGCAGCAGCCGTCAGTCACGCTGTCATTCAACACAGCTCCGGGCGTGGCCATCGGCGAAGCGGTGGAGGCCATCCGGCGTGTTGAGCAGCAGGTCAATCTGCCGGCGAGCATCAATACCAACTTCACCGGCTCGGCCAAACTCTTCCAGGACGCCCAGAAGGGCCAGATTCCGCTCATTATTGCGGCTGTTCTGACCATCTACATCGTGCTGGGCGTACTCTACGAGAGCTACATCCACCCCATCACCATTCTGTCGGGTCTGCCATCTGCCGGCCTCGGGGCTCTGTGGGCTCTGAAATGGTACGATATGGATCTGTCGGTGATCGCCATCATCGGCGTGCTGCTGCTCGTCGGCATCGTGAAGAAAAACGCCATCATGATGGTCGACTTTGCGCTTGAACGACGGCGCGATGGTCTGGAGGCCATGCCAGCCATTCGCGAGGCGGCGCTCATTCGCTTCCGCCCGATCATGATGACCACGCTCTGCGCGGTTCTGGCCGCCATCCCGATTGCGATCGGCACAGGTTCGGGCGCTGAACTTCGGCAGCCGCTGGGCATTGCGATTGTCGGCGGCCTCTGCGTCTCCCAGGTGCTGACCCTGCTGATCACCCCGGTCGTCTATATCTACCTCGACAAGGTCGACAGCTACCTGTCAGGCGGCAAGAAGGCGCAGGACATCATTCCGGTCGGCCTCGAACCGCAGCCCGTCCGTCACGCCGCCGAATAGGTTCGGCCCACGAATTTAAAAAGGCCGCTGCAGGAGTGCAGCGGCCTTTTTTGGCTCGATCGTTTGGCTGAAATCAGGCCGCTTTCACATCTGCGACCCGATAGGTGTGCAACTCGCCATCGGCATCTCGCACGGACACATATTCGCCGACCACGAAAGCATGAGACCCGAAACGGTAGCCGGCCTCCTCGTCAACGCTCGTATCGGCTTCATAATCGAAGGCCCATGTTGAGCCGCCCGGCCCGCCCGGTCGATGCACAAGCATGCCCCGCTGAACGGTGACGCCCTGCTCAAGCCGATGCACGAAACACAGCAGACGATCATGCTTCCAGCCGTCGATGCTGATGTGTCCGGTTTCGGCAAGCGGAGCCACAAACGTGTAGCCATCGCCCTTTGATCCTTCGACATGATCGCGCGAACGGGCCAATTCTAGCTTGATGCGGAACAGTTTGTATCCCGACGACGGGGATGCGCTGGCGCTTTTTTCCATTGGAACCTCTGGGTGTTGCTACTCTTTCGTAGAAGATTGCGGCGTTTTCAGCCGTGATTCATGTCAAACCCGGTCCCGAAAGAGCCCGGTCTGGCGAAGCTGCGTCTTGAAATTCCGATTAAGATCTGCTTAACAATTCCCTGAGGCCAAAAACGTTCACTTTTATTATCGGAACGGCTTCATGTTTTCAGTTTTGCGTACATTGCAGAAAAATGCATCGTCCACCGCAAACGGCCGCTTTCTTGAGCGACGCACTGTCGTTGCCATCGCGGCGGGTCTTATGGTTGTCACCATCGCCGTAGCCGGATCGGTTGGCATGTCCGGCGTTATGGCGGTCGAAGACGATTCAAACGTAGGCTTCTGGCTGGCGGAGCGTGCGCGCCAGACGACCCGGCAGCTCTTCAATCACCAGGCGATCATTCCAGTCGAAAAGGCGGTGCTGAAGAAAACAGCGCCAGCACCGAAACGGGTCGCAAATCCTGTCCATGCCGCAACTGGAAGCCAGTCGATCTGCGTGCGCATGTGCGACGGGTTTTATTTCCCCGTTGGCCGGATGGGCGGCGCAGCTGATGTCGCCGAGCACGAAGCCGTCTGTCAGAGCCAATGCCCGGGAGCACAGACAAGCCTTTACGTCATGCGCAACTCGCGCATCGAGGATGCGGTTTCGGCGCGCACCGGACAACTCTACGAACGCCTGAAGGTCGCCTACCAGCATACCAAGACCCGCGATAACACCTGTTCTTGCAAGGCTGCAGGCTCGGTGATTCAGGCGTCTGTTCCACTGTCTCGAGACATCACCATGCGTCGCGGCGATTCCGTGATGACAGAAAGGGGCGTCCGGGTCTTCCGTGGCAAGACCGCCAAAAGCGCAAAGGCGTCCGACTTTGTGGCGCTTTCGCAGTCAAAAGACATTGATCCGCAAAAACGCAAACTGCTGACCGCGCTTGAACGCGTTTCAGCGCCTCGGCTCGCGTCGCTGCGTGAGCGTGCGCCAGTGAGCACGCGTGCCATGCAAAGCCCACAGTCGCCGCCCCTTTATTCAGCCCCGTCCAACAAGTCCGTGCGGTTGATCGGCGACAATGTGATCATGTCGCAATAGTCAGGGCCTAGGCGGCAAACACGCCTTGGTTTTGCTCAAAACTTGCTATAGTCCCGCCGTCGCCTTACTCGGGCGACGTTTGGGGTTTATCGCGGCAGCATGAGCAGAACATTCAAGTGGACGCTGGCTCTGGCCGGTCTGGCGGCGCTGCTGGCGCTGTCCGTGCCCT
>CANJWR010000116.1 GCA_947478455.1 Beijerinckiaceae bacterium | reverse complement strand
GCGGACGAACGCGACACGCGCGGGTTCATCTCGATGACGATCATGCGGCCGTCGACTGGATTGACGGCAAACTGCACGTTCGAGCCGCCTGTCTCGACGCCAATCTCTCGCAACACCGCAATCGAGGCGTCGCGCATGATCTGGTATTCCTTGTCGGTCAGCGTCAGGGCTGGCGCGACAGTGATGGAATCGCCGGTGTGGACGCCCATCGGATCGACGTTCTCGATGGAGCAGATGATGATGCAATTGTCCGCCTTGTCGCGGACGACTTCCATCTCGTATTCCTTCCAGCCCAGCACGCTTTCCTCGATGAGGACTTCGGTGGTGGGTGAAGCGTCGAGACCGCTCTGGATAATCTCGATATATTCGGCCTTGTCATAGGCGATGCCGCCGCCGGTGCCGCCCATGGTGAAGGACGGACGGATGATGGCCGGCAGGCCGATCTCGTCGATCGCTTCCAGTGCTTCGGTGAGGCCCTTTGATACATAGCGGCGCTTGCGGTCGGATTCCTTGGAATCCCAGTCGCGCTTGAAGCCTTCGATGGCGCGTTGTTTTGCGCCCGGTTCGTCGCCGGCGTTTTCCTCGATCTCCTGACGACGGCGAGCGAATTCCTCCTTGTCGGCCTTTTTCAGATCGGAAGCATTGGCGAGGCGTGAATTGGGTGTCGAGAGGCCGATCTTCTTCATGGCCTCGCGGAACAATTCGCGATCTTCAGCCTTGTCGATGGCTTCGGCGCGGGCGCCGATCATCTCGACATCGAATTTCTCCAGAACGCCCATGCGGTCGAGCGACAGGGCGCAGTTCAGCGCCGTCTGGCCGCCCATGGTGGGCAGCAGCGCGAAGCCGCCGGGAATGGCGTAGCGTTCCTTCTCGATGATCTTGGCGACGACTTCCGGAGTAATCGGCTCCACATAGGTGCGGTCGGCCATGTCCGGATCGGTCATGATGGTGGCGGGGTTCGAATTGACCAGAACGATCCGGTAGCCCTCTTCCCGCAGAGCCTTGCAGGCCTGCGTGCCTGAATAATCGAATTCGCAGGCCTGGCCGATGATGATCGGACCTGCGCCGATGATCATGATGGTCGAGATGTCTGTCCGTTTGGGCATGATCGTCCGTTGTTCGGCTCCGGCGGGAAGCCGCGAGGTTGCGCACACACAAAAAAAGGCCGCGCTTTCGGCCTTGAACAGCCCGAGCGCGTCCTTGCGAAAACCCTTGTGGGGTCGAGAAACCCTGAGGGGGCGTTCGAGCGGGATGCGCCCCGGCCCGAAGATGCCGCCTGATTAGACGAGAATCGTCAGGTTGGGAACCCCTGAAGTCAGCCGAAGCCTGTCCGTCCCCAGCCTACGGGGGCTCTCCGGCCGCAATCGTGCTGCTTTTCCGATCACGATACAGACTACGGGCGAAACTTGCTTGTTTCAGGCGCACGGCTTATCGCCGAACCTATGTTGCCTGATCCAAATTCGGTCTGGGGCGGACTGGTCCGCCAGATGTCGGCCTTCGCGGTCGTCGGCGTTTTCGCCGCAATGGCCCATTACGGGGCGCTGATCGCGCTCGTGGAAGGCTTTGGCTGGGGGGCGGTGCCGGCGACGCTGGTCGGCTATGTGGCAGGAGGAATCGTCTCCTACCTGCTCAACCGACGGCATACTTTCGACAGCGACCGCCCGCACGAGGAGGCTGGCTGGCGTTTTGCGCTGGTGGCGGGCGTCGGCTTCGGCCTGACATGGGTTTTCATGCACATTCTGCACGACCGGATCGGGCTGCAATATCTGCTGGCCCAGCTCGTGACGACCGGCATCGTGCTGGTGTGGAGCTTTGTGGCCAACAAGCTCTGGACCTTCTCGGATCGCACAAGCTGAGGGGACGAAGTGGACAGGCCAGCCGCCCGGCTTTATCAAAATCCGTCATATTCAGCGGCGGCTCTACTGCGCACATGATTCGATTTGTTGTTCGAACACTTGGATTGTTGGTCATCGCCGCCGGTTTTGCGGCGCTGGTGGTCGACGGGACGCGCTCTATTGCGGCGACAGATGTGCGGATCATGGCGTTCGGTGATCTATGCGTGACGCTGTTTCCGGCCAAGTTTTTGCTGCTGCAGCCGCTGGTGGAGCGGCAGATTCATCCGCTGCTCTGGGATCCGGTTCTGCTGACGCTGTTTCGATTGCCGACCTGGCTGGTGCTGGCGCTGATCGGGTTATTCCTGATGTGGTTGACCCAGCGCCGCCGGACCGAAATTGGCTATTCGAGCCGGCCCTGACGGTCTTGTGACCGCCTGTGTTCATGGCGGTCCCTACAGACTTTGCATGATCAAGACTAGATAAGCGTTTCAAGATTATCGGGAGAGTCAAAAAATGTTCGGTTTCCGCAAGAAGACATCGCTGCCGAGCGCCGCAGAGGCCTTGCCGGGCCGTCCGTCGCCAATTGCGACCGCCGAAAAGCATTTCGTTAACAAGCATCCGCTGAAAGGCCCTTATCCGACGGGGACCGAAACCGTTCTGTTCGGACTTGGGTGTTTCTGGGGCGCAGAGCGCAAGTTCTGGCAGATCGGTGAGGCCGTTTACGTGACGGCGGTCGGCTATGCGGCGGGCGTCACCCCCAACCCAACCTATGAGGAGGTCTGTTCGGGCCTGACTGGCCACAACGAGGTCGTTCTGGTGGCCTACGATCCGGCGAAAATCAGTTTCGAGGCGTTGCTCAAGACCTTCTGGGAAAGCCACGATCCCACGCAGGGTATGCGGCAGGGCAACGATACGGGCACGCAATATCGCTCGGGCATCTACACGACGACGCCCGGCCAGAAGCAGGTGGCGCTCTCCAGTCGCGATGTCTACGCAAAGGCGCTGGCGTCCAGGAACTTCGATCCGATCACGACAGAAATTCTGGACGCGCCGGCCTTTTATTTCGCCGAGGATTATCACCAGCAATATCTGGCGAAAAACCCCAACGGCTATTGCGGCCTCGGCGGTACGGGCGTCGCCTGCCAGATCGGAACCGGTGTGGCGGCCTGACGCCGTTCAGCCCTTGCGGCCGTAGGTCGCGAACTGGTCGAGCACGCGGGTCATTTCGGCGCTGTCGAGGATGACCGGTTCGAGGCCCGCCGCCAGAATATCGAGATACTGGCCCGCGAGATTTTCGACCTCGCGCGCCACCGCCCATGCGGCGTCGAGATCGCGCCCGATGGCGATGACGCCGTGGTTCGACAACAGGGTCGCCTTGCGGCCTTCGAGCGATGCGACCGCATAGCGCGACAAGTCTTCCGTGCCGAATGTCGCATAGGGTGCACAGCGAATATCGTGACCGCCCGCAATCGCAATCATGTAGTGAAAAGCCGGTATGGGGTGTCGTGCTGCTGACAGGGCCGTCGCGCGCGGCGAATGTGTGTGGACGACGCCGTTGATTTCAGGTCGTGCGCGATAGATGGCGGCGTGAAACCGCCATTCCGACGAGGGCTGGCGCGCACCTTCCAGAATGTTTCCCTCAAGATCGAGACGAACGAGATCGTGCGGCTTCGTATCCCGATAGGGTAATGCGGAGGGGGTGACGATGAAGCCGCCCTCGACGCGGAAGGACACATTGCCGGATTTCGACGGCGCGAAGCCCGCATCGTCCATCGCCAGCGCGATGCGCAGAATATCTGTTCGCGCCTGCAAATCAGGGGTTGTGGTCATTCGGCTGCTCTCGCGGGCGAGCGCAGACTTTTGAGTCCGGCTGCGCTTGCTTCAACGATTCCGCATTCGGTGACGATGGCTGAGATCAATCGCGCAGGCGTTACGTCGAAAGCCGGATTGGCGGCGGCGCTACCGGGCGCGGCGATCTGGATCGTGGTGGTCTCGCCGGCCTCGTTGACGCCTGTCATATGGGTGACTTCACGGGCGCTGCGTTCCTCTATGGGAATGTCGCGCAATCCGTCGCGGATCGACCAGTCGATGGTCGACAAAGGCGCGGCCACATAAAACGGCACGCCGCAATCGCGCGCCGCCAGTGCCTTGAGGTAGGTGCCGATCTTGTTGGCCGCATCGCCATTGGCGGAGATTCGATCTGCGCCGACGATGCAGAGATCGACTTGCCCGTGCTGCATCAGATGGCCGCCGGCATTGTCGGCGATGATCGTATGCGGCACGCCATGCGCGCCCAGTTCGAACGCCGTCAGCGATGCGCCCTGATTGCGCGGGCGCGTCTCGTCGACCCAGACATGAACGTCGATACCGGAATCGTGCGCAGCGTAGATCGGCGCAAGCGCTGTGCCGTAATCGACCGTTGCAAGCCAACCCGCATTGCAATGGGTGAGGATGTTGAGGCGACGCCCCGGATTTTGCCGTGCGGCCTCGTCAACAAGCTTCAATCCTTTCCGGCCGATGGATTTGCAGGCTGCAGCATCTTCGTCGCAAATTAGCATCGCCTCGCGCCACGCCGTCGCGAGACGACGCTCTGGTGGAACTGCACGCAACACACGCGCCATTCGGTCGAGCGCCCAGCCGAGATTGACGGCGGTGGGGCGGGTGGCGCGCAGGATGGCGATACTCGCATCGAGCGTTGTGTCGTCTGTCTTGTTCTGCAGGGCGATGGCGACGCCACAGGCGGCCGTTGCGCCGATAAGCGGCGCGCCGCGCACCACCATCGTGCATATGGCATCGGCCACTTCGTTCAGGCTGGCAAGGCGGCGCGTCTCGAACCAGAACGGCAGGCGCGTCTGGTCGATGACCTCGACCGAGGCCTGATCTTCGGCGAGCCAGATAGTGCGGTAGTGTTTGCCCTTGTAGTTCAGAACAGCCTCGCATGGCGCGGTGCGCCGCCTGTCAGTGCAGCGCACTTTAGGCGAAGCGAATGGCTGGGCAAACCCACCCCGCGCCATTGGCGCAATTTCACCGGGACGATACAAGTAGCGATCCGCCAACTCCTGAGTCGCCCCCAGATGATCGAACGATTGCTCGAAAAATTCCTGTTCGCCAGCCGCTGGCTGCTGGCTCCGTTCTATGTGGCGCTGGTGTTCGGGCTGGTCGGCCTGTTCGTCAAGGTCGTGCAGGAGACGTGGCATTTCGCTACGCATGTAGTGGCGTCCGGGGAATCCGATGTGATCCTGGCGATTCTGGGCCTGATCGACCTGACGCTGACCGGTTCGCTGATCATCATCGTGGTGTTTTCGGGCTACGAGAATTTCGTCTCGAAAATCGAGGCCGCGGAACATTCCGACTGGCCGGAATGGATGTCGAAGATCGATTTTACCGGGCTGAAGCTCAAGCTCCTGTCATCCATCGTGGCAATTTCGGCGGTTCAGTTGCTGCGCGCCTTCATGAACGTCAAGAACGTCAGCGACCGCGATCTCATGTGGTATGTCGGGCTGCATCTGGTGTTTGTCGTATCCGGCCTTTTGATGGCGTTGACCGACAAGCTCAGCGGCGAAGGCCACGGCAAGGATCATTGATCGAATACTCGTTTCGCTGCGCCATTTTCAATTTTAGCGATTTCGGAAGTTCTCCTTTGACCTGACCTGACGATGACTCTTTTGTGATTGTCACAAAAGAGTCATGCTTCGCCTTTGGTAACGAGGCAGAGGCTCCCGATGAGCACTCAACATATAGAAAAACATTCCCATGATCGGGCTCTCGCGGCGGTGTTGCATTTGCTGCGAATTATCCTGTGGGGCACCATGGCCTATTGGGCGTTTCAGTTTGTCGCCACTCTCTGGCGCTGGGCGCTCGGTTTCGTCTAGAGCCGCGATACAGTAGAAGGCGGGTTCGTCTACTCCGGCGTCCTGTTCCTGATTCGTGGTTGATCCGATGACCGTCACCGCTGCGGCAATTGCCGAACTCCGCACCCTGCGCGATTTCCTGCGCTACGCGATTTCGCGTTTCGAGGGGGCAGGCCTTGTTTACGGCCATGGCACAACGAACGCGCTGGACGAGGCTGCTTTCATCATTCTCGAATCGTTGCATCTGCCCATCGATAATCTCGACCCGTTTCTGGATGCGCGGCTCTTGCAGGACGAGCGCCGCAAGCTGGCCGAACTGATCGAGGCGCGCGTGACGAGCCGCAAGCCGGCCTCGTACCTGCTCGGCAGGGCATATGTAAAAGGCATTCCGTTCTACGTGGATGAGCGGGTGATCGTGCCGCGCTCCTTCATCGGCGAATTGCTGTTCACCGATCTGTTCAATGGCGGCAGCGACGCATTGATCGAAGATCCCGAAGCCGTTGAGAATGTTCTTGATCTCTGCACCGGCTCAGGCTGTCTGGCGATCCTGGCCGCTAAAGTTTTCCGTAACGCGCATGTCGACGCTGTCGACCTTTCCAAGGATGCGCTGGACGTGGCGCGGCGCAACGTCAAGGAAAGTGGCGATGCAGACCGCATCACGCTCTATCAGGGAGACCTGTTTGGTCCGCTGGGTCGTCAGCGCTACGATCTGATCATCACCAACCCGCCCTATGTGGGCGAGGCGGTGATGAGCGGCCTGCCGCCGGAATATGCCCATGAGCCGAAGCTGGCGCTGGCGGGCGGTCCGGACGGACTCGATATAGTCCGCCAGATTCTCGCCGCCGCCCCGAAGCATCTGACGCCGGAAGGCGGCGTCATTTGCGAGATCGGCGAAGACCGGGAAATTCTGGAAGCCGAGTATCCGCAGCTTCAGTTCATGTGGCTGGATACAGAAGACAGTGCGGGGGAAGTTTTCTGGCTTCCCGCCGCGGCTTTCGACGACTGATTTACCGCTACCGTCGCAGGATTCTGCCGCCGCCGGTGGGAACCGGAATCCTGCCGTCGCCCTGCGGACGGCTGGGGCGAGGCGGGCGATAGCCGCCGCCCGGGAAGCGCGGGCCGATGCTGATCCCGAAACCCGGGCCGGTGTAAACCGGCGGACGGACATAAGCGGGCTCATCCACGTAATAGGTCTCGACATATTCGGTCTGAACCCTCGGACGGCGGACCGGCATGCGGGCAGTGCGGACAGGACGCTGGGGCCGGGCGACGGGGCGCACCGCTTCACGAACCGGCCTTGCGACGGGCGCGGCGGCCCGTTTGGTTGGGGCTGCCTTAGGGGTAGGGCCTTTCGGGGTCAGATCGAGACCGAGCTTCGTGCCGCGGGTGCAATAGGGCGACTGGGAGGCGTCCGGGCCGCAATTGGCGCCGAAATTCCATCCGGTCGAATCCGGCGGCAAGGGACCCTGAATGTCGTCGTTGGTCACGTTGATGATCTGGCCGGGTTGGTCCATGTCGGCGCAACGGGCTGTATTGCGCAGGCAGACGTTCACCGCGCCCTCGACCAACACCACCTTTGTCAGGCCGTTCGTGACCTGCACGTCATAGACCGTGCCGCGCACGCCGATCACAGCCTGCGGGGTCTGGACGCCGTACACCTTTTGGTCCGAATTGCCGGAGAAAAACCGGAACGCGCCTTTGGTGGCGTTGAACACAGCCGCCTTGGCGTTGCCGTCGGGGTCGTAGACGAACTTATCGAGCTTCACTTCCGATGTAGGGCCAACCGACATGTTGGTCTCGTCGATGAAAACGATGCGGGCGAGGCTGTCCTGCCCGGTGCGGACCATCTGGTTCTGGAAAACCTGATCGCCGAGCGCAATTTTTTGAATTTTCGCGCCGGTCTGGCCACGGACGTCATTCTTGATGTCCTTTGCGCCGCCAATCGGGGTCTGGGCCATCGCGCCTGACAGGCCCCCGATCATGAAAATTGTCGCGAGGGCAAATGTGCCGCTCGAAAAATATCGGATCCGCATTGCTCTCTCCACCGGTCCGGGCCGTCGATCCTCGCGACCGCCACCTTAACATATTGGAGATCATTCGGAGCGCGGGCTGTGCCAAAGCGCACATTACCGCAGCCAAGCGAAGGCAGGCGGTCAATTGGTCACATAAAGACTTGTTTATATCTTTATTGCCTACCGGCCGATGTCCTGCTATAGACCCGCCCCGAAAGACGTTCATCCCGTTCGACCGTCCAACCGCAGGACCACCATGACTGTTCATTTTAACGATTACGTCGTCGCCGACATCAAGCTCGCCGAGTGGGGCCGCAAGGAACTCAACATCGCCGAAACCGAAATGCCCGGCCTCATGTCGACCCGCGCCGAATACGGCCCGTCGCAGCCGCTCAAAGGCGCGCGCATCGCCGGTTCGCTGCACATGACGATCCAGACCGGCGTTCTGATCGAGACCCTGAAGGCTCTCGGCGCCGACGTTCGCTGGGCTTCGTGCAACATCTATTCGACGCAGGATCACGCTGCTGCGGCCATTGCGGCTGCCGGCACGCCGGTGTTCGCCATCAAGGGCGAGAGCCTTGAAGATTACTGGGAATACACCCACAAGATCTTCGAATGGGGTGATGGCGGCGTCCCGAACATGATTCTCGATGACGGCGGCGACGCCACCATGCTGATCCACCTCGGCATGCGCGCCGAGGCCGGCGACGTGGCCTTCCTCGAAACTCCCGGCAACGAGGAAGAAGAAGTCCTGTTCGCGGCGATCAAGAAGCGCGTCAAGGCCAATCCGGGCTTCTATGGCCGTTGCGGCAAGTCCATCAAGGGCGTCTCGGAAGAGACCACCACCGGCGTGCACCGTCTCTATCTGATGGAGAAGGAAGGCAAGCTTCTGTGGCCGGCGATCAACGTCAACGACTCGGTCACCAAGTCGAAGTTCGACAACCTCTACGGCTGCAAGGAATCGCTGGTCGACGGCATCCGTCGCGGCACCGACGTCATGATGGCCGGCAAGGTCGCCATGGTGGCGGGCTTCGGCGACGTCGGCAAGGGTTCGGCGGCTTCGCTGAAGAATGCCGGCTGCCGGGTGATCGTTTCTGAGATCGACCCGATCTGCGCCCTGCAGGCCGCCATGGAAGGCTATGAAGTGACCACGATGGAAGAGGCCGCTCCGCGCGCTGACATCTTCGTGACCGCGACAGGCAATGTGGACGTTATCACCGTCGACCACATGCGCGCCATGAAGGATCGCGCCATCGTCTGCAACATCGGCCACTTCGACTCGGAAATTCAGGTCGCAGGCCTGAAGAACTTCAAGTGGGCGAATGTGAAGCCGCAGGTCGACGAGATCGAGTTCCCCGACGGCAAGCGCATCATTCTGCTTTCGGAAGGTCGTCTGGTGAACCTCGGCAATGCGACGGGCCATCCGTCCTTCGTGATGTCGGCCTCCTTCACCAACCAGACGCTGGCGCAGATCGAACTCTGGACTAAGCAGGGCCAGTACGAGCGCAAGGTTTACACGTTGCCCAAGCACCTCGACGAAAAGGTCGCGGCGCTGCATCTCGCCAAGATCGGCGTGAAGCTGACGGTTCTGTCGTCCAAGCAGTCCGAATACCTCGGCCTGCCGACGACCGGCCCGTACAAGCCCGAGCATTATCGCTACTGATCAGCTTGCGCTGAACAGCGACAAATGAGCCAGACGCCTCCGCGCACATGCGCGGAGGCGTTTTCATTTCGTTAAGCAGATTCTCAAGACTCCCCCGTACCGTTAAAGTGAACTGATTCGGACGCTGGCTCCGCTTCGCCATGTTCGGCGGCGGGCTTTTTAGGAGACTAAACGAAGCATGATACGGCGATTGTGCTTCGCGCATGCGGATTCGATTCCGCAACAATTCCGGCGGCTTAAAGCCTACGCCGGAACGATTTCGCGCAAATCCGCGCTGGCTGCCTCAACGGCGATTTCATCCGCTTTCGTGGTTTCGGGCAGTGCGCGCGCTGCCGACGTCTCGGTGTTTTCTCTGGAACGAATCAACGAGACGCAGGGGCTTGTGGGCGTCTCGGTTTTCGTTGCTCTCGTTTTGTTCTCAACCAGCACTGCGTTGCTGCACCTGACCGGGCGTAAACGCTGGGCGCAGCGCGAACAGCAACTGGCCGCAGAACTCACCGCCACGCGCGCCTCGCTTGATCGTGCGCAGGTGTTTCTCTCCGCCGAGCCGCAGATTGTGGTCGCATGGGGCTCCGCCAGCGGAGAGCCAGACATCGAGGGCGATTTGTCGCTCGTGATGGATGCGCCGATGCCGCGCCGCGTGCTGGGCTTTGGATCGTGGCTTTCGCCCGAGCCGGCCAAGCAACTCGAAACGCATGTCGACCGTCTGCGCGGTCGCGGCGAGGGTTTCCGGCTGGCGCTGGTGAGCATTGGCGGTCGTCATCTGGAAGTCGAGGGACGCGCTGTCGGCGGTCGTGCGGTTTTGCGTATTCGCGATGTATCCGGCGACCGGCTCGAACTCACCAAGCTGCGCGAGCGTCACGCCCGCGCCTTGAGCGAACTCGCCACCCTGCACACGATGCTCAACGCCATTCCCCAGCCGGTCTGGCTGCGCGATCACGACGGCAAACTTGCATGGGTCAACAATGCCTATGCGCGCGCTGTTGAGGTGACCGATCCGCGCGATGCTGTAGCGCGTTCCATCGAATTACTGGATCGTCCCGCGCGCGAGGCGGCCGCGCAGGCGCACGGGGCCGGCACGCAATGGCGTTCGCGCACGACAGCTGTCGTGTCGGGTCAGCGTCATTTGCTCGATGTGGTCGATGTAGCGTCGCCTGCAGGGTCGGTCGGTTTCGCCAATGACCTGTCCGAGCTCGAAATGACCCGCATCGATCTGGGCCGCCAGATGGAGGCCCATGCGCGCACGCTCGATCAACTCACAACGGCTGTGGCGATTTTCGACCGCACGCGCCGGCTCGTGTTTCACAACACGGCCTATCGGCAGTTGTGGAATCTCGATGCGAGCTACCTCGACCAGAAGCCTACGGATTCAGAAATCCTCGACCGTCTGCGCGCCGAGCGCAAATTGCCCGAACAAGCCGACTTCCGCACGTGGAAATCCGGCCTCATGGACGCTTACCAGTCCGTCGATACAATCGAGCAGGTCTGGTATCTGCCGGGCGGTCGCACCTTGCGGGCCGTCACCAATCCAAACCCGCAGGGCGGGTTGACCTACCTGTTCGACGATGTGACCGAACGTTTCCATCTGGAGTCGCGCTACAACGAGCTCATCCGCGTGCAGGGCGAGACGCTCGATACGCTGAAGGAAGGTGTGGCGGTTTTCGGAACAGACGGGCGCCTCAAGCTGTTCAATACAGCTTTCGCAGATCTGTGGGCGCTCGATATGCAGATGCTGCACGATCGTCCGCATATCGACGATGTGGCGCGACTTTGCGGCAATCTGTGTCCGGGCGCTGAAGCCTGGGCCAGTCTGCGCAGCATCGTGTCGGGTCTTCACGACGCCCGTACCGGATATCAGACGCGCCTTGCGCGCGCCGACGAAAAGATCATCGATTGCGCCGCCGCCCCGTTGCCGGACGGTTCCACGCTCATGACCTTCACGGATGTGACGGCGGGCGTGAATGTGGAGCGTGCGCTCACCGAGCGCAATCAGGCGCTGCTGGACGCTGAGAATCTGCGCAATGATTTCGTCCACCATGTGTCATACGAGTTGCGCTCGCCGCTGACCAACATTATCGGCTTCATTCAGCTTCTGGCGGAAGGCGCGGTCGGGCCGCTCAACGACAAGCAGCGTGAATATACCGGCTACGTGTTGAAATCATCCGCCGCCCTGCTGGCGATCATCAACGACATTCTCGATCTTGCCAGCATCGACCGTGACGCCATGGAGCTTACGCTCGAAGACGTTGACGTCGAGAAGACCATCAAGGCCGCCGCCGATGGCTTGCAGGATCGGCTGTCCGAAATGTCGATCCAGCTGCAGATCGTCGTCACCGACAATGTCGGTCGCTTCCGGGCGGATTCGAAACGCATCCGGCAAATCCTCTTCAATCTGCTGTCGAACGCCATCGGCTTTTCGTCACCGGGCCAGACCGTGACTCTCGCCGCCATGCGCCGCGGCGAAGAAGTGATTTTCAAAGTTACCGATCAGGGACGAGGCATTCCGCCCGAATTGCTCGATCAGGTGTTCGACCGTTTCGAGACCAACACGGTCGGCTCGCGTCACCGCGGCGTCGGTCTGGGACTATCGATCGTGCGCGCCTTCGTGGAAATCCACGGCGGCGAGGTGCAGATCGAAAGTGCGCCCGGCGAAGGCACCGTGGTCACTTGCATTTTCCCCGCAGCCGGCGAAGCCAAAAAAGCCAATAGTGTGGCGTGAAGGAGGAGGCAGGTCGCATGACGGCATCCGAACAGACCGCGCCCGCACAATGGCGCATTGATCTTGCCGATGAGGACGCGACGGTCGAACTCGCCGCAGAAGTCGCAGACTATATCGGGGCGGGCGATCTCGTGACGCTTTCGGGCGATCTGGGCGCCGGCAAGACAAGTTTTGCGCGCGCGCTTATTCGCTATTTGCGCCGCGATGCGGAACTTGAAGTGCCGAGCCCGACGTTCACGCTCATGCAGATCTATCCGGATGGCGCCTATCCGATCGTTCATGCCGATCTCTATCGCATCAAGAATGCCGGCGAACTGGCGGAACTAGGCTGGGACGAGGCGACCGAAGATGCGCTTGTGCTGGTCGAATGGCCTGACCGTGCCGGCGATCAGCTGCCGCCCGATCGGCTCGATCTCGCCTTTTACGTCGACGCCTCTAGCAGCGATACGCAGCGCACGTGCATCATCACCGGCCATGGCAAGTTCGGGCCGCGCATCGCGCGCGCCGGCGCCATCAAGTCCTTGCTGCAAAATTCAGACTGGTCGGATGCGACGCGTAACTTCATGCTCGGCGACGCTTCGACGCGCGCCTACGAGCGGTTGACGAAGCCCGATGGCCAAAGCGCCATTCTGATGATTTCGCCGCCGCGGCCCGATGGTCCAGCAGTGCGCTACGGCAAGCCCTATAGCGCGATTGCGCATCTGGCTGAAAATATCCGGCCGTTTCTGGCGGTCGGCGAAGCCATACGGGCGCAAGGACTTTCGGCTCCCGAAATCTACGCCGCCGATAGCCGCGCCGGACTTGCGGTTCTCGAAGACCTCGGACAGACCGGCGTTGTCGACGAACAGGGGCCGATCCCGGAGCGCTACGCGGAAGCAGGCGCGGTGCTGGCGAAGCTGCATGCGACCAGCCTGCCGGACCGGCTGCCGGTCGCCGATGGCGAGCCCTACCGGATTCCGAATTACGACATCGACGCCCTGCTGATCGAGGTCGAGCTGCTCACCGAGTGGTATGCGCAACACCAGGCTGGCGTCGTCCTGTCGTCGGGGGCGCGCGCGATCTTTGTCAGCATCTGGAAGAATATTCTGGGCGAGATCACGAGTGCGCGCCACACTTGGACGCTGCGCGATTATCATTCGCCAAACCTGATCTGGTTGCCGGAGCGCGAAGGCCTGCAGCGCGTCGGCATCATCGACTTTCAGGATTGCGTGCTGGGTCATCCGGCCTACGATGTCGTTTCGCTCTTGCAGGATGCGCGCGTGACGGTGCCGGACGATCTCGAAATCAAGCTGCTGTCCCATTATGCGCGCCAGCGTCGCGCAGCTGATCCGGCTTTCGACATGTCGGCCTTTGCGCGAGCCTATTCGATTCTCGGCGCGCAAAGAGCGACGAAAATTCTCGGTATTTTTGCGCGGCTCGACAGGCGCGATGGGAAACCGCAATATCTGGCGCATCTGCCGCGCGTCGAACATTATCTCGCCAAGAATCTCGAGCATCCCGCTCTGGCGGAATTGCGCGGGTGGCACGAACTGAACATGCCGCGCGTGTTCGAAGCCCACACGTAGTTCAGAAACCCCGGCAGGAGACGATGCTAGTCAGCCCGATCCGCAACGCCATGGTTTTTGCAGCAGGCCTCGGCACCCGTATGCGGCCTTTGACCAACACGCGGCCAAAGCCTTTGGTCGACGTCGCCGGTCGCGCGCTGATCGACCATGTGCTCGACAGGCTGGCGCTGGATGAAATCGAAACCGCAATCGTCAATGTGCATTATCTGGCGGACCAGATCGAGGCGCATCTGCGCGCACGCATTT
>CANJWR010000115.1 GCA_947478455.1 Beijerinckiaceae bacterium | reverse complement strand
CTTAATATTCTGCAGCCGAAATTGAAAAAGCCCGGAATCCCCGGGCTTTGAAGAATTCAACAGCTCCGCTTAAGGCAAACCTTAACAATATATTATTCGGCCGCAGCCGCGCTTGCCCGACCGCGAATCACGTCGCAAAGCCCATCCACGACATCTTCCACGAGATTGTAGTCGTCAGCTTCGGCCATCACCCGGATCACAGGCTCAGTGCCGGATGGACGGATGACCAGTCGGCCTGAAGACCCGAGCTTTTCCTCGGCCATCTTGATGGCGCGCTGGACGCTCTCCTGCTGCATCACGCCCGAGCTGGCGACGCGGACATTTTTGAGGACTTGCGGCAGCGGCTCGAACAGGCGGCAAACCTGACTGACAGGCTTTTCGAGCTTGCGCACCACGGCCAGAATCTGAAGGGCCGCCACCAGTCCGTCGCCGGTGGTCGAATAATCCGACAGGATGATGTGGCCCGATTGCTCGCCGCCCACATTGTACCCGTGCTCGCGCATATGTTCGAGCACATAGCGGTCGCCGACGGCTGTGCGGGCCAGATTGAGATCGATCGACTGGAGATAACGTTCCAGCCCGAGGTTCGACATGATCGTCGCCACAATGCCCGGGCGCGACAGACGGCCTTCCTCCTTCCAGCTGTTGGCCACAACCGCCATAAGCTGGTCGCCGTTCACCAGACGGCCCTGTTCGTCGACAATCAGCACCCGGTCCGCATCGCCATCAAGCGCAATGCCGATATCGGCGCGCACTTCGCGCACCTTGCGGATCAGAGCGTCGGGGGCGGTCGATCCCACATCATGGTTGATGTTGAAACCGTCCGGCTCGTCGCCGATGGTGAAGACCTCGGCGCCGAGTTCCCAGAGGGCTTCAGGGGCCGCCCGGTAGGCCGCCCCGTTGGCGCAATCGAGCACAATCCGAAGCCCTTCGAGCGACTGGTTGCGCGGCAAGGTGCGCTTGGCGAATTCGATGTAGCGGGCCCGTACGTCATCGACGCGCCGTGCGCGCCCCAGATCGCGTGAACCGGCCAGACGGGGCGCGAGATCCTGCTCGAGCATTCGCTCGATCTCGTGCTCCAGCTCGTCAGAAAGTTTGAACCCGTCGGGTCCAAACAACTTGATGCCATTGTCCTCGAAGGGGTTGTGCGAGGCGGAGATCATGACGCCGACGTCCGCCCGCATGGAGCGAGTCAGCATGGCCACGGCCGGGGTCGGCATCGGGCCGAGCAGCAGAACGTCCATGCCGACGGATGTGAAGCCCGCCACGAGGGCGTATTCGATCATGTAGCCCGACAGCCGGGTGTCCTTGCCGATCACCACCCGGTGACGATGGTCGCCGCGCTGGAAGGCCAGGCCGGTCGCCTGGCCGACCTTGAGGGCCAGTTCCGGGGTAATGAATTGATTGGCCCGGCCGCGAATGCCGTCGGTCCCGAAAAATTTACCTGCCATCGAATCGTTTCCTGTCGACGTCGCTTCTGAAATGATACGTCGCGCGCAGCAAATCAGGAATGCTTTCTATTCTGGCCTGAATCGCGCTACGCACGATCATCCGCCCCGGCTTCTGTCTAGTTGATAGATCGCAACGATGAAAGCTTGGCCAATCGGCGAATTGACACAATCGTGACTGCCTTGCCTTTGATATTAAGCAAATTGCCGATACTTTTCTGACACCGTGATACAAGAGATCGTTGGCGGTTTTCGCTGACCGGTCGACCCGGTTGCGCCATGATCGGGATCGGCGCGCAGTATAGATCCTTTTGCAGGATGACCTGATGCGATTTGGCGTTCTGGACAGCTGGCGCGGCATAGCCGCATTGCTCGTGGCGCTGTATCGTTTTCAGGCAGACGGTTGGTTGTTCCACCTCCCGCTCGTCCGCCATGCGGCCCTGTATGTGGACTTTTTCTTCGTTCTGTCCGGCTTCGTGATCGCGCACGCCTATTTCGACCGGTTGAAAGACCGCGCCAGCCTCGGCAACTTTCTGGTCCGCCGGTTTGGTCGTCTGTGGCCGTTGCATTTCGCCATGTTCCTGCCGTTTCTGGCCTTCGAGCTGATCCGTCTGGCGACCGGCGCGCCTGACTCCCATGGCGAGGGCGTTGCGCCCTTCGTTGGTTATCGAGCGCCGGGGACGATTCCGGTCGAACTGGCCTTTCTGAATTCCGTCGGCATCTATCCGACGACAGGCTGGAACACGCCGAGCTGGTCCATCTCATCGGAATTCTGGACCTATGTGCTGTTCGGGATTCTGTGCATCCCGGCTCGCCGGGTCATGGGCGCTGTCTCGGCGGTCCTGGTAATCGTCTGTCTGGGGCTCATCTGGCGCTTCGGGCCCGGTCATCTCGACATCACTTTTGCGCCCGGAACCTTGCGCTGCATGGCGGGCTTTTTTGCCGGAGTGCTGGTCAATCTCGGCTGGCGCGCCGGCCAGCCGTCTCTGGCGAGCATGCGGAATTCGCTCGGACTGGCGGAAATCCCGATGGTGATCGCCGTATTCGCGTTTGTCTGGTTCGCCGGCAATCAGCCGGCTTCGCTGGCGGCTCCGTTCGTCTTCGGCGCGATGGTTTTCGTCTTTGCCGCCGAGGCCGGAATCGTCTCGCGCCTGATGTCGGGTCGGGCGTTCCGGTTCGTCGGGGAGCTGTCCTATTCGATTTACATGGTCGCCCTGTTCGTCTCGCTCGTGTCGGGCCGTGTGCTGGTCGCCCTCGCTGGCAGGCTTGGTCTGAATGTCTCCCGCGAAATTGAGGTGCTGGGAGAAAACTGGGAAGTCTTCAGCTTCGCAACGCCCGGTGTG
Organism: Beijerinckiaceae bacterium; assembly: GCA_947478455.1. GTDB lineage: Bacteria > Pseudomonadota > Alphaproteobacteria > Rhizobiales > Beijerinckiaceae > Terripilifer. Next base: position 11,167 of record CANJWR010000115.1, on the reverse strand, counting down.
AACGACGCCCTCGCCCTGCTCTATCTGGCAGGCATTTTGATCGCGTCCTGGTTCACGTGGCGTTTTGTCGAAAAGCCCGGCCGCAGATACTTCAATGCTCTGGCCGACCGCCTGACCGGCGCGCCCGCCCCGCAGGGGACCGGACAGCTTCCGTAACAGGTCAGCCGGCGCTATAAAGGCGGCATGAAAGCCACCATCTATCACAACCCGAAATGCTCCACCTCGCGCAATGTGCTCGCCATGCTGCAGGAACGCGGCGTCGAGCCCGAGATCGTCGAATATCTGAAGACGCCGCCGTCGCGCGAGGCCCTCAAGGGTCTGCTGAAGAAGGCCGGCCTCAAGCCGCGCGACATTCTGCGCCGCAGCGGCACGCCCTACGACGAACTGGGCCTCGACGATCAGTCCCTGACCGACGATGCGATTCTCGACGCCATCGGTGAGCATCCGATCCTGATCCAGCGGCCCATCGTGGCGACGCAAAAAGGCGTCGTGCTCTGTCGACCGAAGGAACGGGTTTACGAAGTCATCGACTGATCAGTTCGCCAGTTCCTTCAGGCCGCGCCGGATGAGCGCGCTCGTCTCGGCGCTGTCGCCCAGCGCCTTGACGCTCGCCGCAACAGCGGCGGCCGCCTGGGGTCGCCCGTAGCCGAGATTGACCAGCGCCGAAATGGCGTCCTGCACCGGCTTGGGGGCGGTCTTCACATCGTCCTCGCCCGACAGTTTTGCCACTGCCGGATCGACGCTGCCGAATGCCGGAGCCTTGTCCTTCAGTTCGGCCACAATGCGGGCGGCAAGCTTCGGCCCGACGCCTGACGCGCGCGCCACCATGGCCTTGTCCTGTAACGCGATGGCGGAAGCCAGATCGCCCGGCCCCAGAATGCCGAGGATCGCCAGCGCGACTTTCGCCCCGACCCCCTGCACGGTCTGCAGCAGCCGGAACCAGTCGCGCTCCGCATCGCTGGTGAAACCGAACAGGCGGATGGAATCCTCGCGCACCTGCGTCTCGATGGCGAGCGCCGCCGCCTGCCCGACCGGCGGCAGCTTCTGCATGGTGCGCACCGAACAACTCACCACATAGCCGACGCCCTGCACGTCGAGGATCACAAAATCATCGCCGTAGGAATCAATCACGCCCTTGAGTTTGCCGATCATCGCCGCCCCGAATCGCTCATGCGGTCAGCCTAGTCGTGCGCAGCAGTCGGGGCGAATCTGCGCTTCATCATCAGCAGGCACACGATGGCCACATTGACGAAATTCCACGCCAGTCCGTTGATGAAGGCCATGTGATACGAGCCGGTTACGTCAAAGATCCAGCCCGAAATCCAGCCACCGAACGCCATGCCGAACAGGGTCGCCATGATGACGAGTCCGAGCGTGCCGCCGGATTTCGCCGCCGGAAAATACTCGCGCACGATCACCGCATACATCGGCACCAGTCCACCCTGAAACAGGCCGAACAATGCCGAGATCACATAGAGCGATGTCAGCCCGTCAAAGAACAAATACAGGAACAGCGCAATGCCCTGCAGGGTCGAGCCGATCAGCAGAGTCGCCAGCCCGCCGATGCGGTCAGCCACAAAGCCCGACGCGATGCGGCTGATGATTCCGAAGCCCAGCATGGCCGACAGCATTTCAGCCCCGCGCGCCGGGCCGTAACCGAGATCGGCGCAATAGGCCACGATGTGGACCTGCGGCATCGACATGGCCACGCAGCAGGCGACGCCCGCCACAATCAGCAACACCAGCAACGCACGGGGCGACAGATCGAGCGTGCCGAAACGCGAGACGGGCGCGGCATGGGAGCCGGCCTCGACCGGCGCCCGCTTGCGCAACGCGAACGCCAGCGGGACTAGCGTGACGAAACAGAAAATGCCGATCATCAGCGTGGTATGCCGCCAGCCGTCGCGGGCGATGAAATGCTGCAGCAGCGGCGGCCAGATTGTGCCGGCGAGGTAATTTCCGCTGGAGGCCAGCGCCACCGCAATGCCGCGACGTTTCACGAACCAGTGCGAGAGATCGCTCATCAGCGGCGCAAAACTCGCTGACGAGCCGAATCCCACCAGCACGTGGGCTGCGCCGTAAAGCATCACGTTCGGCGACAGCGCCGCCGCAATATAACCAAGTCCGAGCGATGCGCCGCCTACGATCAGCGGAACCAGAACCCCGAAGCGATCCGCCAGACGTCCCATCAGAACGCCGCCAAACGCAAAACCCGTCATGGTGAGCGTGTAGGGCAGGGATGCCTGTCCGCGCGCAATGCCGAAATCAGCCTGCACGGCCGGCAGCGCGACCACAAAGGCCCACATGCCGACCGACCCGATGGTGCCGATCAGGATCGCAATCGCCAGTCGCCGCCACGCGGCGGGTGAATCGGTAAGCGTCATGATTTTTCGCTACGCTCCGCGCGTTGAGAGCGTCACCGCTCTGTCAGCTTCAACTCGATGCGCCGGTTGCGCCGCAGCGCCTCGTCGCCCTCGCCCTTGTCGATGGGCTGAAACTCGCCGAAGCCCGCCGCCACCAGCCGGTCGGGCGAGACGCCTTTGGTGATCAGATATTGCACCACCGCGATGGCGCGCGAGGCCGACAATTCCCAGTTGGACTGAAAACGGCCGCCGCGGATCGGGCTCTTGTCGGTGTGTCCGTCTATGCGCATGACCCACGGAATCTCGGGCGGGATTTCGCGCTCCAGATCGGCCACAGCCGAGGCGAGCTTGTCGAGTTCGCCGCGCCCGGACGGATTGATGCCGGCCTGACCGACATCGAACAGAACTTCCGACTCGAACACGAAACGATCGCCAACGGTGCGGATGCCCGGACGGTTGCCGAGAATTTCGCGCAGGCGGCCAAAGAAGTCCGACCGATAGCGGGCCAGTTCCTGCACCTTCTGGGCGAGCGCCACATTGAGCCGCGAACCCAGATCAGCGATACGCGCCTGCGATTCACGGTCGCGGGATTCCGACGCATTCAGTGCGTCTTCCAGCGCGGCGATCTGGCGGCGGAGCGCCGAGATCTGCTGATTGAGAATATCCACCTGCGCGGCGGCGCGCGCCGACAGCGCACGTTCGGCGTCGAGCGCCTGCTGGGCCGCAGCTGCGGCGCCGCCAGCCGAGTTGGCATTGGCCCGGTTTGATTCGAGCAGACCCTGCAGGCGGGCCTTTTCTTCCTCGCTCTGCGCCAGCGTGGCCGACATCATGCTGAGGCTCGCCTGCGAATCCGATCCGCGCGCGCGCTCCAGCGCCAGCAGCGAGGTCAGTTCCTCGATCTGGCGATTGAGTTTCACCAGCGCATTGTCCTTGCCGCTCAGGTCGCGCGACAGGAAGAACTGCGCCAGCATGAACACCGACAGCAGAAAGATCATCACCAGCAGCATGACCGACAGGGCGTCCACGAAGCCCGGCCAGTAATCGAAGCCGCGTCCGCTCCGGCGCGCGCGCCCCAAAGCCATCAGGCGCCCTCCCGCTCGCGGGTCAGGCGTTCAAGCAGTTTCTTGACCTCCGCCTGCTGAGAGGCCTGCGCCTCAACCCAGTCGCGGATCAATTGCTGCTCGTTGCGCATATGCTGCACGAGTCCCTGAATGCCCTCGGCAAGATTCGCCATGGCGGCCATGGCGGCGCGGGAATTGGCCGGGTCGGCGGGAACCGCCGAGGCCGCCAGACGGTCGAGCGCCGCCCGGATCGCGGCCGGCACAGCCGCATTCTGGCCGGCTCCGGAATCCAGTGGCGCATCGCTGGCGTTGGCCGAGAGCGCATCTTCCAACTGGTTGTAGAAGCGGTTTTGCGCCTGCCCGGCCTGCAGATCGAGAAAGCCGAGGATCAGCGAACCTGCGAGGCCGAACAGCGACGAGGTGAACGCGATCGCCATGCCGGCGATGGGGGCCGAAAGGCCGTTCTTGAGATCGTCGAACATCACGGTCGCGTCTGCGCCGGTCTGCATGGACTTGATGACGCCGCCGATGGAGCCGACAGTTTCCAGCAGGCCCCAGAAGGTGCCGAGCAGGCCAAGAAATACCAGAAGTCCCGTGAGATAGCGGGCGATCTCGCGCGATTCGTCGAGGCGCGTGCCGATGGAATCCAGAATGGCGCGCAACGTCACGGTCGAAATCGTGCGCAGCGTTGCGCTCTCGCCCAGAATCGTCGCCATCGGGGCGAGCAGCACCGGCGCGGCGACCTCGCCCGCATTGCCGGCGCGCAGCGCATTGACCCAGCGGACCTCTCGGAACAGACGCCCGACCTGCCGCAACGCCAGAATGACGCCGACGAACAGAACGCCGCCGATGAGCGCGTTCAGGCCCGGATTCGCCATGAAGGCCGTCATGATCTGGCGATAGAGAATCAGCGCCACAAAGCCGGCGAGAATGAGAAAGATCACCATGCGCACCAGAAAGATGCGTGGTGACGAAAGCCGGTAAGGATCGCGGTCTGACGCCATTTTGTCGTGTGACCTCGTGACGGATGCGCGGCGAAGCGCCGGACAGATGCGCGAATCGTACCAGATTCCACTCGCAAGCCCAATTCGCGGCGTGAGCCAGGATAGATTGCGGAGCTTTTGCGACCCAAACGCGACGCCTTACTTTTGAAACGTCTGCCGAATCCGCGTCTTGCATTTCCAGACCGGAGACGGCTAACTAGCCCAAACAGACAAGCTGCCGCCCTGCGCGGCGATCCGGAGGCGACGCCTGCATGCTGAGCGCGAAAGACAACGAGACTCTCACCCGCGTAGGCCCCGGCACTCCAATGGGAAATCTGCTGCGCCGCTTCTGGATGCCCGCGCTGCTCGAATCCGAAGTTCCCACTCCCGATTGCGATCCGGTTCGTTTGCGGTTGTTGTGCGAAGACCTTGTGGCGTTTCGCGACACCAACGGGCGCGTGGCGATTCTTGATGCCAATTGTCCACACCGGCTGGCGAGCCTCTATTTCGGCCGCAACGAGGAATGCGGCATTCGCTGCGTCTATCACGGCTGGAAGTTCGACGCCGACGGCAATTGCGTCGATATGCCATCCGAGCCCGACGAGACCAGCTACAAGGACAAGGTGAAGATTGCGTCTTACCCGACCGTCATTCGCGGCGGCGTTGTGTGGGTCTATATGGGGCCGCCCGAATTCGCCGCCGAACCGCCAGATTTCGAATGGTCGCGCCTGCCGGAGCGCCAGCGCACCGCCACCAAGCGCATCCAGCAGAATAACTGGGCGCAGGCCGTCGAGGGCGGCATCGATTCAAGTCACATCTCGTTCCTGCACAACAAGACCGACAAGCAGACGTCAGAACTCACCGATCTGCCCCGCAACCCCTATCACGGCAAGGATCGTCATCCGGTTTTCGAGGTTGAGGAATCCGATTGCGGCCTGCTGATCGCCGCCCGACGCAATGCGGGACCGGACGAATATTACTGGCGTGTCACGCAATTCCTGCTGCCGTTCTACACGATGATTCCGCCCGTCGGACAGGAGCGCGATTCGAGTACTGCGCCCTATGACGGTCATGCATGGGTTCCGATTGACGACCATACGACATGGACATGGTCGTTCAGCGCCAACCCGCATCGCGAATATAACGACAAGGAATATGCTTTCCGGGGCGGCCCGAACGGCATGTGGGGACCGATCGACGAAAACTTCATGCCGGTCCGCAACAGGGAAAACGATTACCAGATCGATCGGGCCAGGCAGCGCAATTTCAACTTTACCGGCATCGACGGCATTCCCAATCAGGACGCCGCCGTGCAGGAAAGCATGGGTACGATCGTCAATCGTCAGCGCGAACATCTGGGAACATCGGATCGCGCTATCGTCAATTTCCGACGGCTGATGCTGCGGCTCGCTAACGAACTAGAAGCCGGACGCGCGCCCGAAACGGCGAAAAATAGCGCCGTCTACAATGTGCGCTCAGCTTCCGTCATCGCCCCGCACGGCGTTCCGTTCCGGGAAGCCGCAATGAATCTGACAAAAGGCGCAGACAAATAGTTCAGCCGCAACAGGCCGGAAAACCGGCAGCGGCTAAAAAGGGAGAGATGCATGACGCGGCGTATTGCGGCGATTTTGACGTTTGCCTGTTTGACCTTTGGTCTGACGCCGGTTTTGAAAACAGAGCCGGCGCTGGCGCAGAAATCCGCCGATAATGTGCGCATCGGCTTCTTCGATCCCATTGCGTCGGCGCTACTTTATGACGATTCGCAGCCTGAAATTGGTTTGTTGTCGCGGGCTGTGTTCGATCCGCTGATTTGTTTCGACGCAAAGTCCGGCGAGTTTCGCCCGCTGCTGGCCTCGGCCTGGAACATGGTGGACGACAAGACCATCGACTTCGATCTGCGCCGCGATGTGAAGTTTCACGATGGTGCGCGTTTCAGCGCCGATGATGTTGTCTACACCCTGCGCTGGCTGACGGCCGCCGACACCAATTTCCGTTTCAAGGAAAACTTCGACTGGCTGGCCAGCATTGAAAAGCTCGACGACTACAAGGTGCGGATGAAGTTGAAGCGGCCTGCCGGCATTGCGATGATCCGGCTGGCGATTTCATTTGCGGTTGTGCCGGCTGCGCGGCACGGCGCGCTGGCCGAAAAGGCCGACTTCGGGCGGCGGACACCCATCGGAACCGGGCCGTTCCGGCTTGAGTCCATCGATTCCAGCAAGGGCGTCGTGCTGGTTCGCAATGCGGATTATCCTCAGGGCAGCGATTGCAAACCGGCCGCGAAAGTCGGACGCATCCAGGCGATCCCGATGCCGGAATTGCAGACGCAGATTGCGCAGCTTTCGACCGGCGGGCTTGATCTGCTGCATGTGCCCAGCAAGGATGTGGTGGATTTCGTCGGCTCCGATCCGCGCTTCGCGGTGACGGCCAGTCAGGCCATCACCTTCCACTATATGGCGATTGATTCCGCCGGGCGTTCAGGCCATCCGGCTCTTTCGGATATCCGCGTCAGACAGGCTTTGATGCAATCCATCGACCGCGAACTCGTCATCCGCAATGTGGTGCCGGGCGGTGATGCGGTGAAGCCGGTCGATGCGCTTTGTTTCCGCATCCAGCTCGGCTGTGATTATTCGACAAAGCCACCCGCATATGATCGCGAAGCTGCAAAGGCGCTATTGACGCAAGCAGGCTATCCGGACGGTTTCGAGATCGAGATCACCGCGACGCCGGGCTCTCATGATCTGGGCGTCGCCCTCGCGGGCGAACTTCGCAAGATCAATGTGCGGGCGAAAGTCGACAAGGTGACCTTCGTGGCCTACCGCCAGAAGCAGCGCGACAACAAGCTGCAATTGCTGGTCGGCCAGTGGACATCGGGCGGCGTGCCTGACGCGTCGAGCACCGCCGAATTTTATTTCGACCGCGGCGCGCGCGACTACTGGCGCGATCCGCAGATCGACGCATGGGTGCACGAGGGCGTCAATTCAGGCGACGAAAAAATCCGCAAGCAGATGTTTGGTCGCGTCTTCGACCGCGCCAACGAGCAGCGCTACATTTTGCCGATCTCGACCAAGCCGGATGTGTTCATTCACACGAAAGATATGACCGTGGCGCGCGGCTCGATGAGCGTCTACGGCGCTGACGCCAACGAACTGTTGTGGAAATGAACGGGCGATAAAAATCGGGTGGCGAAGCTTTACATCGCCGCCCGGTTGGTCAGTCTGCTTTCGGGGTCTTGATCAGCCCAAGCAGATTGCGGTGCATGAATTCGTTGCCGACACAGATCGAACCGCCATCGAGCATGTTTTCGCCGCCATCCGCATCGGTGACATAGCCGCCCGCCTCGCGCACCAGCACAATGCCGGCGGCTGTGTCCCATGGCCCCAAACCGCGCTCCCAGAAGGCGTCGAGCTTGCCGGCTGCGACCAGCGCCAGATCGATCGAGACCGCCCCCAGACGACGCACATTGGCGACGCGGGTCAGCACAGCCGAAAGTTCCGCCTTGAAACGCGGATGCATGGCGGCGCGGCCAAGTGGAGCGACGCCGGTGCCGACCAATGCTTCCGCCATGTCGCGGCGGGCCGCGACGCGCAGACGGCGGTTATTGTGCCAGGCGCCCTGACCCTTTTCGGCCACATACATGTCGTCGGTCGCCGGATTGTAGATGACGCCCGCGACCAGCTGGCCCTCGCGCTCAAGCGCAATCGATACGGAGAAAATCGGCAGCCCGTGCAGGAAGTTGGTGGTGCCGTCGAGTGGATCGACCAGCCAGCGATGCGACGGGTCGGGACCATGGACGACGCCGCTCTCCTCCATCACGAAACCATAGCCGGGGCGGGCCTTCGACAATTCCTCGAACACGACCTTTTCGGCCTTGCGGTCGGCGGCGGAGACGAAATCTCCCGGCCCCTTCACGGAGACCTGCAGGTTTTCAACCTCGCCGAAATCGCGCTTCAACCCGCGACCGGCCTTGATGGCGGCGGCGGTCATGACATTCATCAAGGCGGAGCGGATCATGAGGGTCTCGGGGCTGGGGAGGGCAGCTTGTAGCCCGTGCGTCCCGATCTGTCACCCACAGCACTGGCGTTCGTGGCAATTTGGCCCTACATTGCTCACGCGGAGCTGCGGGGTGCGTGTTGGATCTGTATTCCCGGGGCCTTATCGATCTCTAGGGAGCTGTCCCTGGCCTTGTCCGTGGACTTGGCTATATGGCGCCCACCTACTCTGTAGGTTCCCGGGATCGATGTCCCACGGCCTATGTGGCCCCGCACCTATTGCCGGGTGAATGTCACCGTTATGAGCGTCGAATCGACCAAGGCCGCAATGCGCAAACAGGCGCTGGAACGGCGCAAACTGGTGACCTCCCAGGAGCGGCATGCTTTTGCTGAACATCTGGCCGGAGAAGGCGTTCGGCTCGCCCGCGCTCGTCCGGGGGTAAAGGTCGTGGCCGCCTACTGGCCGCTGGCCGAAGAGGCCGACACTTTCCCGCTCCTGCGCGCTCTGGCCGACGCCGGCTTCACCACAGCCTTGCCGGTAACGGTCGGGGCCGGGCGGCCCATGCTGTTCCGGCGCTGGGCGCCTGGCGATACGCTGGTGAAAGCCTCATTCGGATTGAGTGAGCCCGAGCCCGGCCAGCCTGTCGTCGAGCCCGAGGTGCTGTTCATTCCGCTGGCAGCCTTTGATCGGCGCGGCCACCGGATCGGCTACGGCAAGGGCCATTACGACGCCACGCTCGCCCAGTTTCGCGAGACCCGTGACGTGCTGGCCGTCGGGGTCGCCTTCGGGCGTCAGGAAATTCCCGACGTTCCCGACGAGGAGCACGACCAGAAGCTCGATTTCGTGATAACGGAAGACGAACTCATCGACTTCGGCTGACCGGAATCCTCCAGAATGCGTCTTCTGTTCATCGGCGACATCGTGGGCCGCGCTGGCCGCTCGGTCCTGCTCGACCGCCTGCCCGGCTTGCGGCGCGACTGGAAGCTCGATTTCGTCACCGTGAACGCCGAAAACGCCGCAGGCGGCTTCGGGATCACCGAGACCATCGCCAACGAATTTCTCGATGCGGGCGCCGATTGCCTGACGCTCGGCAACCATTCGTGGGACCAGAAAGAGGCTCTCGTCTTCATCGACCGGATGCCGCGACTGCTGCGCCCGCTGAATTATCCGCCCGGCACTCCGGGACGCGGCGCCAACCTGTTCGACGCCGCCAATGGCGCGCGCGTTCTGGTGATGAATGTTCTGGGCCGGGTATTCATGGACCCGCTGGACGATCCATTCGCGGGCGTCGAACGCGAACTGGCAGCCTGCCCGCTTGGCCTCGCCTGTGACGCTGTACTGATCGACGCCCATTGCGAGACCACGAGCGAAAAATACGCCATGGGGCATTTCGCCGATGGCCGCGCCTCGCTGGTGGTCGGCACTCACACCCATGTGCCGACCGCCGACGCCCAGATTCTCCCCAACGGCACCGCCTACCAGACCGACGCCGGCATGACGGGCGATTACGATTCCGTCATCGGCATGGACAAGGAAGAACCGTTGCGGCGTTTCACGCGGCGCATTCCGTCGGGCCGTTTCGAACCGGCACTCGGCCCGGCGACGCTCTGCGGCGTGGCGGTCGAGACCGATGACCGCACCGGACTGGCGACCAAAATCGCCCCGGTGCGCCTTGGCGGACGGTTGGCGGAAGCGCGGGCGACGTTCTGGGACTAGAATTCGCGCTTCCTTTATTTCCACAGGGGCGCGGCGTATAAGGCGGCCCGGATTTGGCGGGAAATGTCCAACGGAAGGGCTTGCCCGCATTCAATTGGCGACGGGGATCGGAATGGCAGGCCATAGTCAGTTCAAGAACATCATGCACAAGAAGGGCAAGCAGGACGCCCTTCGCTCCAAGATCTTCGGCAAACTCGCCCGCGAAATAACCGTGGCGGCCAAGATGGGCATGCCCGACCCGGCCATGAACCCGCGCCTGCGGCTGGCCTGCATCGCGGCGCGCGCCGAAAATATGCCGAAGGACAATATCGAACGCGCCATCAAGAAGGCGACCGGCGGCGACGCGGAGAGTTTCGACGAAGTCCGCTACGAGGGCCGCGCCCCCGGCGGCGGCGCCATTATCGTCGAGGCCCTGACGGACAATCGCAATCGGACAGCGGGCGAAGTTCGCTCGTTCTTCACCAAGGCAGGCGGCGAAATGACCGCCACCGGCGCGGTCGCGTTCATGTTCGATCATGTAGGCTCTATCGAATATGACGCGAAGGTCGCCTCTGACGACCAGATGATGGAAGCCGCGATCGACGCCGGCGCCGACGACGTTGTCTCCACCGCCGATGGCCACGAAATCATCACCAGCATGGAAGGTTTTGCGGAAGTCTCCAAGGCGCTGGAAGCGAAGTTCGGCGAAGCCCGCAAGGCAAAGCTGATCTGGCGGCCGCAGACGACAAACATGCTCGACGACGAAGCCGGCGAAAAGGCACTCAAGCTCCTCGGCGCGCTCGAAGACAATGACGATGTGCAGAACGTCTATACGAACTTCGAGATTTCCGACGCGCTCATGCAGAAGATGGGCGGTTGATGTGAAATTAGTACGAGGGCTGCTAATCAGCCGCCTTCATACGCTCTTGCAAAGAGCGACTGCGCCCTAGGCTCAGGACCCATTAAAGTTCTTGCGGTTTGCATGGTCTGCTGATTCATTGGTGATGCACGGAGGCGTCGCCATGGCTGATTTGTTCATGCTATCAGAAGCGCAAATGCGTCGGATCGAGCCTTT
>CANJWR010000114.1 GCA_947478455.1 Beijerinckiaceae bacterium | reverse complement strand
GGACTTCTGGAGGCCATCAACGGAAACGTCCAGGCCGCCAAACGCAAGGCAAAAGGCTATCGCAGCAAGCGCAACCTCAAGTTGATGGTCTACCTCATCGCCGGAGGGGTGCTGGACACGCTACCCACATGAAACAGCGACGAGCCAAAGAATTGGCCGGATCTCGGCTCGACGTCTGGACAGGCCCAATTCGGTCTGCGCGTAACGGGGGCTAAAGTTCGATGACAACGTATTGCTGGTCGACAGAGACCTTGAATGTCTCTGCTACGTAAGGTCCCTTTGCAAGCTCGTCGCCGTTTTCGACATGAGACTCATACATCCGAACGCGAGTCTTCTGAGGATCGCAATAGGACTGGCCCGTGCGGATATCGAACTCCCACCCGTGCCAGGGGCATTTTACGAACTCGCCGGGTCGGACCAGTTGATAATCCCCGGGCTCTTTGGAGATAGCAAGACCAACCACCTTGCCAGTGCAGAGAGACCCGGCTTCATGAGGACATTTATCCCCCAGGGCATAGAACTCGCCATTCAGATTGAACAGTGCGATATCCCGTCCTTTGACATGCACCTTCTTGTGCTGGCCGGGCGGCACTTCCTCGATGGTGGCGACGACATGTTTAGTGGTTGTCATTTCGGGCCATTGTTCTTCTTACGGTGGGTTCTTTTTAGGGCTTGCGCAAATTAGAGCTAGGCCAAACCGTGCTTGGCGTAATTTGTCATTGGAGATTGTAAGCCTGCCGGGCATTCCGGTTGAAAATTGCTAACTTTTCGCTTTCGCTCAATCGAAACGTAAAAGCGTAACGTGGATCGTCAAAATCCCAATGGGGATAGTCGCTCGAAAAACAAAGCCTGTCCCATCCGACTAGATCACAGATTTCCCGGAGTCTTTCGGGACTGCCCATATCGTCGACAGGCTGTGTGGTGAACCAGATGTGCTGACGGATATAGTCAGACGGCGGGCGCGTGAGGCGTGGAACTTCCGACCGCAATTTTTTCCAGAGTTTGTCCAGACGCCACGTAAGTGCCGGCGCCCATGTAAATCCACCTTCGACAAGCACAACCCGTAAGGTCGGAAACTGCTCGAACACGCCTTCCATCACCATGCTCGACAACACATTTTGCTGGCACACATTGATCAGGTGATGCTGCTCGGCGTAGTACGAGGGCCAGCCTCCTCCGGGTACAGGTGCGTGTCCATTGTACCCGCCCGTATGTATGCCCAACGACAGGTCAAATTCCACGGCGGCTTCGTAAATCGGCCAATAGCGACGTCGTCCGGCCGGTTCAAGAGACCGTTGGTTCATGCCGATCTGAACAAACCTTTTATCCGGGCCGTGCTTGCGGATTTCTGCGACAGCCGCCTCTGGATATTCTTGTGTGATCGAGATGGATCCGCGCAGGCGCTCGTCATGACTGATCCATTCGGCAACCTGCCAGTTGTTGATTGCCGAGCAAATGGCAGCGCCATAGTCAATATTGCGCTGGTGAGTGCCGCCTCCCAGAACCTGAAGCACACCGACTTCGATGTTGTGCAGGTCCAGCAATTGCGCCCGCATGAATTCGAGATCGCTGCCGGGCGGCCCACCGTTGGGCGGCATAGCGTCGCGACGCGACAAGTACGGGGCTGCACGGGGATATATGTCACCCTGCACGAAGGGCTGACGATGAAACGACCCGTATGTGTCGAGATGATCGTGCCACTTGGGCGAAAGATATTTTTTGAGATCTCCCGGCGAACGCATCACGGGGTGAATGTCGCAGTCGATAACGCCAAGACGCTGTGCGCCTTCGGCGCTTTTGGCGCCGCGGACCTGAACATTCATTGTGCAAGCTCCCGCAAGCGAGGATAGGTGGCGAGTGGATTATCGACCATGATCTTTCGCGCCAATTCGTCGGAAATGCCTGGCGGCAAAGCGTCGTCGCCATCGAACTGCCAATGCGGATAGTCGCTGGCGAACAGGAGCATCGAATCAGAGTCAAGCAAGTCGATAATTCGCCGAACGGTCGCGCCATCCTCGGGCGCATCGAATGGCTGCGTGGTTAGACGAATATGATCGCGGACAAATTGCGATGGCGCACGATCCAGCCATGGCACTTCCGCCCGCAAAGCCCGCCACGTGTGATCGGCGCGCGAAGTGAAACTTGGCAGCCAGGTGACGCCTGACTCGATCAGCACAACCTTAAGCGCGGGAAATTTTACGAAGACGCCTTCGTAGATCAGGCTCAGGAGTTGGCCCTGAAAGCTTTGCGCCTGTGCGGAATATTCCTCGATATAGTGAGAGGGCCAGCCAGTGTAGGTCGATGCATGACGGGCCGTAGCCCCGGCGTGAATCCCGATCGGCAGTCCGTGTCGTTCGGCGGCGCGATAAATCGGCCAGAATTGACGGCGGCCGAGGGGCATCTCGCTACCGGTCAGCAGCATCACCTGAACAAATCTGTGGTCGCCTGCGCGCTTCTCGATCTCGTCGACGGCAAGCTCGGGATCATTGAACGGAACGATGATCGATGCGCGTAGTCGCGCATCCTTGTTCAGCCACTCCTGAATGATCCAGTCGTTCACCGCGCTGCACAGTGCGGCGCTGAGATCGCCGTTAAAGACGGCCTGGGCGCCATAGACAATATTGCAAATCGCGAATCTCGGATTGAACCGGTCAAGCGCCTGCGTGCGGAGCAATTCAAGAGTAGAAGCGGCTTTCGCCTTTTCCGGACGCCAGTCCTTGCGCGCATACAGCGGCGTCTTTGGCGGATATGTGTTCAGATCCAGACCATCTATAGCGCGTGTCGTGATCTGCTCCCGCCAGTAGTCGGACAGAAACGGCATAAGCACGTGCGTTTCCGGGACATTGGGGTGAATGTCGCAGTCTACGGGGCCGACGTCCATACCGTTTACTCCGATCGACTAGTCCCTTGCGGCGAATTTGGCGATCTGCGTCTCGTCGAGTTCCAGACCGATCCCGGCCGCATCGCCCAGATGAAGCATGCCATCCTTCAGTTCCGGGCGAACCTTGAAGATGGTTTCCCGTCTGGGCATGTACTCAGCCCAGCCTCCGGTCGGGACTGCGGCGATCAACTGGCTGTTGATCTCATGCGTCGCATGCCCGGAAATCGGCAATCCCCGAATGCCGATTGCGTTTGCGGCCTTCACCCACGGTGTGATCCCGCCGATATGGTGCAGATCGATGATCGCGTGATCGATGACCGGCAACAGATCGTTCAGCATGGAGAGCCGCGACACGCGTTCGCCAGCGGCGAGCGGGATGGATGTCCGGTCGCGAACGCGCCTCAATCCGTCGAAGTCGCCTTCACGCAAAGGCTCCTCAAACCAGGCGAAATTATATGGCGCCATGCCATTCGAAAGCCGGATCGCTTCCTGCGGGCTATGCCCCCACAAGACATCCGTCATGAGCGTCACGTCAGGGCCGACAGCATCGCGCAAAGCGCGCGCGCGTTCTACGTCCTCGGAGACTGGTCGTCCGCCTGTCCGCAACTTCATGGCGCGGTGGCCGTTCGCGACGAGCCGCTTCGCTTCGCTAGCGACTTCTGCTGCATCCTGATGCCGCCAAAGGGTTTCCGCCGCATAGGCAGGAACCTTGTCTCGATACCCGCCAAGGATCTTCCAGATTGGCGTGCTCATCTGCTTGCCCAAAATGTCCCAAAGCGCAATGTCCAGCGCCGCGAGAGCAAGATTGGACGCGCCATCATGAAGAATGTCGACCGTAAGGCCCCACATGCGCTCGTAGATATATTCCCGGCGAATTGGATCGACGCCCTTCAGGGCCGGTTCAATGCCTTTGATGATCTGATCTATAGCGGCGATCTGATTGGCGCTTTCGACGGAGACGAAACTCAGGCCGGTCACGCCGCTCGTGGTTCGCAACTCGACGATCAGTACCGAATTCTTTGTGCGAAAGCCAAGGAACGGATGCTTGACCGGCTTGTCGTATGGAATCGAAACAACGCGTGTGTCGATTCTCTCAATCTTGTTCGACATCATTTCCCGCCTTCTTTGGCCACCTTGTCGAAGAACCCTTCGGCTTCTAATTTTGCAGCAAAAGATGTGTCGAGCAATTTGTCGGGTGACACCTTGGCGGCCTCGGGGCTGGTCTCCACGAGGGTCTCGAGACAGGCGACAACCAGTTCCCGTGAAACCAGAGGCTTTCGCTGCATCAGGCTTTGATAGAACTTGAACCCGAGGCGGATGTCGGTTGCTGGTCGCTGAGAGTATTTGGAAACGATAGCAATCGTACCCTCGTCTTCATTTTGCATGTACACCAGCGCTTCGCTGATAGCTTTCACATAGGACGTCACGGTGTCCGGATTGGCTTTTGCATAGGTTGCGGTCGTGAACGTCCCGGACATCAGAAAGTCGGAACCTTTTTGATCCATGACGTTCAGAAATTTGGTCAACTTCGCCGACTCGTAGATATTGCGATAGTCGGGTTGCACGAGCGTGAAGTTGGCGTTGCCGGTCACGATGGCCGCAATTCGCTCCGGATCATTGCCCATGCCCTGAAGCAGGTTGACGTCCTTTTCCGGATCAACGCCGTTATTCTTTAGGACATATCGCAGCTGAACATCGCTAATGTCCCCCCGCAGCACGATGGCTCCGATTTTGCCCTTGAAATCAGAGAATGACTTGATCTTGGAGCCGTCTACAACGAGATCGTAAGGCAGCTTGTTCAACATGGTTGCGACAAGCAGCGAGTCGCCTCCTGCTATATTTGCCAGGAACGGCGAGGATGCGGAACTCGAAATAAACTGAACGCCGTTGCTCATCAAGCCGGCTGTAATGCGCGTTCCGGTGAGCTGCACGAGTTCGACATCAAGGCCATACTTGGCAAAATAGCCCCGTTCCTTGGCGATCCAGATGGGAGCATTTAGTATGCTGGTATTGCCATATGCTGCGTTCACCTTGGTGGCGGCATGTCCGGCGGGCGCCAGCAAGATTGCGGCTGCCGCAAACATCGTCCTGATCGATGATGAAAACATGACTGTCACTCCAGGATTTATTGACTTGGTGATTCGGAGACTAGTTTGACGTGTCCGGCGATTTCGCGGCCGATATCTTCTTCATAAGCCGTATATTCTGGACCGCGTCGCTTGTCGGCGATGCGCGGTCTCGGGATATCGATCTTGATATCTCGCACAACAGTGCCGGGACGACCGGACATCACCAGCACCCGATCACCTAGAAACACGGCTTCCTGAATGCTGTGGGTGACGAAAATCACCGTACGCCGCGATTCATTCCAGACTCGCAGAAGCTCCACCTGCATAAGGTCGCGCGTTTGTGCATCGAGATTGGCGAAAGGCTCGTCCATCAAAAGGATATCAGGTTCCACCGATAGTGCTCGTGCGAGATTCACGCGCTGCCGCATTCCCCCCGAAAGCGCGCCGGGAAAATAGCCTTCAAAACCATTGAGTCCGACGAGAGCGACTAGTCGCGCAACACGATCGCGTCTTTGTTCGTTTGTTTCGCGACGCAATTCTTCTCGCTTTGTCGCCTCAAGTGCGAACGAAATATTTCCAGCAACAGTTCGCCACGGAAGGAGACTTGCTGCCTGAAATACAACCGCCCGGTCAGGCCCCGGCCCGAAAACGGGCTTTCCACCGATGCTGATCTGACCGTGACTAATTTTTGCAAGGCCATCTATCAGATCAAGAAGCGTGGACTTTCCGCAACCACTGGGCCCGACGATACAGACGAATTCACCGGGCTCGGCGCGCAGCGAAACGTTACGCAAGGCGACCAGACCATTTCCGTATGCGAATTCGATGTCATCAAGCTCGAGCAATGCCATCTCAGTCGCGCTCCGGACGCCAGGCGTCGAAGTAGTTTTGGGCGACCTTGATCAATTCCGACAAGACCACGCCGATGAGCGCCATGGTCAGGATGGCGACGAACATCTTGGATGTCTGGAATGAGGCGGAGTAGTTGAAGGCGAGGTAGCCAAGGCCTTTTTGGCTCCCGAAAAACTCTGCAGCAAGGGCCCCCACAAGACCGCGGGTCAGGCCAAGGCGAACTCCGCTGACGAGCGATGGAACTGCGCCGGGAAGCACGATGTTGGCTATGATCTTCAGGTCGGAAGCCTGGAAAGAGCGGGCGACCTTCACCAGACCGGTGTCAACGCTTTGTATGCCGGCGATGGTGGAAACCAGAATGGGGAAGAACACAGCCCAGACCGTGATGGCGACTTTCGATTGCCAGAAGATTCCAAAAACGGCGATCAGCAACGGCACGAGCACAATCACCGGTGTTGCAAGACCAACAGAGATGATGGGATCGAAGTATTGGAACACTTTACGGTTCCAGCCTATTGCCAGACCTGCAGGAATCCCGATGCTGATTCCGATGATGAATCCAAGCGTGAAATTGCCAAGTGTGTACGCCAGATGCGGAAAAACAAAACCGCTTGCGTACATGTCCCAGCCGGCGACCAGCACTTCGCTCAATGGCACGAAAAACAGCCGGCTAAGCAATCCGGTCTGACCAATAATTTCCCAGATCAAGGCGCACGCCAGTAAACCGGCGGCTCCACGCAAGAACGCGACATTCGATTTCAACATCTGCGCAAGGCGCGAATGCATGAGTGAGCGCCCACGTGGATCGAGCGCGACACCTGCGTGAGGGCCTGTCATCGCTTGTTGCATCCTCCCAGATGCCCATCAGAGGTTCTTTTCGAACTCGTTGTATGGAACGTTGAGGCTAGCTTAGTTCTTTATCTGAGGTCAACATACAAAAAATGTGTTGTCACGTATTCGCTGCCTCCAAGTGCGCAGCAGTTCGTAAGCGCTGAACATCCACATTTGGCTTTGCGCATTCAGGAAAAACATGCCGCTCGGGTCGCTGTCGTCCTTAATGCTCTCTTGGAGCACCTGAAACTCAAGGTCGGTCAGGAATTGGTCGACGATTCCGAGATTTGTGGCCTGCATTCCCATATATGGATCGTCGAACATCTGCAGCGAGGTCAACGAGCTGCGCAGCGCGTTCCAGTCGATCTCATCCGGCCCCGGCACGCGCCGCGATTCCTCGCGGTCAAAATCATTGTCGTCGTCATCCATCCCCGTCGGCTTAGCAGATTCGGCAGCGGCGTTAACCCAAGCACCGATTTCCGGCGCGTTCTTAATGATTTTCGCAAGCTTCAGCTTGCCGCCTGAACCGCCATCGAGCGGAAGTGTTTAGTTTTCAGTTGACAGCTTAGTGCGAATCGGTGACTATTCTGTAAAGTGCCAATTAAACAGGCGACGGGAGAAACCAGCATGTCAGGGGATAAGTTCGGCGCGTTCATTCGGGCGCGGCGTGAGGCGAAGGAGATCGGCTTGCGCGAGATGGCGAAAATGATCGGCGTGAGCCCGACCTATGTTTCGAAGGTCGAGCGCGACGAGTTTCCGCCGCCTGCCGAGGACAAGGTTCGGCTGATAGCAGGGGTGATCGGCTGCGACGTCGATGAACTTCTGGCGCGGGCGGGCAAGGTCGCCTCGGATCTGTCGGACATAATCAAGCGCAACCCGGTCGAAGTTGCGGCGCTTTTGCGGACGACCAAGGGCATGACGGTGGACGAACTCAACCGGCTGGCCCGCGAAGTACAGAAGGCGAAGGACAAGTAAAAGCCTGAACGACGGCAGTCTTGGAAACGATGCAGATGAGGATGAAAGCGCGATGGGATTGAAAGTTGCCTATTTGTCCGATGAGGCGATCGAGAGGGATGCTCAAACGCTCCTCGCCGATTATGCTCAGGTTCGCGGCATCGCCAGCAAAGCGCCGATCCCGATCGACGACATCATCGAGAAACACCTGAAGATCGGCATCGAGTTCGATGACACCCACCGTTTGTTCAACGTCCCACGTTCTGGCATCGGGTTCGATTCCGATATCCTCGGCGCTATTTTTTTTGACCAGAAGCGGATCGTCATCGACGAGAACCTTGATCCCGACACCAATCCCGCCAAGGAAGGGCGCTATCGCTATACGGCTGCGCATGAGGTCGGACACTGGCAACTTCATCGTTCCCTGTTCGCAAAAGACCCGGCGCAAATCTCACTTCTTGAAACCCAGGCCGCGCCGAGCGTCGTTTGCCGCTCCAGTACAGCGAAGGAACGGATCGAGTTTCAGGCCGACTTTTATGCCTCGTGCCTGTTGATGCCACGCAAGCTAGTGTTAGCGGCATGGGATCACGCTTTTCCCGACCGCAAGCAGCGTGTCCTTCAACCGGCGACGCCGATCGACCATCCCTTCGTCGAGATCGACCGAATTTGCTGTAGCTCTTCAGGGAGTTACTTCACGGGCGACGACGATGTCGTCCTGGAGCACTTTGCTAGGCCCTTCGCCGAAGAATTCCTTGTCTCGCCGATCGCGATGCGCATCCGTCTGGAAAAGCTTAGGCTTCTACACCGCACAGTTCCGTTGCAACGCCTTCTCTCCGATGGATCGTGAACCCTTTTTTTGAGGAGACCGTCAAGTGTCAACTGAACGAAGGCAATTCCAGAAACAGAAGCGGGCATCTACCGTGTTCGAAACCCGTGATTTCTATCTTGCCTGCTTCTTGCGCTGCTCGGGCTACGAGCTTCAGGGCCTTCGCTCGGAAGGGCCCCGCAAGGTCTTCATCTTTCAGGATCGCGCCTCGCGCCGCGATGATGTGATGGCCTTCTACGGCGACGCGACCAGCGTTCGCCCCTTGGCCTTCGCCGCCACCATCAAGGACATGAAAGGATTACTCCACAATGGTTGAACCGCAAGACAAACCGCCGTTCCAGCGTGCCAAGAGCGGGCAAGTCCGCGAAGCCCTCGACCGACTCGAGGGGCTTGTCGTCGATGGCCTGAATCACGGCTTCTTTGACTATTCGATAGCCTGCGAAGTCGGCAACGGTGGCAAGAGGCAACTCGTGATCCGGGCTGGAAAGAGCCACAAGTTCACGATCCCCGAACATGAGGTGCCGCGCTAAGCTATGCCAAGTGGCGATCCCTGAGACGGGGACGCCTGAAGATGCAAATCCCGTTGGGCACAACGTCATCGGTGGGAATCCGAGACCGGAGGCCAGGAGCACGGAGCGGCGAAACCGTCCGTGAGGTCTTCGATGAAACGTCTCGATGCTGCAAACGACAATGAAGTTGGGCGGCAGATCGCCCGCACCCGCGAAATCTGGCAACCGCGTATGGGCCGCAACCTCACCGGCGAGGACGCACGGCAAATCCTTCACAACGCTACCGGCTTCTTCGGCGTCTTGGCCGAATGGCGGCGCACCGAATTGCTCACTGCCGCGAATGATTGCGCCACACCGGTTGAACCGAACGATGGCGAGGTTCGCCATGACCGCTGAAACCGTCGCCAAAGCCCTTGGCGGCTACCGCGCGGGCGCAACATGGATGGCGCGCTGCCCGGCACATGACGATTCAAGCCCGAGCCTTTCGATCAGCGCGGGCAAGAACGGCATGGTGCTCGTGCACTGCCATGCCGGTTGCGACCAGCGCGTTGTGATCGCTGCCATTTCAGATCGCGGTCTGTGGAATGCGAATGCCAACCGCCCCGGCGGCATTGCCCATAAACGCCGGAAGAACCTTGCGACCGAACCCGATCCCGATGTGATGGCGCGCACTGAAGCCGCGCTTTCGATCTGGCGTGCAGCACAAGGCATCGCGGGCTCACTCGCCGAAATCTATCTGCGATCGCGCGGGATCACTCTTTCGCCGCCACCGGCTTTGCGCTTCCAACCCGGCTTGAGGCACCCTTCAGGCGGCGTCTGGCCTACAATGGTGGCGCTGGTGGTGCACGGCGAAACCGGTTCGCCGATCGCGATTCATCGCACCTTCCTCGCCCGTGATGGCCACGGAAAAGCGCCAGTCGATCCGCAGAAAATGATGTTCGGGCCTTGTCGTGGCGGCGTTGTGCGCCTTGGCGAACCCGGCGACGTGCTGATGGTAGGTGAAGGGATCGAGACCTGCCTTGCTGCGATGCAAGCCACCGGCAAACCGGCATGGGCGGCTCTATCAACATCGGGCCTTCGGTCGCTCGATCTTCCACGCGGCCTTTGTAAGGTGATGGTGCTCGCCGATGGTGACGCACCGGGCGAGGCGGCGGCGCAGGACTGCGCCATGCGATGGCAACGTGAAAGACGAAGCGTTCGGATTGCCCGCCCGCCAAGCGGCATGGATTTCAACGATCTGCTCAAGACCGGCAAACCCGTATTGACGGAGGGCGAGCAATGAGCGCCGACGACATTCTTGAACCCGAAAACCCGGTCCTCGATGCCATCGAAGCTGCCGAGGTTATTCGCGATCCTCTGGCCGGATTGGTCGAGCTGACGGCGGCCAATCCCGGCACGCCGTTCTTGCCGGAAGCCCTGGAAGCGCTCGCGGCGCTGAAGCAGGACAACCGCGCTGCTTTCGAGGCGCTGCGTTCCCAACTCAAGAAAGCAGGTTGCCGGGTGACGGCGCTTGATAATGCCATCGCCGAGGAAAACGGCGATGCGGGTGGGCGCGGGCCGACGCAGGCCGACATCCTGATCGACATCGCGCAATCGGTCGCCCTGTTCCACACACCGGATGGCAGTGGTTATGCCGACCTCGACATCAACGGCCATCGCGAAACTTGGCCAATCCGCGCCAAGGGGTTTCGCCGTTGGCTCGCAAGGCGCTTCTTCGAGAAGACGGGCGGCGCGCCGAGTTCGGAAGCGCTGCAATCGGCGCTGAACGTGATCGAGGCGAAGGCGCATTTCGATGCGCCGGAACGGCAGGTCCATATCCGCGTCGGCGGACTCGATGGGCGGCTTTATCTCGACCTTGGCGACGAGGCATGGCGCGCCATCGAGATCGACGCCACCGGCTGGCGTATCGTTGAAAATTCGCCCGTTCGTTTTCGGCGCGCTTCGGGCATGAAGGCGATGCCGATCCCTTTGGGCGGCGGCTCGATCGAAACCTTGCGCTCTTTCCTCAATGTGCAGACCGACGCCGATTTCGTGCTGGTGGTTGCCTGGGCTTTGGCTTGCCTGCGCAATCGCGGTCCCTATCCGGTGATCGTGTTGTCGGGCGAGCAGGGTTCGGCGAAATCAACCTTCTCGGCGATCCTGCGGGCGCTGCTTGATCCCAACACCGCGCCGCTTCGCGCCTTGCCGCGCGAGGATCGCGACCTGTTCATCGCCGCTAGCAACGGCCATGTGCTGGCCTTCGATAATGTGTCGGGCCTTCCCGCCTGGATATCGGACACGCTTTGCCGCCTCGCCACGGGCGGCGGGTTCGCGGTGCGTCAGCTTTATTCCGATCAGGACGAGGTGTTGTTTGACGCCGCGCGCCCGGTCATCCTGAACGGGATCGAGGATATCGTCACGAGGCCCGACCTAGCCGATCGCGCGGTGTTCCTCACGCTGGAGCCAATCCCCGAGGAACGCCGGTGCCCCGAGCAGGAATTATGGGCGGCGTTCGAGGCTGAGCGTCCGCGCCTCCTCGGCGTCCTGCTCGATGCCGTGGCTAAGGGCCTGGCCGAATTGCCGCGAACAAAGCTCGACAAGCTGCCGCGCATGGCGGATTTCGCCTTGTGGGCGACGGCTTGTGAAACCTCACTTTGGACCTCCGGCACATTCTGGTCGGCCTATTGCGGCAATCGTGACGAGGCGGTGGACGGGGTGATCGACGCCGATCCGATCGCCGCCGCGGTGAGGACCTTGATGCAGACGCGGACGGAGTGGACGGGAACCGCCTCGGACCTTCTGGGTGCCCTTGCCGAAATGGCGGGCGAGCGCATCGCTAAGTCGAAAACCTGGCCCGATAGCCCTCGGGCGCTTGCGGGCCGCTTGCGCCGTGCTGCGACCTTCCTGCGCAAGATCAACTTCGACATCGGTTTCGAGCGTGAAGGGCGGGCGAGGACACGGATGATCCGCATCACGACTTCCGCGGCAGAAAGCCCAGGGGTGAAACCGTCAGCATCGTCCGCGCCGTCCGCCCATCCGGTGAAATCCAACGTTGGCAACGGCTTCGGAATCCAAGACTTGCGGACGGTCGGCAATCCAGCGGACGGTTCGAGGGGTGAGAACGTCCCAACTACCCCAGCAAATACCTTGAAAACAAACGTCGAGATCGACGCGGACGTCGCGGACGAAGTTCACCCGCCCCAATCCGCGCCAGAAAGCCCAAGCTGGAGGGCGCGGCTATGAGCGCTGTTCACACCCTGAAATGCGCGAGGGCGTCGGGTGTTCGGATCGGGGTCGACGGCGATGCCCTCACCCTGGAAGCGGACGCCGTGCCGCCGCCCGCCATGCTCGAACTTTTGGCGCGTCACAAGGCGCAGGTGATTGCGCTGCTAACCCGTGGCGGCGATGGCTGGTCGGGCGAGGACTGGCGCGCCTTCTTCGAGGAACGGGCGGACATTTCCGAGTTCGACGGCGGCTTGCCACGGGATCAAGCCGAGGCCCGCGCCTTCGCTTTTTGTCTGGCCGAATGGCTGAACCGGAATCCGGTGCGCTCGCCGCCCGGTCGCTGCTTCGGCTGCGGCGAAACCGAACACGGCCAAGTCCCGCTGCTTCCTTTCGGCATCGATACAACCGGCCATACCTGGCTGCATTCGCGTTGCTGGCCCGCTTGGCATGCAGGCCGGAAGGCCGAAGCCGTCGCCGCCCTTGCAACCTTTGAAATCCACGACACCAGGACATCGCCATGAGCGCCAAAAAGCCCACCAACGCACCAACAACCGTGGTCGCCGACGATCCGGAGGACCGAAAGGGACGCCACAAGGCCGTTGGCGGATCGCAATCGGATAACTGGAACCACACGCTTGCCAATCAGGCGGCACAAGCCTTGTGGGTGAAAAACTCAAGCGCCGAAGAGCGCGACAAGCAGTTAAGCGCCACGGTCGCCGCGCTGATTGGCATCGCGCCCAAGGACGAGCTTGAGGGCATGATGGCCGCGCAACTTATCGCCGCCCACAACGCCGCGATGGAGTGCTACCGGCGCGGCATGATTGGCGAGCAGAGCTTCGAAGGACGGCGCGAAAACCTTGCGCAAGCCAACAAGCTTTCCCGCACCTATGCGGCGCTGGTCGAAGCCCTCAACCGCCATCGCGGGAAGGGCCAGCAAAAGGTCACGGTTGAACACGTCCACGTCCATGCGGGCGGGCAAGCGGTGGTCGGCATGGTCGCCGCACCCGGTCAACCGGGGGGTGGGGACGCCAGCAAATTGAAGGAACGACCCCATGCAAAGCAGATTGCCGGCCAAAGTACCCATGCACATGAGTCCGCGTTGCCATGCCCGGACGCGGGCCGGGACGCCATGCCAGTCGCCCGCGATGGTGAACGGGCGATGCCGGATGCACGGCGGGAAGGCTAAGGGCGCGCAGAAGGGTAATCGCCATGCCTTCAAGCATGGCCGCTATACCGCCGAGCACATTGCGGAACGCCGCCACTTTGCGGAACTATTGCGCGAGATGAGGGGCTTCATCGACGAAGTGGACGGCAAGGAATGATACCCCACGCTTCCGATATCATGCCCGCCCGGTTAGGTACCCCCGGCGCTTGGCCTATGCGGGCGGCGGCAGCGCGGGCTTTCGCCAGCGCCAGACGTACGAACCCGGTTCGCACTAGGGTGCGCGGGTTCGCACCCGGTGCAATCTGGCGGAAACCCTGCCAATACTGCTATTTGTCGTAACAGTTGAAGGATTCGCCTTGCGTGATGGATAAACGAAGCCTCACCGAACGCGATATCTGCACGAAGTTCATTCTGCCCGCCGTCAAGCGCGCGGGCTGGGATGAGATGTTGCAGGTGCGCGAGGAGGTTTACTTCACCAAGGGCCGCATCATCGTGCGCGGCAAGCTGGTGACGCGCGGCAAGGCGAAGAAGGCTGATTTCGTTCTCTACTTTAAGCCGAACATCCCGATCGCTGTCAATGGCGGCGACAAATTGTGCCAGATGGCGGCGTAAAAGTGTACCAGTCTGGTTGAGAGAAAAGGGCTGCATGAGCCCTTGTGAGTTGTGGTGTCGCACGCATCGAGGCGTGCGGAGCGTAGC
>CANJWR010000113.1 GCA_947478455.1 Beijerinckiaceae bacterium | reverse complement strand
GGACCTTCAATCAGACGTTTGCAGTTGTTTGAAAAATGAGGGGATGACTGAGCGCCCGACCTGCAATTTTGTTCATTGATTGACCATCATTTGTAATATCAAGGGCGTCTGTTGCAACTAAAAAAATCGCTGCTCGCGAATTGACCTCTCGCAGCGTCAAAATGTAGCAATTTCAGGGTTGCGAGAGGAAAACGGTCAGGGCCGTGTCGGAATATTCGACAATTTCGATGATCAGCCCGTTCTGAAAGCGGACCCAGGTGCACATGTGCAAGTGCCGGATTTCCCGGGTTCCGTTCTGCCGCATGGTCTTGACCCGACGGACGACGGCCCGGTCGTGGTCAACCACAATGTCGACGATCCTGGATTCGATATATTCGAACTCCACATCGATGCGCCGCACAAGTTGCAAGGCTCCCTCATGGCCGACATAGCAGCCAGAATAGGGGTGGAGCTTGCGGTCCCCGACGATCGTGATTTCGACCGCCGGGGACAGAAACGTCAGGTATCTCTCAAAGTCGGACACGGCCCTGCATTTCAGGAAGTCGCGCAGGGTCTTTTCCAGAATGTCCCGATCGACATCAGCCAGGTTGCGCAAGACATCAAGACTTTGCATGTGGCCCCCGGGCTGATGTGTGGTTTCGGTTAGTTGCGATCCTTGTCGACCAGCTTGTTTTTGCCGATCCAGGGCATCATGGCGCGCAGTTTCGCGC
This sequence comes from Beijerinckiaceae bacterium, assembly GCA_947478455.1. Lineage (GTDB taxonomy): Bacteria > Pseudomonadota > Alphaproteobacteria > Rhizobiales > Beijerinckiaceae > Terripilifer. The sequence goes on along the minus strand of CANJWR010000113.1, from coordinate 13,696 downwards.
CGACATCCTCAATCTGGTGCTCGTCGTTCAGGCGGCGGATGCCCTTGAAGCGCGCCAGGCCAGCCCGGTATTCCTGCATCCATTCGGAGGTGAACTTGCCGGTCTGAATGTCCTTCAGGACCTTCTTCATCTCCGCCTTTGTCTCTTCGGTGATGATGCGCGGGCCGGTGACATATTCGCCCCATTCGGCCGTGTTCGAGATCGAGTAGTTCATGTTGGCGATGCCGCCCTCGTAGATGAGGTCGACGATCAGCTTCACTTCATGCAGGCACTCGAAATAGGCCATCTCCGGGGCATAACCTGCCTCGGTCAGGGTCTCGAAGCCGGCGCGGATCAGCTCGACGAGACCGCCGCAGAGCACGACCTGCTCGCCGAACAGGTCGGTCTCGCATTCCTCGCGGAAATTCGTCTCGATAACGCCCGAACGACCGCCGCCGACGCCGCAGGCATAGGAAAGCGCGAGGTCATGGGCGTTGCCGGAGGCGTCGTGATGAACGGCGATCAGGCAGGGCACGCCGCCGCCCTTCTGGTATTCACCGCGCACCGTGTGGCCGGGGCCCTTCGGGGCGATCATGACCACGTCGACGGTCTTTTTCGGCTCGATGAGGCCGAAGTGGACATTGAGGCCGTGAGCGAAAGCGATCGCCGCGCCGTCGCGGATGTTGGGGGCGATCTCGCTGCGGTAGATGTCTGCCTGCAATTCGTCCGGGGTCGCCATCATGATCAGGTCGCCCCACTTGGCGGCTTCCGCCACAGTGAGCACCTGAAGGCCGTCGGCCTTCACCTTGTCGGCCGTGGCCGAGCCGCTCTTGAGAGCGATACGGATGTCCTTGGCGCCGGAGTCCTTGAGGTTCAGCGCATGGGCGCGACCCTGCGAGCCGTAGCCGACGATAACGACTTTCTTGCTCTTGATGAGGTTGATGTCGGCATCCTGATCATAATAGACGCGCATAACGGACCTATCCCCTGTAAGGCGGCCGGCGGCCACCGTTCTTGAATTCGACAGCGCCTTCTAGGCGGTTTCCGGCCGGATGAAAACAGCCGGTCCAGATAAATTGCGTCGCTGCGTCGGCATGGCGCGCACATGCCGGAAGGGCCATCAGCCGTCCGCCAGCATCGGATATAGCGAGGCGACCAGTAAAGCCGCCATCAAGCCATTGAAAATACGAGCATTACGTGGGTCGGACAGGAAGCCCCGCAGGGCCGTGCCAAACAGCGTCCAGACCAGCACCGATGTGACATTGGCGACGAACGAAACCGAAATCAGCGTCGCCAAAGTCGCCCCAAAAGCCGCAGGGCGCGTGAAGGCCGCCACGGCGCTGATCCCCATCAGCACGCCCTTGACGTTGATCCACTGGAAGGCGACCGCCTGCAGGAAGCTCATCGGCGTCCCACGTCCTTCACCTTTTGCGCCGCCGGTGGCGGTCGCCACTTTCCACGCGAGCCAAACCAGATAGGTCGCGCCCGCGATCTTGAGCGCCAGCAGGGCGGTCGGATGCGCCATGACGCTCTGGCCGATGCCGAGCCCTACCATCAGCAGCAGGAACGCATAGCCGGCCACCACGCCCGCCATATGCGGCAGAGTGCGGGCGAAGCCGAAATTGACCCCCGAAGCCAGCAACATGATGTTGTTGGGCCCGGGCGTCAGCGAACCGGCGAAACAGAAGAGCGCCGTGGCGATTGCGAGTTCGACCGACATGGCGCCTGCTTCCGGTCAGGTCAGGGCGGCGCCGCGCGTAATGGCGGCGACGCCCGTGCGGGAAACCTCGACCAGCCCGATGGGCCGCATGAGTTCGATGAAATCGTCGATCTTGCGAGGCCCGCCGGTGAGTTCAAAAATGAAGCTCTCGGTGGTGGCGTCGATCAGTTTGGCCCGGAAGGCTTCGGCCAGTCGCAGCGCCTCGCTGCGGTTGTCGCCCGAGCCGCGCACCTTGATCATCGCCAGTTCGCGCTCGATGGCGCGGCCAGTGAGCGTCAGATCGACCACCTTGTGGATCGGCACGATGCGCTCGAGCTGATGGCTGATCTGCTCGATTGCCTCGGGCGGGCCGTTGGTGACGATGGTGATGCGCGACAGTTGTTCGCCGTGGGCGACCTCTGCAACCGTGAGGCTGTCGATATTGTAGCCGCGGCCCGAGAACAGGCCGACGACGCGGGCGAGCACGCCCGGTTCATTATCGACCAGCACGCTGAGCGTATGGCTTTCGATGTTCGACTTGCCGATGGCCGACGAATAAGGCGACGGCGGGATGACGGGGGGGGGCGCGGGGACCGGTGCGTTCATGGCGTTGATCTTCCGTTTTCGAATGTGATGTGGGGAGGCGATGCGAGAGGAAAGCCCCTCACACCAGCATCTTGCCCTTTTCGTCGATGATGGCGCCCAGTTCGACGCCTGCGTCGTCACCGAGTTCTGCCAAAATCATGTCGTTGTGCGCCTTGCCCGACGGGATCATCGGGAAGCAGTTTTCCTCTGCTTCGACGACGCAATCGAAAATCACGAGGCCGGGGGTCTCGATCATTTCCTTGATGGCGCGGTCGAGGTCATTGGGATCGGTGCAGCGAATTCCGTGCGCTCCGTAGGCCTGCGCAAGCTTGACGAAATCGGGCAGCGAATCCGTGTAGCTTTCCGCATAGCGGCCGCCGTGCAGCAGTTCCTGCCACTGGCGTACCATGCCCATGTACTGGTTGTTCAGGATGAACACCTTCACGCCGGCGCGATATTGCTTCGCGGTTGACAGTTCCTGAATGTTCATCAGGATCGAGGCATCGCCCGCCACGTCGATGACGAGCGCATCGGGATGCGCCATCTGGGTGCCGATGGCGGCCGGCAGACCGTAACCCATGGTGCCGAGGCCGCCCGAGGTCATCCAGCGGTTGGGCTCCTCGAAATGATAATATTGCGCCGCCCACATCTGGTGCTGTCCGACTTCCGTGGTGATGTAGGTGTCGCGGTTTTTCGTGGCCTCATAGAGGCGCTGGATCGCGTATTGCGGCTTGATGGCAGTCTTTGAAGGACGATAGGCGAGCGACTTGCGGGCGCGCCACACTTCGATCTGCTTCCACCAGTCTGCAAGCGCGGGCTTGTCCGCCTGATAGCTGCGGTTGCGCCATTCGCCGATCATGTCTTCCAGCACATTGGCGCAATCGCCGATGATCGGAACATCGACGCGCACGTTCTTGTTGATCGACGACGCGTCGATGTCGATGTGGATCTTCTTCGAATTCGGTGCGAACGCATCAAGCCGACCGGTGATGCGGTCGTCAAAACGCGCGCCGACGCAGATCATCAGATCGCAATCGTGCATGGCGTTATTGGCTTCATAAGTACCGTGCATGCCGAGCATGCCGAGCCAGTTCGATCCCGAGGCCGGATAGGCGCCGAGGCCCATCAGGGTCGAGGTGATCGGGAAGTTCGTCATGGCGACGAAATCGCGCAGCAGTTGCGAGGCCTTCGGGCCGGAATTGATGACGCCGCCGCCGGTGTAGAAGATAGGCTTCCTGGCCTTCGACATCATTTCAACGGCTTGCGCGATGCGCGCCGCATCGCCCTTCAGCTTGGGCTGATAGGTCTTGTGGCCTTTGAATTCCGGCACCGAATAGGCGCCGGTGGCGAACTGCACATCCTTCGGCAGATCGATCACGACCGGGCCGGGACGTCCGCTGCGGGCGACATAAAAGGCTTCGTGCAGAATGCGCGGCAGATCCTCGATCGAACGCACGAGATAATTGTGCTTCGTGCAATGGCGGGTGATGCCGACCGTGTCGCATTCCTGAAAAGCGTCCGAGCCGATGAGGTGCGTCGGCACCTGACCGGTCAGGCAGACCAGCGGAATGGAATCGAGCAGGGCGTCCGTGAGGCCCGTCACCGCATTGGTGGCGCCGGGGCCGGAGGTGACGAGCAGCACGCCGACCTTGCCGGTGGAGCGCGCGTAACCTTCCGCCGCATGGGCGGCGCCGCCCTCCTGCCGGACGAGGACGTGACGGACGTAATTCTGGTTGAAGATGGCGTCGTAGATCGGAAGGACCGCGCCGCCCGGATAGCCGAACACCGTATCGACGCCCTGATCCTTCAGGGCTTCCACCACCATTTCCGCACCGGTCATCTGTCTGGACATGACGCTAATCCTCTGTCGGTCGTTCGTTTTGTCTGCTGCGTTCTTGAATTTCGGGCAATAAAAAAGGCCCTCAAGGGGGCCCCGGTATGCGCCATTCGCAGGATCTCGGGGATTATCCCCGTCCTGTTCCTGGCGCCGGTCGTACTACGATAAGCTGCGCGCGCATGCGCTTTCTCCACTGAATGTTGAACGACAAATAAAGGACCGGCGGGTTCGGGTCAAGACGCTTTCGGCTGCGACGGCTTTCCGATCTTGGGCGAGCTATTGCCATCAGGGCGTCATCGTTGGAGACTGAAATGATTGCGACCGTCAAAAAGCCAAGCTCGCACATTTTCAGGAGAGTTCCCATGTCTAGCAACCATGGCGCATTCGTTTGGCACGAATTGCTCAGCACCGACATCAACTCCGCAAAGTCATTCTACTCCAAAGTTGTTGAATGGGGACTGCAGGATTCGCAGATGCCCGGTATCGACTACTGGATGTTCAAGGTTGGACAATTGCCAGTCGCCGGTCTCATGACCCTGCCAGACGAAGCGAAAAAGATGGGCGCGTCGCCGCATTGGGAAGGCTATGTGGGCGTCGATGACGTGGATGCCACCGTTGCGAAGGCGAAGCAGCTCGGCGGACGCGTTTTCAAGGAACCGACGGATATTCCTAATGTCGGACGTTTCGCGATTCTGGCTGATCCCTAGAATACGATTTTCGCCCTGTTCAAATGGTCCAGCCCAATGCCGGGCGAGCCGCCTGCGCCGAATACGCCCGGCCTGATCGGCTGGAACGAGCTTTATGCGACCGATTGGCAGAAAGCGTTCGATTTCTATTCGGCCCTATTCGGCTGGACAAAAGGCGAAGCGATCAACATGGGCGATATGGGGACGTACCAGTTGTTCGATCACAACGGCCGCTCCATCGGCGGCATGATGAACAAGCCGCCCCAGATGCCGGTCACATCATGGGTTTATTATTTCAACGTCGCCGACATCGACGCCGCTGTTTCGCGCGTCAACGCCAACGGCGGCAAGATCGTGAATGGTCCCATGCAGGTGCCGGGCGGCGGCTGGATTGCGCAGGCCGTTGACCCGCAGGGTGCGTTCTTTGCGCTGGTGGGGATGCGAAAGGGCTAACTGCAGACATTATGGCGACGGGCGCTGGCCTTTCGAAGGGCGACTAAACGTCTTTCAGGCGCTCGTCCGCATCGTCCGGCGCCATCCACTCGAAGTCCGGTAACTGGTGGCGCACGAAGGTGAACTGGCGTTTTGCGTAATGCCGTGTGTCGCTCTTGCCTTTCTCGACAGCGACGTCGCGGGACGTGTTTCCTTGCATCCAGGCGATCAATCCCGGCACGCCGTGCGCACGCATGGCCGGGAGCGCGGGGTCCAGATTGCGCGCCGCCAGACGGGCGACTTCTTCGACAGCGCCCTGTTCCATCATCGCGTCGAAGCGCGCGTCGATGCGGGCGTTGAGCAACGGGCGGTCGGGCGCAAGGAAGACGCCGCGACATTGCGTCATGTCCAGCATTGGGCGGCTTCGTGCGCCCTGGAACTCCGCGAGGCTGCGGCCGGTGGCGGCGAATATTTCCAGCGCCCGGAGAATTCTTTGCGGGTCGGTGGGGCGCAATCGTTCTGACATGGCGGGATCGAGCGCGGCGAGGCGGGCGTGAAGCTCCGGCGGGCTCAGGCCTTCGGCCTCGTGGCGGACTTCCGCCCGCACCTCGTCAGGCACCGCCGGAATGTCGGACAGGCCCTGGGTCAGCGCCTTGAAATACAAGCCGGTGCCGCCGACGAAAATCGGCAGGCGGCCCTGAATGCGAGCCTGTTCAAGGGCGAGCCCGGCATCCTCCAGCCAGCGGCCGACGGAATAATTCACGGCTGCGTCCACATGGCCGAACAGAATATGGGGGGCGGCCGCCTCCTCGTCCGGGGTCGGGCGGGCGGTGATGATGCGCAGATCTGCATAGACCTGCATGGAATCGGCGTTGATCACCAACCCATCGAGGCGCTGGGCCAGCCGGATCGCCAGAGCGGACTTGCCGCTGGCCGTTGGGCCTGCGATGAGAAGCGCCGACACGGTCGTGCTCATGCGCGGCCTTTCAACCGATCCGGCCCAAGAGCACTCTCCGCATGATCCACGTCGTCACCCTCGTTTCAAATCCGTCCCGCGCGGCGCTCGATGACGCGCTGGTTGCATCGATTTCGTCCCATCTGCCGGCAGCCTGCGAGCCCGACTGGCTTGCGCCCGGCGTCGCGGTCGACATTGCTTTCGCACCCGTGGGCGAAATCGACAACCGGCTTGTGGCGGATCGCCTGCGCCTCGAACTGGGCGATGCGCCGGTCGACGTGTTTGTGCAGGCCGCCAAAGGCCGCCGCAAGAAGCTGTTTCTGGCCGATATGGATTCAACCATGATCGGGCAGGAATGCATCGACGAACTGGCCGATTTCGCCGGCATGAAAGAGCATGTGGCGGGCATTACCGAGCGCGCCATGCGGGGCGAGATCGATTTCGAGCCGGCCTTGCGTGAGCGCGTGGGCCTGCTGAAAGGGCTTGCGGCCGGCATCGTCGATCAGGTGATCGTCGAGCGTATCCGGCTGACGCCGGGCGGGCGCGAACTCGTGCAGACCATGCGGGCGAACGGGGCCTATACGGCGCTGGTGTCGGGCGGCTTCACGCTGTTCACTGACAAGGTGGCGGCGATGATCGGATTTCATGAAAACCGCGCTAACATGCTGATTGTCGAGAACGATAAGTTCGCCGGTCTGGTGGCCGAACCTATTCTGGGCCGCGAAGCGAAGCTGGCCTCACTGACGGCCTTGCGCATCGCGCACGAACTGGCCGTTGAAGAGACGATGGCGGTCGGCGACGGCGCCAACGATCTGGCCATGCTGGAAGCCGCCGGCGCGGGCGTCGCCTATCACGCCAAGCCGGCGGTGGCTGCTGCGGCAGCGTACAGGGTCGATCATTCTGATCTGACGGCGCTGCTCTATATGCAGGGTTACCGGCGCAGCGAGTTCAAAAGTTGAAATCGGTCAACGACCGGTAAGTTTCACATTCTGCAACTTCATCAGTGCATCGATGCCGATGCCCATCGACGAGCTGTTGTCGAACAGGCCAAGCGTTTGTGCACCCGCCAGATTTCCGCCACCGCCGTTTGAATCATAAACTGCGCAGAAGCGCTCTATGAATTTCGCCAGTTTCTGCGGGTCCTTGAAGTCGGCGACGTCGAGCCGCGCCTTCAGGTTCTTCGCCTGAAGATCGACGTTCTGATAAGATGTCATGGGCGAAATGCCGAGCGTAGTCTGCACGACCGTCAACAGATCGCGGTCCGCCAGTATGCCGTAGGGGCTGGTGATGTTCGGCGCGTTCTGGCGGAAATAGAGCGCCAGCTTCACGCCTGGATTCTGTGCGCCCTGTTCCGTTTCAAGCGTTTGCTCGACATAGCGGGCGACCACATCCTTCTGCACCGCAGGCAATTGCGTCGTTTGCGCGCCCTTTCCGACGAAGTCGAAGGCTTTGGCGAAGGCCTTGATGCGGGGATCGTTGAGCTTGTTGGCGAGCGCGTCGGGGTTCGTCACGCCCTGTTGTAAAACCTGTTTCATCAGGCCTTTGGCGTAGAGCCTGTCGCCCATCCCGAACGCCTGCATGGCAAAATTAAACAGGCGAGTATTCTTCAGAAACTCATCGGCGGTTTTTACGGCGCCGATATTGGCCTGAAAATATTTCGTCTGTTGCGCCACTGCTGGCTTTGAATTGATGAGCGACTGCCAGCGCGGCAGATCACTCGCGACGAGGCGGTAGGATGTGAGCGTAGACATGGGGCTCCGGCGAAAAGGGCGCGGCCCCAAAACAACAAGGCCCGCTTGCGCGGGCCTTGAGAGAGCTTTTCGATGTTCGTTCGTTTATTCGACCGGCAGCGCCACGAAGCGCTTGTCGCCGGTCGGGCTTGCAATCAGGAACAGCGCGGTCTTGCGGCCGGCGTCTTTCACCGATTTCATCTTGGCCGCGATGTCGCCGGCTTGCTTGATCGGATCCTGATTGATCTCCACGATGGTGTCGCCGGCCTGAATGCGCTTTTCGGCAGCCGCCGAGGCGGGGTCGACCTTGGTGACGACGACGCCCGTGACGCCTTCCTGAATGTTGAAGCGCTTGCGGATGTCGGGGGTCAGGCCCGCGAACTCCATGCCGATCGCCTTCTGGATGGCGGCCTGCGGAGCGGCCGGAGCAGGCTTGCCGTCCTGCAACGCCGCTTGCTGGGTCTTTTCGCCATCTTCGAGGCGGCCGAGCGTGACCTTGAGGGTCACAGGCTTTCCGTCGCGCATGATGCCGAGATCGACTTCCTTGCCGACCGGCGTCGAGGCGACGATCTTCGGCAGTTCGGTCGAATCCTTCACGTCCTGACCGTCGAACGTGATGATCACGTCGCCGGCCTTGAGGCCAGCTGGCTTGGCGGGGCCTTTTTCGTCGATGCCGGCGACAAGCGCGCCGCGCGCCTTGCCGAGCGCCAGACTTTCGGCAATCGAATCGTCGACGTTCTGGATGCGAACGCCGAGCCAGCCGCGGCGGGTTTCGCCGAACTTCTGCAACTGGTCGATGATCGGCATGACGGTCGCGGCTGGGGTCGCGAAGCCGATGCCCACCGAGCCGCCCGACGGCGACAGGATGGCGGTGTTGATGCCGATGACCTCGCCGGCCATATTGAACAGAGGGCCGCCCGAATTGCCCTTGTTGATGGAGGCGTCGGTCTGGATGTAGTTGTCGTAGGGGCCGCTGTTGATGTTGCGGTTGCGGGCCGAAATGATGCCGGCCGTGACGGTGCCGCCGAGGCCGAAGGGATTTCCGACCGCCAGAACCCAGTCGCCTACGCGAGTCTTGGCGCTTTCGCCGAACTTCACCGATTTGAGCGGCTTGTCCGGCTTTACGCGCAGCACGGCGACGTCAACCTTGGTGTCCTTGCCGAGCAATTCTGCTTTCAGCTTCTGGCCATCGGTGAAAATGACAGTGATCTCGTTCGAATCCGCAATCACGTGCGCATTGGTGATCACAATGCCGGCGGAGTCGATGACGAAGCCCGAGCCAAGCGAGTTGCCGCCGCGCCGCTGCTGTGGCGGGGTGTTCGGAGCTGCGCCGCCGCCTTCGCCCTGACGGCGACGGAAGAATTCTTCGAAAAGATCATCGAAGGGCGTGCCCTGCGGCGGGGTCGGGGCGGCATTGCCGCGCGGCGCCGGGCCGGTCTGGGCGGCTGAAATGTTCACAACTGCGTCGCTGACCGATTCGGCAAGATCGGCCAGTGATTCCGGACCGCGCGCCTGCGCGGGAGACGGAAGAGTCATCGGGGCCATCATGAGGGCAGCTGCGAATAACGCTGCCTTGCTGCCCTTTCGCCGGATCGGCGTTATCGCGTTCGACTTGGATGTCGTGGCGAAACCCATGGTCGTCCATCTCCTCAAGCTGCCGGGCCAATGCCGGTCTGTTCACTATCGAAGCACGAAATGAGGCGTAATGGCGACGATTTCACGCGCCATCACGCTTATTTTACGCACGTCCACCTTTTTCGCCAAGAACGCGCGTCAGCGCGCCGGGGCGGGGGCCGGCTGAGCAGGACGAATGCCCGATGGAGCGCCGAAAAAGCGGAAAAATTCGCTGTTCGGGCTGATCACCAGACGGGTGTCGCTGGACTTGAGGCCAGCCTCGTAAGCCTGCATCGACCGGTAAAAGGCGAAGAAATCCGGATCCTTGCCGAACGATTCGGCGAAGATCTGGTTTCGGGTGGCTTCGCCCTCGCCGCGGATTTGGTCGGCCTGCCGCTGAGCGTCGGCGCGAAGCACCACCACGTCGCGGTCGGCCTTAGCGGTGATGCGCTGGGCCTGTTCGGAACCCTGCGCACGGAATTCCGCCGCCTCGCGTGCACGCTCGGTCTGCATGCGCTTGAAGACCTGCTCGGAAATCTGGCGGGGCAGGTCGGCGCGACGAATTCGCACGTCGACGACCGAGACGCCGAGCTTGCCGGCTTCCTGATCAACCTGATCGCGAATGCGCTGCATCAGATTCGAGCGATTGTCGCGCACGATCTGCACCATGTTGGCTTCGCCGAGAACGCGGCGCACCGCTGAGTTCAGCACGGAGCCAAGCTGGTTGTTGCTGCGCTGGATTGTGCCCACCGACTGGTAGAACGTCAGCACATCGACAATGCGGTAACGCAGGAAGGCGTCGACCTCGATGCGGTTGTTGTCGGAGGCCAGCACTTCCTGCTTGTCGGTTTCGAGATCAAGGATGCGCTTGTCGAAAAGCACAACCGTCTCGATGAACGGAAGCTTGAAGTGCAGGCCTGGGTTCGGAACTACGGCGCGTCCGGGAACCGGCTCGCCGAGGCGCAGCACCAGCGCCTGCTGGTTCTGGTTTACGGTGTAGAGGGAGCCGCCGCCCAGAATCAGAATGGCCACGAGTGCGATGAGGGCGAAAAGCCCGAAGGTCGAGCTACGCATCAACGGACTCCCTGGCTGACGGGGACTGCGGGACGAGGGGCGTCCAGCGCGCCGAGCGGCAGATAGGGCACGACGCCCTGTCCATTCTGGCCCTGGTCGATGATCACCTTGCTTGTGCCGGACAGCACGCGCTCCATCGTTTCGAGATACATGCGCTCGCGGGTGACCGCAGGCGCATTCTTGTACTGGTCGTAAACCTGCGTGAAGCGCGAGGCCTGACCACGCGCCTCGGCGACCGTCTGTTCGCGATAGCCCTCGGCTTCCTGCAGAATGCGCGACGATGCGCCGCGCGCTTCGGGCACGACGCGGTTGGCGTAGGCTTCGGCTTCGTTGCGCAGGCGATCCTGATCCTGCTGGGCGGCAGTTACGTCGCGAAACGCCGCGATGACCTGTTCGGGTGGATCGACGGACAGCAGCTGGACCTGTAGCACCATCACGCCGGCCCTGTAGTCGTTCAGGACCTTCTGGATGAGTTCCTGCGCGGCGGGCTCGATGATCTTGCGCTCGGCCGTCAGAATGCGCTGGATTGCGGTGCGGCCGACGATTTCACGCATGGCGCTTTCGGCAACGGCCTTCACGGTTTCCGGCGGATTGCGCACGTTGAAGGCGTAATCTTCCGGCTTCAGGGGATCGATCTGCCAGATGACGCGGAATTTCACGTCGGCGATGTTCTCATCACCGGTGAGCATCAGGCTTTCTTCCGGCACTTCGATCTGCGTCGGCGAACCAATGCGGCGCGTATCCTCGCGATTGACGAAGCCGATGTCGGTGCCGTTACGGTTGGTGACCGCAAGTTTGGTGACCGAGCCGATCGGGTAGGGCCAGTTGTAGTTGAGGCCCGACGTGGTGCGCTTGTCGAAGCGACCGAAAATCATGTTCAGGCCGACCTCGTTGGGGGCGACGGTGTAGAATCCGCTGGACAGCCACGCGACCGCTACAGCCGCCAGAATGAGGCCTACCCCGCGTCCGCCGACAATTCCGCCCGGGAGCGCCTGTTTGAGCTTGTCCTGCCCGCGCCGAAGCAGTTCCTCGAGATCGGGCGGTCCGCCGTTGTTATTGTTGCCCGACGGCCCTTGGCCCCATGGACCCTGATTGCCAGGTTTCCATGGTCCGCCACCGCCGCCGCCAGACTGATTATTCCAGGGCATGAAATCCTCTTTTTTGGTTCCCCTCCCGCATAAGCTTGGCCGAAGCCCCGCTTACACGCTGAAAGGAGTTAATCACGAGCGCTGCCGTTTTCAACGTGGCAGCGGCGACTTGTCTGTCGCGTGCTTAATTGGGTTCGTAGTCCACAAAGGCAAATGCCGCTTCGTCCTGCGGGCCGGCCGGGAAACTTTCCCGGGCGACTTCTTTCCAGCGCGGACCGATTTCCGGGAAAAAACTGTCCCCCGGCGGGCTCAAATCCACTTCGGTGATGTGCATTCGGTCAGCAATCCCGATGGTTTGAGCATAGAGATCGGCGCCGCCGGCGATGATAATATCGGAAGCGCCCGTCACGGCCGCCGTTTCGCCGCCGAGATCGAGCGCCTGGAGCAAGTCATGCGCCACAAGCACGCCCGGGTGCGACCAGGTGTGGTCGCGGGTCAGGACAATCGACTGTCGCCCGGGCAGGGGCTCGCCGATGGACTCAAACGTCTTGCGGCCCATGATCAGGGGTTTGCCGAGCGTCAGCGCCTTGAAACGCCTCAGATCGCTTGAAAGCCGCCACAACAATCTGTTGTCGCCGCCGATGACTCGGTTGCGGGCGACCGCCGCCACAATGACCAGCGCAGCATTCAAAGGCCCTGATCCGCCATCCGCCACAACGCCGAGCCGTCGACGCGGCACATGCGCCATTCGTCGAGTTGCTGCGCGCCTTCGCGACGATAGAAGGCCAGCGCCTTCTGGTTCCAGTCCAGCACGGTCCATTCGAGCCGGGCGAGATTTTCGGCGATGCAGCGTTTGGCGAGGTCCGCCAGCAGCATCTTGCCGAAGCCCTTGCTGCGCCAGTCCGGCCGCACATACAGATCCTCGATCCAGATGCCGTGCCGGCCCCGGAAGGACGAAAATGTGTAGTACCAGAGCGTAAAGCCGACGATGCGTCCGCCTGCGGCTTCCGCAATCGTGCCGAATATGCGGGGATTTTCGCCGAACAAGGCGGCGGACAGGCTGTCTTCCGTGGAATCGACCTGATCGGCCAATTTCTCGAATTCGGCCAGTTCCTTCACCATCGCGAAAATGTGCGAAACGTCGTCGGGCGTCGCGGGCCGGAGGTGGGGATGGATCATGCTGACCCTCGTAGCAGCATATCGATCACACTGCCACTGGGGCGCGGATCAACGGATGGGGATCGTACTGATCGATCCGGATGTCGTCATAATGAAAGTCGAAAATCGACTTCACGGACGGGTTGAGAACGAGCTTCGGCAAGGGGCGCGGCTCGCGCGCAAGCTGCAGGCGCGCCTGTTCGAAATGGTTGAGATAAATGTGGGCGTCGCCGAACGTGTGAACGAAATCGCCGGGCTGTAGGCCCGCCACATGGGCGATCATATGGGTCAGCAGCGCATAGCTGGCGATATTGAACGGCACGCCCAGAAAAATATCGGCGGATCGCTGGTAAAGCTGGCAGGAGAGCCTGCCATCCGCCACGTAGAACTGGAACAGGCAATGGCAGGGCGCCAGCTTCATCTTTTCGATGTCGGGCACATTCCAGGCCGAAATCACCAGTCGGCGCGAATCCGGGTTGCGCTGCAATTCTCGCATCAGCCACGAAATCTGGTCAAAGGTCTCGCCATTAGCGCCTTCCCATGAGCGCCATTGCTTGCCGTAAACAGGTCCCAGATCGCCGCGCTCGTCAGCCCATTCATCCCAGATGGAAACGCCGTTTTCCTTCAGATAGGCGATATTGGTGTCGCCTTTCAGGAACCACAGCAATTCGTGGATGATCGATTTCAGATGCAGCTTCTTCGTCGTGACCAGCGGGAAGCCCTGCTGAAGATCGAAGCGCATCTGATGGCCGAAAACCGACACCGTCCCGGTGCCGGTCCGATCCTGCTTCTTGGTCCCCGTTTCGAGGACATGGCTCATGAGGTCGAGGTATTGGCGCATGGGTCTGGATTCTGCCGC
>CANJWR010000112.1 GCA_947478455.1 Beijerinckiaceae bacterium | reverse complement strand
GGCGATTTCTTTCGCTGTGCCGGTTTCGCCGGTGCGGGCTGAATCGAACTCCGCCCGGATGGCCGCCAGCGGGCCTGCGGCGATCTCGAACCGTCCCGATTGCTGCTGGCTCGCCATGAGATTGCGGACAGCGCCCGCATCGCGCCCGTAGGCGTCGAACAACAGTCTTTCGAAATTCGACGAGACCTGAATGTCCATCGACGGAGAACTCGTGGCGTGAACGCTCGTGGCTTCCGAGACGCCGGTGTCGAGCGTGCGGGCCAGAATGTCATTCTCGTTCGTGGCAATCACGAGGCGATCGATCGGCAATCCCATGCGCTTGGCGATATAGCCCGCCAGAATGTCGCCGAAATTGCCGGTCGGAACCGTGAACGACACCTTGCGATGCGGCGAGCCCAGCACGACCGCGCTGGTGAAATAATAAACCGTCTGGGCCACCACGCGCGCCCAGTTGATCGAATTCACGCCCGACAGGCGCAGCCCGTCGCGGAAAGCGTGATTGTTGAACAGGCCCTTCAGCACGCCCTGACAATCGTCGAACGTTCCTTCGAGCGCGATGGTGTGAATGTTGTCGTCCGCAATCGTCGTCATCTGGCGGCGCTGCACATCCGACACGCGATTGTGCGGATACATGATGAAGACGTCGACCTGATCGAGACCGCGAAAAGCCTCGATCGCCGCAGCGCCCGTATCGCCCGATGTGGCGCCGACGATTGTGGCGCGTTCGCCGCGCGCCTTGAGCGCCTGATCCATCATGCGGCCGAGCAATTGCATCGCCACATCCTTGAAGGCGAGCGTCGGGCCGTGAAACAGTTCGAGCACGAAGAGATTGTCGCCGATCTGCGCCAGCGGCGTCACCGCCGGATGGCGGAACGTCGCATAGGCGGAATCCAGCATGGCCCGGAAGTCTTTCGCCGCAATGCCGCCGCCCGTGAAAGGCGCGATCACCTGTTCGGCCACAGCCGCATAGGGCTGGCCGGCGAAACCCGCAATGGTGGCGGCGTCGAGCACCGGATAGGACTCGGGCACATAAAGCCCGCCATCGCGCGCAAGTCCCGCCAGAAGCGCATCCGTGAAAGACAGGACCGGCGCCTGCCCGCGTGTCGAAATATATTTCACTGCTGGTTCCCGCAAAATTCCGGAAGCCGGTCTAGCACAAAATCCGGGCGCGCAAAGCCGGGCGGCCCAGCCTGCCCGCGGGGTTCCGCAACCAAACGCTTTCCTGACAATCCGGTTCATGCCCGGTTCAGCCCGGCCCCACTAGATTCATATCCATGGTGATTGACCCCGGCGACGCCATCGAGACCTACCGGGAAACAGGAAACACCCAGATGACCCGCCTGCGTTTCATCTCTGCCGCCGCAATCGTTGCGCTGACGAGCGGCTTCGCTCTCGCCCAGACGCCCGCTGCGCCGACCACGCCAGCAAAGCCCGCGATGCCTGCAGTCACCACGATGCCTGCCGTCACAGCGCCGGCCGCCGCTCCCGCCGTCAAGGCGGCCCCGGTCGCCCAGACTGCGCCTGCCGTGACGGCCCCCGCAGCCAAGCCCGCTCCGGTGGCCGCGGCGAAGAAGATCGATCTCAACACCGCCACCGCGGATGAGCTCGACAAGCTTCCGCAGATCGGCCCGGCGCGTTCCAAACTTATCGTCGAGGCGCGCGCCAAGACGAAGTTCAAGGATTGGGCGGATTTCGACAAGCGGGACGTCATCCCGCAGAACGCCGAAGCCGCCATCAAGGATCTGGTGGTCATCCACTGATCGGGCAGTTCGCAACGCGACACGCTCGCAGAGCGACACGGATAGCGTCGACCAGACGGCTACAAGTTTGAGCCGATGAGCGACCGACGGCCGCCCCTCCTCCCCCGGGGCGGCCGTTTTCGTTTTATCTGACGATCGCACGCCCTCGACTTTGGCGACGACTTGGCCACCCGTCGAAACTAGGGGATTGCGGATTGTCACAAACGAATCGCGCGTCTGATGAATGCAACTACGATGGGCCTAGAATTCAAAGGCCGAGTTTTGGTGCAGAATTCTTGAAATTTGCGCGCCCTATTCAGGCCGGCTCAATCGTGTCGTCCGAGCCCAAGCGTTCGAATGACACCCTTACGATGCTGGCGCGAATAGTTCCAAACACGCCCGCACACGGCTCCAGCTCAATCTCATGATCGGCAATCGACATTCCAATTCCCAACAGGCTTGGGTGGAAGTTTTTTTCGCGCGCGTAGCGCAGCTTCAGGCCACCGCTTATGTTGGGTCGGGCGAACCCTTCAATGGAAGCATCGATCATGTCGGCAAGCTCGAAGGTTATGATCGCGCTTGGCAACACTCCGAATTCGCTGCCACGGTTTGCGGAACTGAACGCAACAATCCGAAGCCGAGAAGGACCACGCGATTTCAGTGACAGCTCCAAAACCTCGCCATCGCCGAAGGTGGGTTTGCCACCAAACCATTCCAAAAGCTCAACGCCACCCGGCACGCCCTTCAGGACTTCGGCGGTTTCCGTAAACC
Source organism: Beijerinckiaceae bacterium (assembly GCA_947478455.1). Taxonomy (GTDB): domain Bacteria; phylum Pseudomonadota; class Alphaproteobacteria; order Rhizobiales; family Beijerinckiaceae; genus Terripilifer. The sequence goes on along the minus strand of CANJWR010000112.1, from coordinate 11,936 downwards.
AAGTATTGTAGGGCATTGCTGCGATCCGTCGATTGCTCTGTGCTGCATGTTTGCCGCGAAATTGGCAGAACTCCCGGTGATTTGGCCCGTTGCACGATTTTTGATTTATGGAACGCTGATAAAGCCTCTAATCACGATTGCGCTTGGCTTCCTCGCCCCTTACATCCCCGCCTTCGCCTCACGCCGTCTCTTGTGCAGAATAAACTCCGTATATCCGTTCGGCTGCGTCCGTCCCTGCAACACGAGATCGCACGCGGCTTTGAACGCCACGCCATCGAACTTCGGCGCCATTGGCGTGTAGAGCGCATCGCCGGCATTCTGGCGGTCCACCACGCCCGCCATGCGGCGCAGCGTTTCCATCACTTGGCGCTCTGTCACAACGCCATGATGCAGCCAGTTGGCGATATGCTGGCTTGAAATCCGCAGCGTGGCGCGATCTTCCATCAACCCGATGTCGTGAATGTCCGGCACTTTCGAACAGCCGACGCCCTGATCGATCCAGCGCACCACATAGCCCAGAATACCCTGACAATTGTTGTCGAGTTCCTGCTGCACATCGGCGGGCGAGAAGTTCGACTGCGCCAGCGGAATCGTCAGGATGTCCTCCACCTTTGCGGGCGCGCGCTTCGAAAGTTCTTTCTGACGCTCAAGCACATTCACCGTATGATAGTGCATGGCGTGAAGCGTTGCGGCTGTCGGCGACGGCACCCAGGCGGTTGTGGCGCCCGATTGCGGATGGCCGATTTTCTGCGCCAGCATGTCGGCCATGCGATCGGGCGCAGCCCACATGCCCTTGCCGATCTGCGCCCGCCCCGGCAAGCCGCACGCAAGTCCCACATCGACGTTGTTGTCTTCATACGCCTTGATCCAGAGCGTATTGCGCATGTCGTTCTTGCGCACCACTGGCCCGGCCTCGAACGAGGTGTGAATCTCGTCGCCGGTGCGGTCGAGGAAGCCCGTGTTGATGAACACGACACGATCCTTCGCGGCCCCGATGCAGGCGGCCAGATTGATCGAGGTGCGGCGCTCCTCATCCATGATGCCCATCTTGATCGTGTGGCGCGGCAGGAACAGCATATCCTCGACGCGCGAGAACATCAGATCGGTGAGCGCTACTTCATCCGGCCCGTGCATCTTGGGCTTCACCACATAGATGGAGCCGCGATGCGAATTGCGCGTGTCGTGCGTGCCACGCAGATCGTGCATGGCGATCATGGAGCTCACGGCGGCATCCAGCAGGCCTTCCGGAACCTCGTGGCCGAAACTGTCCAGCACCGCATCGGTGTACATGTGGTGGCCGACGTGCCGCACCAGCATCAGCGAACGCCCGTGCAGGCGCAGCGCGCCTCCGGCAGGCTTTGCGTAGATTCGGTCGTGATTGAGCTTGCGCTCCACCGAACCGCCGGCTTTTTGAAAGGAGGCCGTCAGCTGGCCGTTCATCAGTCCGAGCCAGTTGCGATAGACCTCCACCTTGTCTTCGGCGTCCACCGCCGCAACGCTGTCTTCCATATCCATGATGGTCGAAACAGCGGATTCGATGAGGAGATCGGCGATCCCGGCCTTGTCGGTCTTGCCGATCGCATTCGTGCGGTCGATCACCACATCCACATGCAGGCCGTTATTGGTGAGCAGGATATTCGTCGGCGCATCCGGCGCGCCATTGTAGCCGACGAAACGCGACGGCTCGGCCAGTCCGGTCAGGCCGGTGGGAAGCGCCACGACGAGCTTGCCGCCCGCCGCCACATAGCCCACCGCATCGGCATGAGAGCCCTGCGCCAGAGGCGCAACCTGATCGAGCAACTGTCGCGCCCGCGCAATGACGAGCGCGCCGCGCGCTGCATTGTACCCTTTGCCACGCGCCGCGCCGTTGTCGTCGCTGATCGCGTCCGTGCCGTAGAGCGCGTCGTAAAGCGAGCCCCAGCGCGCATTGGCGGCGTTGAGCGCATAACGCGCGTTCGACATCGGCACCACCAGTTGCGGGCCAGGCAGGCGCGCAATCTCGTCATCCACATGTGACGTGGCGACCTTCACGTCTTTCGGCGCATCAAGCAGATAGCCGATGGAGCGCAGGAACGAGAGATACTCGGCCTGATCCACCGCCTTGCCGCGCCGCTCGCGATGCCAGACGTCGATCTTGTCCTGCATATGATTGCGGTGATCGAGCGCCTTGGCGATGCGCGGCGCGATATCCTTCACCAGAACCGCAAATTCCGCCCAGAAGGCCGCCGACGAAATCATCAGGCCCGGAAGGGCCTCGCGTTCGATGAAATCGTAGAGGGGCCGTGCGATCTTCAGGCCGGATGCTTTCACGCGTTCCATTGCAAATCGATCCTTTTCAAAACGCCGACGTCACACGCTTCATACAAGATTCGCGCCTGCGATTGCGACGGGCGAGACTATTTGCCGCCCATGGCTTCCTCGATGGTCTTTTCGAGTTTCGGCCTCACATCGAGCAGAAAATCTTCCGTGTACTGGTCGAGATATTTGTAGCCGGGTTTCGGCAGATTATAGGCTGGAATCGCCGAAACATCGACATCAGTGCGGCGCGTCGGAGTGCCCTTGGCGGCCATGAAGGCCTCCTGCCCGGGCTTGCTGGCGTACCAGTTGAGGAACACGGCGGCGGCGTTCGGGTTTGGTCCGCCGACAGGCTGCCAGAAAATGCTGAACCCGCCGAGCAGCGAGCCCGGACCGTCCTCCAGATCGGACACCTCGATGTTCTTCACCCCCGAGGCCCGGAATCGTTCGAGATCCGTGGTGCTGGTGCCGATGGAAATCCAGTGCGAGCCGCGCGAAAGCCAGTCGATCGCCTGCCGGCCATCGCGCGTCAGGGTGATCTGCTGTTCGACGTAAAGTTTCTTGACGAACTCAAGCCCGAACAGATGCACGATATAGGCGGCGGCCGCCTGTCCCGCGCCCTGCGACTGCGGATCAACCGCAACGATCTTGCCCTTGTATTCGGGCTTCATCAGATCGCGCCAGCTTTTCAGCCCGCTGATCTTTTCCGAATTGTAGAACGGATCGCTGTGCACATACTCGGCCCCCATGAACATGAAGGCCTTGTCGTTATCGATCCATTTGATGAAGCCGCCTTTCCAGTTCTTCGGGTCCGTGACGCCGGGCAAAAGCAGTTGCGGTTTGATGGCTTTCATCAAACCCTGCTTGTGCAGCGGAATATTGGCCGGACCGCCTGTCATGATGTCGAGCGTCACATTTTTCGCGCGCAACTCTCGCGTCAAACGGCTGGACAGATCGCGCGGATTGCCGATCAGAAATTCGACCGTGATACCGGTGTCGCGCTTGAAGCCATCGCTGAGCGGACGCGCCAGATCGGGGTCGCCGGCAACCACGACCTTGCCCTCACGGCGGCCTGCTTCCAGAAGTTTCTTCCAGTCCTCGCCAGCGCCCGCCTGCCAGTCCTGCGCAAGAGCCGCACCGGAAACACAGATCGCAATTGCAGTCACAAGGACCGCTTTCGTCCAGTTACGCATCATGAACCCTCCCAAAAACCGCCGGATATTTCCGTGTCGGCCTATTTGATCGCGTGAAAATCGCCGCTCTCGGTGACGGTGCGGCAAAAACCGCGCGGGTCTTCATCTTCGCCCATTTCGGCGCTGATCACCAGAATATCGTTGAAGCGATTGTCTTCCGGCTTTTCGAGCGTGAAAGGCAATGGCTTGCCATCTTTCATGTTCTTCATCGCATCAAGCAGCATGCGTCGCGACGCCACGATAGCCACATCCGCCTGCCCGAGATATTCGCGCGTGCGATCGTGAATGGGGCCGGCGCTCTCGACCGCGAATAAATCATGTGCGGCGAAATACGCGCCCAATCCAGCGTAGGACTTGCCCTTCATCTGCTCACGATCCTGCAGATAGCGGTTGGCGGCGCTACGGCGCGGCACATGGTTTTCACCAAGCTCCTGCTTGATGCGCATGAGCATGTGCTCCTTGTCGAGCTTTTCCTTCGAGTGGTAGCAGAAGTCGAAACGCCAGTGGCTCGTGTCGTTGATCGGCACGTGCCAGTGCACCGAATAGCCGCCCTCGCCATAGCGCTGATCTTCGCCCGAGAAGAAGCCGAAATTCGGAAACACGAAATTGGTGATGCGGACGAGTTTCTTGCCTTCGCCCTTCTTGCGCTCGGCGAAAATACGAATGCCGTAGCGGGTTTTTTCGACCTGCAGCGACGGGCGCTGATCCTCGAAAATCGTGCGGTGCACGACCTTGTGCAATTCGCCTTCAGAGGCCGCCTTGCCGCCGCGCGGCAACGAATTGGCGTGCAGGAACGACAGATGCGAGGGGTCCATATTGCCCTCGTTGCCCTGCAGATAATTGCAGGCGTGGAAAATCTTGTTCTGGAAAACGTGATCTTCCGGCGCGCTCATGAAATGGAAGTTCGGAAACGGCGGCGGCTCCCCCGGCCCCATATAGGCGAAGATCGCCCCGGCCGCCTCGTGGCAAGGATAGGCCGTGTGGCGGATCTCGTTCTTGTAAGTGCTTTCGACCGGCTCCGCCGGCTGATCGAGACAATGACCGTGCCGGTCGAACAGCCAGCCGTGATACAGGCAGCGGATGCCGTTGTCCTCAACGCGCCCGTAGGAAAGATCTGCGCAACGGTGCGGGCAAAGCGTGCCAAGCAGCGCCGCGTGGCCGGATTCATCGCGAAACAGCACCAGCTTTTCGCCCATGATCTCGACCGGTTCGGGCGTATCTGTCTTCAATTCTGCGCTGAGAAAGACCGGCTGCCAGTAACGCCGTAGCAGATCGCCCCCCGGCGTTCCCGCACTCGTCTGGGTCAGCAGATCGTTTTCCTCGCGGCGCATTCGTTTTCCTCCCGGCATTCTTTTTGAGTTTGATCAATTGGAGCCAAGTCTAGCGTGGCCATCCGGATTCGCAATGCGCGTCACAGGCCTGCGACAATCAGGAGAGTTCGACCGCCAGCCTGCGCATGAAGCCGATCCCGGCCTCCAGCTGGGAAATCTCGATGAATTCGTCGGGCTGATGCGCCTGATCGATGCTGCCGGGCCCGCACACGACCGTTGGAATGCCCGCCCGCTGGAAACGCCCGGCCTCAGTTGCGTAGGAGACCGCGATGGTGCGGTTGGCGCGCGCCAGTTTCAGCGTCAGGGTTTCGGCAATTGAACCCGGCTCCGGCGCCAGCCAGGGCACCTCGACTTCCGTAATGGTCTCGATCCGGGCGGACGGCGCATAGCGGCGCAGGCGCGGCAAAACAATCCTGTCGGCATAATCTTCCACGCGCCGCAGGGCCCAGTCGGGCGGGACGCCCGGCAGGCCGCGAAACTCCCAATGGAAGGTGCATTCGCGCGCCAGAATGTTGCGCGCCGTGCCGCCGTGAATAGTGCCGACCGAAACCGTCGACGACGGCGGATCGAAACGCCCTGCCGGATCGGCCAGAGCGTCAAGTTCGTCCGACAGTCGGTAGAGCCCTCCCACAAGTGCGCAGGCGCCCTCGATGGCGTTGGCGCCCAGCATGGGCTTGGACGAATGCGCCTCGAAACCATGTACGGTGGTCGAAAAGGTCGAGACGCTTTTGTGAGCGTCCGCCACCGTCATCATCGTGGGCTCGCCGACGATCGTCAGGCCCGGACGGGGCAGATCAACGCCGAAACGCGCAATCGTATCAACAGGCCCGAGACAGGTCGTCTCCTCGTCGTAGCTCAGCAGAATATGGATCGGAGTGCGCAAATTCGCCGCCATGAATTCGGGGATCATCGCCAGCGCAATGGCGTCAAACCCCTTCATGTCGCAGGTTCCGCGCCCGAATAGCCGCGAGCCCTCACGGCGCATACAAAACGGGTCGCCGGTCCAGTTCTGGCCCGTCACCGGCACCACATCCGTATGGCCCGACAGAACGACGCCGCCATCGCGCATCGGCCCAATGGTGACAAACAGGGCCGCCTTGTCGCCGATGGAATTCGGCACGCGCACGAACCGGGCTCCCAGGCCAGCCAGGTAGCTTTCGACGAAATCGATCAGCGGCAGATTGCTCTTCGACGTTTCTGTATCGAACGAGATCAGACGCCCCAGCAAATCCTGAACGGCGGTCAGACGATCGGCGGCGCTCTCAGACATATTGCCCGCAAGCCTCAGTTGAGAACGCGCTTCGCATAGGGCGAATCGAGCGAGAAGGCCGGCACTTCCGCATCGAAGCTTTTTCCATCTTCGTCGACCATGCGGAATGTCCCGACCATAATGCCTGACGGCGTGGTCAGCGGACAGCCGGATGTATAGCGAAAGCTCTGGCCGGGTTTCAGCATGGGCTGCTCGCCCACAACGCCCGGCCCGCGCACTTCCTCAAGCTTGCCGTTGGCATCGGTGATACGCCAACGGCGATGGGTCAATTGCGCGGTCTTGCGACCCAGATTGGTGATTTCAATCGTATAGGACCAGAAATAACGAGCCTCGGACGGCTCCGAGCGATCCGCCATGAATTCCGGCTGGACGACGATCTGGATATCTTGAGTGATGGCGCGATACATCGGATGAGTGTGCCGAAAAGTGCGGGCTTCGTCGAGACCTTTCGGTTTCAGCCTTTGGACCTGCGATGGACTTGCGTCTCGCCCGCGACGCACGCATCTCAAACGCGCAACCGGAGGAACATCGTGCCAGAGATTCGCGCCGCAAAGATCGAAGACGCCGAAGCAGCCTGCGAACTGGTGCGACGGTCTATCGTCGAGCTTTGCATTGAGGATCATGCCGGCGAGCGCATGGCGCTCGAAGGCTGGCTGTCGAACAAGACCCTGCGCAACATGCAGACCTGGATCAAACAACTCGGCGTCTACACATACGTCAGCACGCAGGACGACCGCATCACCGGCGTCGCGACACTCACGGGCGCGGGTGAGATCATGCTGCTCTATGTTGCGCCCGAACATCGCTTTCAGGGCGTCAGCAAGGCCTTGCTGGCGCAGATGGAAGACAAGGCGCGCGAACTGCGCCTCGACTTCTGCTCTCTTACCAGCAGCCTGACGGCGCGCCGCTTCTTTCTCGCAGCCGGCTACGAACTCATGTCCGACGAGGAGGAAGACGACGGTTTCGGCCTCGACGCAGCCGTATCGATGACAAAGCGACTGACGCCGGAAAGCTAGATCGCCACGATCGTCAGATCGCCTCGATTGCTAAATCGCCGCGATTGCTAGATCGTCGCGAGTCCCGCGCTCAGATCCTCGATCAGATCGTCCACGTCTTCCAGACCGACGGAATAGCGCAGCAATCCGTCGCCGATGCCAATTTCGGCGCGCGCCGCAGGCCCGATGCGTTGGTGGGTCGTGGTGGCCGGATGGGTCATGATGCTCTTCGCATCGCCGATATTGTTGGAAATCTTGATGATCGACAGCGTATTGGCAAAGCGGAACGCCTCCGCCTTGCCGCCCTTGACGTCGAACGCCACCACGGTGCCGCCACCCTTCATCTGCTTCATCGCAATATCGTGCTGCGGATGATCCTTCCGGGTCGGGTAGAGCACCCGCGCCACCTGTGGCTGGGCCGCCAGAAAATCCGCGATCTTTTCGGCGCTGCGCATCTGCTGCGTCACCCGCACAGGCAGGGTTTCGAGGCCCTTCAGCATCACCCAGGCGTTAAACGGCGACACGGAAGGCCCGGTCTGGCGTAGAAAGTTGTGGACGTGGGTGGTGATGAATTCTTCCGAACCCAGAATTACGCCCGCCAGACAGCGCCCCTGTCCATCAATATGCTTGGTGGCTGAATAGACCACGCAATCAGCGCCCAGTTCGAGCGGGCTCTGCAGTAGCGGAGTCGCAAACACATTGTCGACGACAAGGGTCGCGCCGCCCGCATGGGCGATATCCGCCACGCGGCGAATATCGATGATTTCCAGCTGCGGATTGGTCGGGCTTTCCAGAAACAGCACTTTCGTGTTGGGCCGCATGGCCGCTTGCCACTGGGCGTAGTCGGTCCCGTCGACCAGCGTGCACGGCACCCCGAAACGCGGCAAAAGCTCTTCCACCACATAACGGCATGAGCCGAACAGGGCCTTGGCGGCCACAATGTGATCGCCGGCCCTGAGTTGGCCCATCATGGCCGCCGTAACTGCCGCCATGCCGCTGGCGGTGGAGCGTGCGGCTTCCGCGCCCTCCAGCGCGCACATGCGCTGCTCGAACATGGCTGCGGTCGGGCTACCGTAGCGTGCGTAAATGAAACCGGCGTCTTCACCCTTGAAGCGCGCTTCGGCGGATTCCATGTCCGGATAGACAAAACCCTGCGTCAGGAACATCGCTTCCGACATTTCGCCGAATTGCGAGCGGATCGAGCCCGCATGCACCATCCGGGTGGCCGGACGCCAGTCCTTCGGGGATTTTGTCTTGTCGGCCATTCTTCGCTCCTGTCGCGCCACTTTGGGTGGCGAAAATGAAAAGCCCGGCCCGGGAATGTCCCGGCCGGGCGCAAAGGTCGGCGCTTCGTAAAGCCCCGGCCTTTTAGCGCCTTGTTTATCGTGGCGGCAAGCCGGCCGGCTCAAATAACCACGTCTGCTATTTTGGCTGCGTCCGGACAGTCGTGTCAAGGAATTGTGGATAGAGCCGCCGTGCAGACGCGAAATTCGTCACAAAACGTGCCATGAAAGAAGTTGGCTTCTGCGTGTTTCTGCGGGCGGTTTTATGAGTTTTCCAACAAGCCACGAGCCTGCACAGGCTCAAAGGTCGACGCCGACACTCGAAACACCGGGCGATTTCGGCGCACGCTATGGCCTGCTATCGCGCCAGAAAATTCAGGTCATGCTCAACCGCGGCATGATCCGCCCGAGCATCGACATTCAGGATGGACAGATCCAGCCAGCGAGCCTCGACCTCCGACTTGGATCGCGCGCCTACCGGGTGCGCGCCAGCTTCCTGCCGGGCCGCGAACGGACCGTGGCGCAGCAACTGGTCGACCTCTCTTCCGACGAGATTTCGCTGGAAGGTGACGGCGCAGTTCTGGAACGCGGCTGCGTCTATGTGGTGCCGCTGCTCGAATCCCTGCATCTTCAGGACTCGATTTCCGGCGTCGCCAATCCGAAAAGTTCGACCGGCCGTCTCGATATATTTACCCGCCTCATCACCGACCAGACGGAGGTCTTCGATCGTGTCGCAGGCGGCTATGAGGGGCCACTTTACGCGGAAGTTTCACCGCGCAGCTTCAGCGTGCGCGTCCGCAAGGGCTCGCGGCTCAACCAGATTCGGTTTCGCCGCCGCCATTCCCAACAGTTTCACGTCAACGACTTCGCCCTGTCGGATCGAGATCTGCGCGACATTCACGAGAAGCATTCGCTTGTCGATGGCGAACCACAGTTGCGCGACGGACTCATTCTGAGGATCGCACTGGCGGCTGAAACGCTTGGCCCGGTCATCGGCTTCCGGGCGCAAAAACATACGGGCGTCGTGGATGTCGACCGCGTCGGCGCTTATCCGGCTTCGGAATTCTGGGACGAAATTCGCGCACGCCGGGATGGGCGACTGATTCTCGATCCGGGCGAATTCTACATTCTCGCCTCGCAGGAGCGCGTCCATATTCCGCCCGATCTCGCCGCCGAAATGGTCGCCATCGATCCCGCCATGGGTGAGTTCCGCGTTCACTACGCCGGATTCTTCGATCCGGGATTCGGCTGGACCGCGAGCGGGCTACCAGGCAGCCGCGCTGTGCTCGAAGTGCGCAGCCACGAAGTGCCCTTTGTCTTGGAGCACGAACAGATCATCGGGCGCCTGGTGTTCGAGAAAATGGCCGAGGAGCCAGAGGTTCTTTATGGGCAAACGCCCACGTCGAATTATCAGGGGCAAAGCCTGAAGCTTTCCAAGCACTTTTTCCTCTAGCGGCACACGGGGCTTTCGGCGTTCGATGTCGCGCCGAAAGACTCCGGCGCCGGCAGGTCAGCCGAACATCCGCAGGGTGTCGAAATCTCCACCCAGAATGCCCCGCGTGTCGGGCATGCCCAGCCACTCGCGCATCAGGGTTGCATAGACGCGGCGGAAATCCGTCGTGTGAACGAGATTTCCGTCGTCGAGATTGGTCAGGCTGGGCGGCGCGCCGTAAAAGCCGCCGCGAACCGGCTTCCCGGCAATAAAGACCGGGCCCGCAGTACCGTGGTCGGTGCCCTGGCTGGTGTTTTCCAGAACGCGCCGTCCGAATTCGCTGAACGCCATCAAGACGACATCCTGCGCGCGGCCTTGACGCGCCATATCGGCCATGAATCCCGCAATATGATCCGCCGTATAGGTCCACAAGCGCGCGTGGACATCCGACTGATAGACATGGGTGTCGAACGCATTGTGCCGATAGGCGAGGTAGAAAAGTCGCGTCGGGAAATCGGCCGCGATCATCGCCGCTACGCGGTCGAGGCCGAACCGCACCAGTCCGTAATCGACTGGCGTTTTGTATTTGCTCCACGCTTCTCGCACCAGACTCTCCGAGTGCACCGCGCTTCGCGTAATATCGACCATGAATTTGCTGGCCGCAGATCCCGCCTCATTGCGTTTGAGTACAGAATCAATGACGGGCGCCTGATCGGCGTAGGTCGCGCGCGCAAATTTCGCCGGATCGTCGAACACCAGAGGCACATGCTGGCGCGAGCGGACGGCAAGCGACTGGTTTGTATCTATGTTGACGAGAAAGTTATTGCGATTTGCGGGGTCCATCTGGTCGGCGAGCGCGCCCACCCAACCATAGGGCGCTCCGCGGTTCGGCGCAGCCGTATGCCAGTAGGCCATCGACGAAAAATGAGAGAATGACGGCTGCGGATAGCCGACCCCATGCACGATGGCCATCTGACCATCGCGATACAGACGCTCGAAGCCCGACATCGTCTGCTGAAAGCCGAAATGGTTGTCGAGTTTGAGCAGATTGCCGGGCTTGATGCCGATTCTTGGACGCGCCTTGTAATAGGCATCGTCCCCATAGGGCACGACGGTATTGAGACCGTCATTGCCGCCGGATAATTCGACGATAACCAGAATGCGATTGGGATTGGATGTCTGTGCGGCGGCGGACGAGGCGAACATGGGTGCGAGTCCGAAACCGCCGCTACCACCCATCATCACCGCCCCGAAGCCGGCGCGCAGCAGATCCCGACGCGCGATTCCGGACGAACGGTCGTTTTGATTGGCCATGATCTCCCCCTTCAACCGAGCTGATATTCAGGCATGCTCATGATCAGATGCGCCACGCGCCGCAGCGGTTGTTCCGCATAGGTTGCGGCGGGCGCAAGTTGCTCGACGCCAATCTGGTCGACCAGATAATCGACAAGCGCCTTGCGGGCCTTGGAGTCGACCGGCTCATGCAGGAACCGCAGCAGCAGAACATCCACTGCCTGCGCGGCTGTGGTTGCGCCGTCGTCCTGCACGAGACGCAAAAGATCGAATTGCGCAGCTGACCGGGCCGTTGGCTTGACGCGTCGCACCGCCTCCTGCCAGCCGACCAGACTCGCATAGCGCGTGTTGAAATCCTCGGCCGAAGCGACAATGTTGGCGGCCGTCATCTGACCCTCGCCGCTGGTCGCCGCCTGTTCGATCGTTGCGGCGCCGATATCGAGACCAGCTCGTATTTTCGTATTCACATCGCGGATCTGCTCGCCCGGATCAAAGCTCGGGTCGACGAAATCGATGATGTTGGGAAATAGAATGTCGCGCGCCAGATTGTTGCGCGACAGAAGGGCTCCGGGCGTCATCCACGCGCGCCCCTCGGCCCAGCCGGCGACAGTGGGCGGATTGAGCAGAATTTGTCCGAGTTCGCGACATGCGGTGTGGAAGTCGGGAATTCCCGGCAAACGTTGCAGACCCAGCTGTCGGCTGGTCGAGACGATCAGGAGCTATGGTTGAATTTAGGTGACGGCGTGAATCAAGCGGCGAATTTGATCTCTGGCGCGACTTCGATTCCGTCTCTAAACTTTACACCGTTGATGACTTTCGGCAATTGATTTTCGCCTTTCAATCG
>CANJWR010000111.1 GCA_947478455.1 Beijerinckiaceae bacterium | reverse complement strand
GCCAAGCTGCTGCTGGGCGAGGGCTGGCGGCGCCAGCATAGTCACCAGCGCAAGGGTTGCGACAGGAAGGCACGTCCGAAGAGTCCTGGCAATAATGTCTGACGGCGAGCAGCGGGTAACTTTTTGATTTTGCCAGATTTTCATATCCGGATTTTCTCCAACGCACTCGAAACCATACTTGACGCAACGCGGCCTTACGACTTCCGGCGTCCTTGTGTTTGGCCTTCCATCTGCTAGAGAGGCCAAATGCATTCGGGGGAAGCGGGCGGGACCGACCGTCCTATCTGTCCCCAACGAGGTTAAATCTCGGTGAATGCATAAAGATTTATCGATTGCCCGGACGTCGCAATCGCGACCGTTCGAGAAGGCCACAGCACTTCGAGAGGCCACTGGTTATGGGCAAGAAAAAGCCTCGCGTGGTAGTGACCCGGAAATTGCCGGACAGCGTTGAAACACGCATGTGCGAATTGTTCGACACGCGGCTGAACGTCGACGACAAGCCCATGAGCCCTGCCGAACTCGCCGAGGCGATGAAAACCGCCGACGTGCTGGTCCCGACCGTGACCGACCGTATTGACGCCGGCCTGATCGCCCAGGCGGGAGACCAGATGCGGCTGATCGCCAATTTCGGTAATGGCGTCGACAATATCGACGTCGCCTCAGCTCTGAAGCGCGGAATCACCGTCACCAATACGCCGGGCGTCCTGACCGAAGACACTGCCGACATGACGATGGCGCTGATTCTCGCAGTCTCGCGGCGCATCGTGGAAGGCGCACAGACGATTCCCGCCGGCGAATGGACCGGCTGGTCGCCAACCTGGATGCTCGGGGCCCGCATTACCGGCAAACGGCTCGGGATCGTCGGTATGGGGCGGATCGGTCAGGCGCTGGCGCGACGCGCCAAGGCTTTCGGCCTGTCGATTCACTACCATAATCGCCGCCGTCTCCCGGCGGCGGTGGAAGAATCGCTGGAAGCGACATGGTGGGACTCGGTTGACCAGATGCTGGCCCGCATGGACATCGTGTCAGTGAACTGCCCGCACACGCCGGCGACATATCATCTCCTGTCAGCTCGTCGGCTCAAGTGCCTGCGGCCAAGCGCCATTGTGGTGAACACGGCGCGCGGCGAAATCATCGACGAGAACGCCCTGACCCGGATGCTGGAAGCCGGCGAACTGGCGGGGGCGGGCCTCGACGTGTTCGAGCATGAGCCTGCCGTTTCGCCCAAGCTCATCCGCCTCGCCAAGGCCGGGAAGGTGACGCTGCTGCCGCACATGAGTTCGGCCACCCACGAGGGCCGCATAGACATGGGCGAGAAGGTCATCATCAACGTGAAGACCTTCATGGACGGTCACCGCCCGCCCGACAGGGTGCTGCCGAGCATGCTCTAAGGCGGTCGATCAGTCGACCCCGCGCGGCTCGAACGTCACAAGCTCCGCGCCTTCCCGAACCATCTCGTCGAGGCGAGCCCTAACGGCAGATACGACGCCATCGAACGGCGCCGCGAGGGTGATTTCCATTTTCATGGCTTCGATGACCATGAGCGGAGCGCCCTTTGCGACGGACTGACCGGGCTTGACCAGAACCCGCGTGACGCGGGCCGGAATGGGAGCTGTGAGACGGTTATCCCCGGCATGAACAGAACGCGGCAGCCTAGAGGGATCGATGAAGGTCACAAGAGATATGCGGCCACCCGCCAGCACAGCGAAATCGTCGCCCGTGCGCACCACACTCACTTTTACTGAGTGGTCCTCAATGCGCAGACTCATGCGCGCGCCCTCGCGGCTGGCGATGACTTCGACGGTCCGGTCGGGGAACTCGACGCACAATGTCTCTCCAGCAAAGCGGACCCCAATTGTCAGCTCGGCGTCGCCTGTCCGCAAGACGAGCGTCTGCCGCCCCTCGCCATTCATGCGCCATGCATCAGGTGTGTTCCATGGCGACCAGCGATCTTCGCTTCGGTACGCGTTCCCTGCGGCGTCCTCACGCCAGTCGTCCATGAGCGCCGCCACAACTGCACAGACCGCCATGCGCGCGTGACCCGCATCAATTGGAGGCGACGCCAGAAGGTCATTTGCGTGACGCGAGATGAAGCCGGTGTCGACGTCGCCATTCGCGAAACTGCGATGTGATGCAATGGCGCGCAGCAGATCGAGATTGGTTTTGACGCCGACGATTTCATAGTGCGACAGCGCCGTCCGCAATTGCCGCAACGCGGCGCCGCGATTCTCGCCCCATACGATCAACTTAGCGAGCATGGAATCGTAACTGGACGAAATCTGGTCGCCGGCGCGCATGCCGCTATCGAGACGCACACATTCGCTCGCGTCAGGCTCGCGCAGGTGGAGAATACGCCCCACGGAAGGAAGAAAATCCCTGGAAGGATCTTCGGCGCAAATACGCACTTCGAAAGAGTGGCCTGCAATCCTCAAGTCTTCCTGCCGCACCGGCAGAGACTCGCCGCACGCCACGCACAATTGCCACTCGACCAGGTCCTGCCCGGTGATCATCTCGGTCACCGGATGCTCGACCTGCAACCGCGTGTTCATTTCCATGAACCAGAAATCGTCGCCCTGCGCAATAAACTCCACCGTACCGGCGCCCACATAGCCAACCGCGCGGGCTGCTGCGATCGCCGCCTTGCTCATTGCGGCGCGTGACTCTTCGTTCATGCCGGGCGCAGGCGCTTCCTCGACCACTTTCTGGTGGCGGCGCTGGATGGAGCAGTCGCGCTCGAACAACGAAACAAAATTGTCATGCCGATCGGCGAAAATCTGGATTTCGATGTGACGCGGGTTCTGCAGATATTTCTCGATCAGAAGTTTGCCATCGCCGAAGAACGATTCAGCCTCGCGTCGTGCGCTCTCAAGCGCGGATTGCAGATCGTCGGGGCGCTCGACAACCCGAATGCCCTTGCCGCCGCCGCCGGCGGAGGCTTTCACCAGCACCGGATAACCGATGCGAATAGCTACCTGCGCGAAAATATCCGGATCCTGAGCATCGCCGTGGTAGCCAGGCACGAGCGGTACGCCTGATTGCTCCATCAGGGATTTTGCGCCGGATTTCGAGCCCATCAGACGAATTGCGGACGGCGGTGGGCCAATGAACACAAGGCCCGCAGCCGCGCACGCTGTCGCGAAATCCGCATTCTCTGACAGGAAGCCATAGCCGGGATGAATGGCCTGCACGCCGGAGCGCAGGGCAATCGCGATAATCTTCTCAACAGACAGGTAAGAATCGCGCGCCGGCGCTGGCCCGATGCAAAAGGCCTCGTCAGCCTCTTCGGTATGAAGCGCCCCGGCATCGGCTTCCGAATAAACCGCGACCGTCGAAATACCGAGACGCTTTGCCGTGCGGATAATCCTGCAGGCAATTTCGCCCCTGTTGGCTATGAGGATTCTTTCGAACATCGCCTCACATCCTGAAAAGGCCGAAGCGGGTGGGCTCCATCGGCGCATTGAGGCTGGCCGAAATGCCGAGGCCCAGCACACGACGCGTATCGGCCGGGTCGATCACCCCATCATCCCACAGACGAGCAGTCGAATAATACGGATTTCCCTGTGTTTCGTATTGCTCGCGGATCGGAGTCTTGAAGAATTCCTCCTCTTCTGACGGCCAGAGTCCGCCACGAGCCTCGATATTGTCGCGTTTGATCTGCGCCAGGACGGAGGCTGCCTGCTCGCCACCCATCACCCCGATGCGGGCATTGGGCCACATCCACAGGAAGCGTGGAGAATAGGCGCGGCCGCACATGCCATAGTTTCCGGCGCCAAAGCTGCCGCCAATCACGACGGTGAATTTCGGTACAGCAGCCGTCGCCACTGCCGTCACCATTTTTGCACCGTCGCTGGCGATTCCGCCGGCTTCATATTTCTGACCGACCATGAAGCCCGAGATATTTTGAAGGAAGATCAGCGGGATGCGCCTTTGCGCGCAAAGCTCGATGAAATGCGCGCCCTTGCGGGCGCTTTCCGAAAACAGGATTCCATTGTTGGCGACGATGCCGACCGGATAACCCCAGATATGCGCAAACCCAGTGACAAGCGTTTGGCCATAAAGACGTTTGAATTCATGAAATTCGCTGGCATCGACGATGCGGGCGATGATCTCGCGCACGTCGTAAGGCCTGCGACGATCGACCGGCACAATGCCGTAGATTTCCTTCGCGTCGAAAAGCGGCCGTCGCGGTTCGCGCCTTTCAAGCGAAACCTTCTTGAGGGAATTCAGCGAAGCCACAATCTCGCGCGCAATCCCGAGCGCATGCGAGTCGTTCTCGGCATAATGATCGGCGACGCCCGAGATGCGCGCGTGAACGTCGGCGCCGCCCAGATCTTCCGCGCCGACGATTTCGCCAGTTGCGGCTTTGACGAGAGGCGGACCGGCAAGAAAGATCGTGCCTTGATTGCGCACGATAATCGTTTCATCCGACATAGCCGGCACATAGGCGCCGCCCGCCGTACAGGAACCCATGACAATTGCGATCTGGGCGATGCCGTCGGCTGACATATGAGCCTGATTGTAGAAGATGCGGCCGAAATGATCGCGATCGGGAAAGACCTCGTCCTGATTGGGCAGGTTCGCACCGCCTGAATCCACAAGATAGATGCAGGGCAGGCGATTCTGCATCGCGATTTCCTGCGCCCTGAGATGCTTCTTCACCGTCATCGGAAAATAAGTTCCGCCTTTAACGGTTGCATCGTTGGCGACGACCATGCACTCGCGACCAGTCACACGCCCGATCCCGATGATGATGCCGGCGCCGGGCGCCTCATCGCCATACAGGCCATTGGCGGCAAGCTGGCCGACTTCAAGAAATGGCGACGCCGGATCCAGCAAGGCGTCGATGCGATCTCGGGGTAACAGCTTTCCGCGCGACAAATGACGCGCGCGGGACTCTTCGCTTCCACCACGTTTCACGATGGCAGCCTTGTGACGCAATTCTTCGACAAGGCGCATCATGGCGGCGGAGTTTTCGGCAAAGCCCGTCGAGCCCGTGTCGGTGGCGCTGTCGAGCACCGCCATGATCAACTCCTGCTTTCTCTGGCTTCGCGCTCATCAGGCGCAATAACCAAGTCTGGTTAACTTAATCAACATCACACGTTGCAACCGGATGGGCAATTCGAGCCAGGCCGGCCGATTCAGCATAGACGGTAAGGTTAAGTGGCGATTCAACGGGCCTCGTCCCGCTATTCCGATTAATACTTTGTAAACCACAAAGTCCGGCCCAGCACGGCCGATCTGGGGACGTCGCAGATGCCTGATATTCATTCTTCCGGGATAGTCGCAAATTCGCAGGATTCAACTTGCGACGTGGATGTTGCGATTGTCGGCGGCGGCTTCGGAGGCACTTCGACCGCAATCCTTCTGGCCCGGCAGGGAATGCGGGTCGCGCTGGTTGATATTCACGCAGTTTATCCTCCGGATTTTCGCGCTGAAAAGATTGCCGGTGACCAGATAGAACTGCTGCGCAAGAACAATTTGCTGGAAACTGTTGTGGGGAAGGCGACACCGGTAGGTTCCATTCTGAACACCCGAAGCGGACGGATCGTCGATGAACGGGAAGTCGAGGAATATGGAATATTCTACGATGCGATGATCGGTTCCCTGCGCGCGGCCTTGCCGGAATCGGTAAAATTCATGGTCGGTCGAGTGAGCGAGCTTGAAACAGGCTCGGAACGTCAGCGCGTGATCTTGTCGGACGGTCGTCAGATAAATGCGCGCCTGATTGTTCTGGCGACAGGTCTTGGCGATGGCATGCGTCGCAAGCTCGGCATCGAACGCCGGGTCGTTCGCGAGGCTCATTCATTGGCGTTCGGATTCACGATTCAGGCGGCGAAGGATGAGCCCTTCGGGTTTTCTGGCGTCAGCGCCTATGGGGAAAAGCCCGGCAACAAAGTCGACTACCTCAGCGTATTCCCGATTGGAAATATCATGAGGGCGAACCTCTTCGCGTATAGGGATATTCGCGACGCGTGGGTTGCGGAGCTGCGCAACAATCCGCGCGAGGCCATCTATTCTGTTTTGCCCGGCGCGCAGCGATTTCTCGGAAATTTTGAAGTCATCAGCAAAATCGATCAGCGCGTCAACACCCTGATGGTGTCGGAAAATTATCTACGCGACGGCGTCGTGCTGATCGGCGACGCCTTCCGCACATCGTGCCCGGCAGTAGGCACAGGGCTCAGTCGTCTGCTGACCGATATCGACCGGCTCTGCAACGTCTATATGCCCGAATGGTTCGCAACCGGCGAAGTGCACGCCGCGAAGATCGCCGAGTATTATGCGGATGAAGAAAAGCGCGCATGCGATGAGCGCGCGGCGCACGCAGCGGAATATCGTCGATCGTCAACCATCGGCGAAAGCCTGCGCTGGGAAGTTCATCGTCGCCAGCACTATCTGCGCCGGCAGATGCGCAACTGGGTCCGCCAGCTTGCACCACGTTCGCGTGCGGCCTGAAGCACCTAGATCAAGGTTTTAAAAACCACAAGAGCAGCGCGCAAGCGCTGCCTTCAGGCTATCTTCAAGGGTCGAAGACGATTGCGAACGATGGATCGAAAATTCATCGAGAATGCCTGCGCAGCGCCAAAGATGGATTGAGCACGCACGCATTCGTAAAGCTGGTGAGGTTTCGCGCCGAAGTTGTGCTTATAGGTTTCATCACCAATCGTGAAATCGAAGTTTCGGTCGCCAAGCCCGATCAGTGCCGTAATCATCGAGTCTATCGCCACATTTCCCGGCGAACAGCTTTTCCACTTGCCGGATTGTATTGTCGACATCAGCAAGTGGTACGATTTCGCATGATGCAATCCCAGCATGATAGCGACGGACTCATCGTCACACCTGAGGGTGGTCAGTGTCGCGAAGCCGGTGCGGAGCGACGACAGGATGATTGTTTCATAGAAATCTCGATAGACTGCATCTTCGAGAATATCCTTTCGACCAAGTTCCGTAAAACGTTCGCGGCGTTGATCGCATAGCGTCTCAAACGCAATCTGTGCATCTGCTTCGTTTCTCGTCTCGCATAGTTCGACCGAGCCGCGGCCGGCGAGACGTCGATGCTTTCGCTGTAGTTCCTTGCGGAACGTCGACGGCAGGGTGGAGTCGAATTGCTCGCGCGTCGCCGGCAATTTCGACTCCCATGACTGGAAGCGCATGCGATGAAACATTTCATGCTCCAACATCGGATTGGGGCGCTGACCGAGAAATTCGGGAAACTTGTCGAAACACAAGAGATCCGCCGGCGGCAATTCGAGAAAGATGCTGCGCATGATGCGCCTGAGCTGAAGCTCTGTTGGCTCGAAATGCGCCGCGAGCAGCGGCGCGTTGTAATCGCTGACGCCAAGATCGGGGAATTCTATTCTGGTCAGCCTGCCTTCCTGACGGATGCACAGCGGGAAGAACATCAATGGTTCGTTGGTGCGGGCGTCGGAAACCGTCAGGAATAGCGGCTTGGCCCCATAGTTCGCGCCGATGATCCGATACCAGGGCAGCAACCAGGCCTGCGTCTGAAACGGTGTCGAGAGTCCGGTTTCCTGAAGATGCAGCCACGCCGGTGGAAGACTGTCCAGACTCGAACCGAGACTCAGACGGAACTTGCGGCGCGCATCGGCGTCGATTCCGGAGCGAGCGCCACCGCGACGTCCAGCGTCGGGATCGGCAGGCGCGCGCAGGGCGGTTTCGACCATGTAATCTCCGGACCAATCGGCCCAACTGGAATTTTTGAACGTGTTAGGATTTTAGCAACCATCATTATTTCCCGCTTGCCCTTTCCGGCAACGTGGTGAATGCGGCCTGGTCCTGACCGTCAGACTGCTCGACGGAATTGTCGCTCGTGATATATCCAGATGATAATCGCGATTTTCGCGGCAGAGCGTTCTGGACCGGCTTGATGAGTTTGAACGAAAACACGCAGATTCTATTTCCTTATGACGCGCCGCCCGCGCCCGGAACAATACTGGAAATGGCGCCGGGCATTTTCTGGGTGCGGTTGCCACTTCCGGTTGCGCTTGATCACGTCAACGTCTGGGTGCTGGACGACGGCGATGGCTGGACCATTGTGGATTGCGGGCTGGAGAACGAAGAATCCATGGCGGTCTGGGGCGCGCTGACGAGCGGGCCACTATCGGGCAAGCGCGTCAGGCGGCTTGTCGCCACCCACAGTCATCCGGACCATATCGGAGCGGCTCGGCGGCTCGTCCAGGATTTTGATATTCCGCTCGCGGCTACGCAGATCGAATGGACCAATGCAGTGGCGCGACACGCCGAAATCGCCAATGGCGTCACGCCCGCGCAGGCGCGGTTTTTTACAGACCATGGATATCCAGCCGAACGCGCAGCTCAACGCACCAGTTTTGGCAAGATTATGATTCCCCTGATGCCCAATCCACCGCCGCTGGATCAAACAATCGTGGATGGAACTACAATTCGTTTTGGCCAGCGCAACTGGCGCGTCATCGTGGCTGGCGGCCATGCCGAGGCGCACGCGTCCTTCTATTGTGAGGATGACCACATTCTCATAGCCGGCGATCAGATCCTGCCGCGCATTACGCCGTTCGTCGGCGTCGAATATCGCGACCCCGACAGCGACCCGTTGAAGACCTATCTTGACTCGCTGGCGCTTTTTTCAGGTCTGGCGGAAGATGCGCTTGTTCTGCCCGGACACGGATTGCCGTTTCGCGGCTTGCCGCAACGGCTGGATCAGCTTCATCACCACCATGATGTCAGGTTGACACGTGTTATCGATGGACTTGATCAACCTCGCCACGCGTTCGACGTTGCAGCGCAGCTCTTTCCGAAAGCGGTTGGCACTGGCCACGAGCGGATGGCTCTGGCGGAGAGCATCGCGCATCTGCACTATCTGATGTATCACGGCCGCGTCGCGCGAAGCCGCGACCGCAGCGGCGTCCTGTTGTTCGAACGCGGATAGCGCGCCCGCAAGCGCCTATTTCTTGATGAAGACCTGCTGGGTGAGCGCCGACCAGGCTTCGTAATCCTGCACGTAGGTCGGACGATTGGTCAGGTAGATCTTTTCAATCGCCGGACCGGAACCCTGCATGCCCTTGCGGGCCGATGAGTAGCCAAGCTTCTGATACATTTCCTGTCCCTCTTTCGAGAGCAGGAAATCTATGAACAGCATGGCCGCATGCGGGTGCGGAGATTTCGTGGCGAGCGCTACGGACGTATCGGTCACCGCAACGGGGCCGGGGGCGCTCCAGGCAATTGGCGCATTCTGGGCCTGACTTGCCTTCACGTGGGAATCATATGTCGTCCATGAAATCGGCGCTTCGCCTGAAATCGTCAGATTGGCGAGAGCGCGACCGAGCAGCGGATAAACCCGATTATCTTGCGCCCCGAGCTTGCGCACATAGTCCTGCCCCTTTGTGAGAACCATCGCGCCGATGACGTTTGCGGTGGTCGACATCGAATAGGAAATGGCCATCTTGCCTTTCCATTTTGGATTGAGCAGGTCATCGTATGTTTTCGGCGCTTCGGCCGCGGGAACGATATTCGGATTGTACCCGATGCCCACATAGCTCTCGCGTACGCTGATCCAGATGCGATTGGCCTCGATGGCGGAGGCCGGATATTCGGACGCCTGTGGCGAACTGAAGGGTTGCAGTACGCCCATTTCGCGCGGCACGATCAGGCCATAGGAGGAGAGTTCGAACACATCGGCGTCGAAGACGCCTGCCTGATATTCCTCGATGACCTTACGGGAGACGTCTTCCGACGTGGCGCGCGGCATCATTACGTCGAGGAATGGAAACTTCTTCTTGAAGGCGTCGAGCAGAGGCTGAATCTGCGTGCCGGTTGTGTAGATCATCAGGGCCTTTTCCTTGCGGGCCCCGTCTTCGAGAATCTGCTGGCGATCCGCGCCGGAATAATTGGCGATTTCGGCCACCGTGGTGGGCGCCGCCCGTGCGGCCTCGACAAAGGCTGCAAATCCGAAGGCCGCCACGGTCAACATGTGCAGGTTGCGATTTGCGGATTTCATCGTGTCCTCCAGATTAGCGAACTTTTTTAAATTTCTATCGTAGTTTGCGATGCTGTTCCAGTCGAAGCCCGGAAAGCGACCCTAGTGCGTCCCCAGCGCATCCGCGCCGGCCTTGGCGACAATCTCGTCATGCTCGGCAATTCCTGACACGCCGATACCGCCGACGCATTCATTGTTCCACACCAGCGGCACGCCGCCCCTGATCGCCACCATGCCGGGCATGGTGAGAAAGCCGGGCCGGTCTTTGACTCGTTGCTCCAGCGCAGAACTTGCACGTTCGCGCAACGCAGCCGTTCTGGCCTTGCCGGTCGACATGTCGATAGCGAGCGGCGTGTGGGAATCGGGGCGTTCGAGATAAAGCAGCGACCCGCCGAAATCCACGATCGCGATCGTCGGTTCAAGTCCGTGACGGGAGGCTTCCTGTTTGGCGGCCGCCACAATCTTCGCGATGTCTTCCGACGTAAGGCTTGGGCGCAAACGCATGCGGGGTTTCCTGTCCTGATCTTTCGTCAGCACAGACTAGGCAGCGCTCCCGATCTTGCCAAGCGAACAAAAAACCCGTCATCTGCCGACATAAAACTTGGGGGAGACAAGATCATGGTGCGCGTGGCTTTTGTGGTGGGCGATTATCCGCCCGAGCAACTCAAGTTGCGGGAAGACGCCGCCAAAAGCTATTCGTCCGCTGATGTGGAGGTCGGCATTGTCCGTGTGCCGGCGCGACCCTTTGACGGCTTGGGCCCGGCCGAGATTCAGGCTGCGGCGGGTCTTTTTCATGAAGCATTCCGGCAGGCTGAACGTGAGGGATATGACGCGGTTGTGCCGCTCGGCATGCTGGATCTCGGCGTCGATGGCGGCAAGTCAGCCGTCGATATTCCGGTTATTGGTCCGCTGCACGCCACGCTGCATGTGGCGTCGCAGGTCGGCGAAAATTTTGGCATCGTTTGCTACCATCCGTCGGCGATCCCGCGCCAGAAGGCGCAATGCGTCGCTTATGGGATGGAGCATTTCGTGGCGGGCCGGCGCGCCAGCGGATTTTATCTTCAGCACATCGCACAAAATCGCGAGCAAATGATCCAGTCGTTTCTGGCGGCGGCGCGCGATCTGATAGAGAAGGACGGCGCCGATGTCATCATCCCGCAGGGCATTACTCAATGCCCGGTGCAGATGAATCCGAAATGGCTAAGCAAGGAACTTGGCGTGCCTGTCATTGAAGGCATTGGCGCGCCGATCCGAATGGCGGCCATATTGGCGCAGTTTGGAATGATCCAGAGCCGTGTGCGTTGGGAAAAGGCCGGTTCGCAGCCTAAATAAAAATCGATCGGGGAAACGCATGATACGTCGAATTGGCTTTGCGCTTGGTTTGCTTGGCGCGATCTCTGCTGCGGAGGCTCAGGATGCTCCGAGTTTCGCTGGCAAGTCGATCACCTTGGTGGTCGCCTTCGAGCCGGGCGGCTCATATGACATCTACGGGCGATTGTTCGCGCGCTATTTTGGAACCCATCTACCGGGAAATCCGCGCGTGATCGTGCAGAACATGCCGGGCGCGGGCGGACTCAGTGGCGCTAACTACCTCTACGAAGTCGCGCCGCGCGACGGCACGGTGATCGGCGAAATTTCGCAGACGGCCGCCATCGGTCAGGCGCTGTCGACGCAGGGCGTTCGCTACGACGTGCGGAAATTCAACTGGATCGGTCGCATCACGTCCAACGTGCAGCTCCTGCATACGTGGCACACCGCAAAGGGAAAATCCTTCGAGGACGCCAAGAACGTCGAAATCATTGTTGCCGGGACCGGACCAACCTCGTCTTCCGTGGTTTTTCCGAAAATCATGAACGACATGCTGGGCGCGAAATTCAAGGTGGTGCCGGGCTTTCCGGGCGCGGCGTCGGCGACGCTCGCCATGGAACGCGGCGAGGTGGACGCTGTCGTTCGGCCCTGGTCGGAAATCACCGCCAAGAACGCCGACTGGGTTCGCGACAAGAAGATATACCCAATCGTTCAGTTCTCGCTCGCTCGCCACCCGGATCTACCGAACATCCCTGCCGTTGTGGATCTGGCGTTGGACCAGAGCCAGAAGCAGTTGCTGAGTCTCTTCGCCAGCGGCAGCGACGTGGGCAACGCAATTGTGGCCCCTCCTGGCGTCCCGGCCCCTATTGTGGCTTTGCTCCGGTCGGCCTTCGAGGCGACGCTGCGTGATCCGCAGCTTCTGGCCGAGGCCGCCAAATCTCTGGAGGTGGACTGGTTGCCGGGCGACAAACTGCAGGCGATTACCGAGTCGATCTTCGATGTTTCCCCCGAGGTTATTGAAAAAGCCAAGGTTTACAGCTCCGGCCGGTAAACTCCGGCAGATGGACAGGCTTTTGATGCAGCCCTGATTCGCGGGTTCCCAAACCCGCTTCTTTCGTATAGGGGATGTTGCATCTGCGAAGGACGCGTGTGACCGGACCCATACTTGGGCACACGGTCCGTTGTCGTTTCCCGTCAGCATCCTGTCGCGTAACCGCCTTATTCCTGCGGGATCGGCATCCAGCCGCCCCGCCTTTCACCGTTCCGAGATCGATACCTCATGAAACTGCGCAACATCGCCATCATCGCGCACGTCGACCATGGCAAAACCACACTCGTCGACCAGTTGCTGCGCCAGTCTGGCGCCTTCCGCGACAACCAGCGCGTCGCCGAGCGCGTGATGGATTCCAACGATCTCGAAAAAGAACGCGGCATCACCATCATGGCCAAGGCCACGTCGGTGGACTGGAAGGGCATCCGGATCAACATTGTCGACACCCCTGGCCACGCCGATTTCGGTGGCGAGGTGGAGCGCATCCTGTCCATGGTGGACAGCGCGATCGTGCTGGTGGACGCAGCTGAAGGCCCGATGCCGCAGACCAAATTCGTGGTCGGCAAGGCTTTGAAAATCGGCCTCAAGCCAATCGTTTGCATCAACAAGGTCGATCGTCCTGACGCGCGCGTCACGGAAGTCGTCAATGAAGTGTTCGATCTCTTCGCGGCGCTCGACGCCACCGACGAGCAGCTAGATTTCCCGATCATCTATGGATCAGGTCGCAGCGGCTGGATGGCGGATTCACCCGAAGGCCCGACCGACCAGGGCATGACGCCCCTTTTCGACCTCGTCGTGCGCCATGTGCCAGAGCCGAAGGTTGAGGAAGGCTCGTTCCGGCTTTTGGGAACGCTGCTCGAAGCAAATCCCTATCTGGGTCGGGTTGTCACGGGTCGCGTGTTCGCCGGCTCGGTCAAGCCGAACCAGCCCGTCAAGGTTCTTGACCGCAAAGGTAAGGTGGTCGAACAGGGACGCGTTTCGAAAATTCTCGCCTTCCGGGGCATTGAGCGCCAGCCGATCGAAGAAGCCGAGGCCGGAGACATCGTGGCCATTGCGGGCCTTGAAAAGTTCAACGTCGCCGATACCCTTTGTGCGCTCGACGTCACCGAGCCCTTGCAGGCGCAGCCCATCGATCCGCCCACTCTGTCGATGACTTTTATGGTCAACGATTCTCCACTGGCCGGCACCGAAGGCGACAAGGTCACCAGCCGCGTCATCCGCGACCGCCTGCTGAAGGAAGCAGAGGGCAACGTCGCCCTCAAAGTCGAGCCGGCTCCGAATTCGGACGCCTATATCGTGTCGGGCCGCGGCGAACTGCAACTCGGCATTCTGATCGAGACCATGCGCCGCGAAGGATTCGAATTGAGCATTTCGCGTCCGCGCGTGGTGTTCCAGCGCGACGAGAACGATGAAATTCTCGAACCAGTCGAGGAGGTCATCATCGACGTGGACGAGGAACATTCGGGCGTCGTCGTCCAGAAGATGGCCGAACGCAAGGCCGAGATGCTCGAAATGCGCCCGTCCGGCGGCAATCGCCTGCGTCTCGTTTTTCATTCCCCGACGCGCGGCCTGATCGGTTATCAGGGCGAACTGGCGACCGACACACGCGGCACCGCGATCATGAACCGCCTGTTTCATTCCTATGCGCCATACCGGGGTGAAATTCAGGGCCGTCGCAATGGCGTGCTGATCTCCAACGAGCAGGGCGAGGCCGTCGCCTACGCCATGTGGAAACTCGAAGATCGCGGCCCGATGATGATCGAGCCGGGCTGGAAGGTTTATCGCGGCATGATCGTCGGCGAGCACACGCGCGACAACGATCTCGAGATCAACGTGCTGAAGGGCAAGCAGCTCACCAACATCCGCACCCAGAGCAAGGATGAAGCGGTGCGCCTGACGCCGCCGATCCGCATGACGCTGGAAAAGGCGCTGGCCTATATTCAGGACGACGAGCGCGTGGAAGTGACGCCGAAGTCGATCCGCCTGCGCAAGGCGATCCTCGATCCCAACGACCGCAAGCGCGCGGAGCGATCCAAAGAAGGCGTGATCTGACGGGAGGCCCCGGAACCCCGACGATGTCGGGGTTTCTGTGGGATGTTTCCAACCATCGATTGCTGAATCGTGGGCAAACGTCAGCGTTGTAAATGGGACGCGCGTCGGCTAACAGCGCAGCCGCGCCCATTTTGGCGCGCAGACCGCATTAGCAGGACGTCTTCATGCCCGCACCGCAAGTGATCCTTACACTTTCATGC
>CANJWR010000110.1 GCA_947478455.1 Beijerinckiaceae bacterium | reverse complement strand
GCGTTCAGAGCGGTCGTCAGAACGGGAGTCGATGCGCCAGACATGGAGAAGGTCATTTGCGATTCCTTTGCGGATTGCTCTGTATGAGGCGTCTTAGTCGATTGAATGACAACCGGCAAACAGACTCAGGCCGCCAGTGATTTCAGCCATCGATCGAGCCGCTGGCGGTTGACGCCGAGATCGCTGCGCCCAACCAGACTTCGCGAATAAAGCGCCAGCGTGGAGGCGTCCTCGCCACGCGACAGAATCTGTACATCGATCCCATCAGGATAGTTGAGCAGCCGCGAACGCTGGACGAAACGCAGCCGGTCGGCAATCGCGCAGGAAATTTGCTGTGTCCGGGGCTCGGCCAGCGCAATCGCCCGCAATTTTTCAGCGAGCGCCTGTGCCGGCAGACGAAAGATTGACGGTCCAGCGTCGCTATCGGCGCGACATTCGAAATCCGCCGGTGCAATCAGGCAATCATTCGGGCTCGTGCGGCGGGTAAGTCCGGCAAAATCGACCGGACCGGAATCGTCGCGGGTTCCGGTCGCTAATCCGAGCCAGTGCCAGAAGCCGAACCCGGCCTCGCTCATTTCCCCAACGGGGGGAGCGGCGGCGGGGCGGATTCAAGGCGCTCGATCTTCGCGCCCGCACGCAGCTTGGTGATATATTCACTCTGCGCCTTCTGGACCGCATAGCGCGCTACCTGTTCGCGCACGATCTCGAAGGCCGGGAATGGCTTTTCCCGGCGCTCCTCGAGGCGAATGACGTGCCATCCGAACTGGCTCTTCACCGGTTCGGAGAGCTGGCCAACCTTGAGATTAAAAGCGGCTTCGGCGAATTCCGGCACCATCTGGTCCTTGGTGAACCAGCCCAGATCGCCGCCTTCCGAGCCCGGATCCTTGGATACATCCTTGGCGACCTTGGCAAAGTCTTCACCACCCTGAAGGCGCTTGAGGGCGGCCTTCGCCTCGGCTTCCGTTGGCACCAGAACATGGCGGGCGTGAATTTCGGCGTCTGGCTTCTGGGCCTTGGCGACATCTTCGTAAATCTTGCGCAAGGCTTCTTCTGAATTGTTCTGCTTTCCGAGCGTTCCCAGCGAACCTTCCATCATCACCTTGTCACGGTAATAGGCCATCCGGCGGGCGAATTCGGCCTGATCGAATGCCTTGTCGGCCTCGGCTTTCCGGGCCACCAGTTTAAGGTCGATGAGATAGTCCAGCACATAGGTGTCGCGCGCCGGCCCCTGCATGTCCTGCGGCATGGTCGGCCCGATATCGTCGAGCGCCAGCGCCACATCGGTGTCGGTGATCTCGGTCCCGTCGACCGTCGCCAGCACTTTGCCATAGGCCGGAACGGCCAGCCACATCAGCGCGATGGCGGTCAGACACGGCGCAAGACGCCCGAAAGGTTTCGGCTTGGAATTCATGCAGGGCTCCAGAATAGACATGTGGGTCGCCGGAAGCGCTGCCGGACGCGGTCACTTTCGTCGAGAATCACCATTTGAGCAAGGCATGTGGCCTCAATTCGGCGTGCGCGCGGCGTGGTTGGGGCAGATGCCCGGCAGCCTCCTCTGATTGACAAGCCCACCCCCCGATCTTATCTCTCGCTCGATTTCCGGCTGGTCTTCCCGGCGTTCGATCTCCGCAATTTCCCGACATATGGGCGTTTGCCGGGTATCCGCCCGGCGAGCCCAACCGCGATGGCGTTTCGCGCCACGCCGATCCTCAGGGGAGGACGGCGCCGCCGCCATCGTTCGTCTGGCGATACATGAAGGGTCTTGTGGATGTTCACGGCGCTCGCGAAGAAGATTTTCGGCACCGCCAACGACCGGCGCCTCAAGACCTATGGGCCGAAGGTTGCGGCGATCAATGCGCTTGAGGCGGAGGTTTCCAAACTCACCGACGAGCAGTTGCGCGCCCGCACGGACGAGTTTCGCGCCCAGCTTGCTGACGGCAAGACGCTCGACGATCTGCTGATCCCGGCCTTCGCGACCGTCCGCGAAGCCGCCAGACGCGCGCTGGGTCAACGTCACTTCGACGTTCAGCTCATCGGCGGCATGGTTCTGCACGAGGGCGCGATCGCCGAAATGCGAACCGGCGAAGGCAAGACGCTCGTCGCCACGCTCGCCACCTATCTGAACGCGCTCGCCGGCAAGGGCGTCCATGTCGTCACCGTCAACGATTACCTCGCCCGTCGCGACTCCGAATGGATGGGTCAGGTCTACAAATTTCTCGGCCTGAGCGTCGGCGTCATCATTCACGGCCTCGACGACGAGCAGCGCCGCGAAGCCTATGCGTCCGACATCACCTACGGCACCAACAACGAGTTCGGCTTCGACTATCTTCGCGACAACATGAAGTACGAGCTGAACCAGATGACCCAGCGCGGTCATGCGTTCGCCATCGTGGACGAAGTGGACTCGATCCTCGTCGACGAAGCCCGCACGCCGCTCATCATCTCGGGCCCATCTGACGACAAGTCGGAACTCTACAATTCCATCGACGCCCTGATCCCGTCGCTTGTGAAAGCTGATTACGAAATCGACGAGAAGCAGCGCACCTGCAACCTGACCGAAGCCGGCAACGAACATATCGAGGAATTACTGCGCGAAGTCGGCCTGATCAAGGAAGGTGGGCTTTATGAAGCCGCCAACGTCACCATCGTGCATCATGTTCAGCAGGCCCTGAAGGCGCATTCGCTGTTCCAGCGCGACAAGGACTACATCGTCCGCAATGGTGAAGTCGTCATCATCGACGAGTTCACCGGACGCATGATGCCGGGCCGTCGTTTCTCGGAAGGCCTGCATCAGGCGCTCGAAGCCAAGGAACACGTGCAGGTGATGCCCGAGAACGTGACGCTCGCGTCGATCACGTTCCAGAACTATTTCCGCCTCTACGGCAAGCTCGCCGGCATGACCGGAACGGCCGCCACCGAGGCCGATGAATTCGCCGAAATCTACAAGCTCGACGTGGTGGAGATTCCCACCAACCGCGCCGTGAGCCGCCTCGACGAGGACGACGAGGTCTATCGCACCGCCAGTGAAAAGCTGAAGGCGATCATTCGCGAGATCGAGGCCGCCAGCCAGAAGATGCAGCCGATTCTGGTCGGCACGACCTCGATTGAAAAGTCCGAGCAGCTCGGCGAATTCATGGAGCAGCAGGGCTATACGATGATCAACTTCGAAGAGCCCAACGCTCTTCTGAAGCTGTATGAATCCGCCCGTTCCGGCAAGCCGTCGAAACTCTTCGCTGTGCTCAACGCACGTTTCCACGAGCAGGAAGCCTATATCGTGGCCGAAGCCGGCGTGCCGGGCGCCATCACGATCGCCACCAACATGGCCGGTCGCGGCACCGACATCCAGCTCGGCGGCAACATCGAAATGCGGGTGACGCAAGAACTCACCGGCATGGAGCCGGGCCCGGAGCGCGACGCAAAGGAAGCCGAAATCCGCGCCGAGATCGCCGATTTCAAGGCGAAGTCCATCGCTGCCGGCGGTCTCTACATCATCGGCACCGAACGCCACGAAAGCCGCCGCATCGATAACCAGCTGCGCGGTCGCTCCGGCCGTCAGGGCGATCCGGGCCGTTCCAAGTTCTTCCTGTCGCTGCAAGACGATCTGATGCGCATCTTTGGCTCGGAGCGCATGGACACAATGCTCCAGCGGCTTGGGCTCAAGGAAGACGAATCCATCGTTCATCCATGGATCAACAAGGCGCTCGAAAAGGCGCAGCAGAAGGTCGAGGCGCGCAACTTCGACATCCGCAAGAACATTCTGAAATACGACAACGTCATGAACGACCAGCGCAAGGTGGTCTTCGAGCAGCGCCGCGAAATGATGGCGCAGGAATCGCTCGAGGAGACCGTCGGCAACATGCGCAGCAACGTCGTCGACGACGTGATGAGCCGCTTCATCCCGCACGATTCCTACCCGGAAACATGGGACGTCGCAGGCCTGACGACCGCCGTCCAGGAAACCCTCAACCTCGCGCCGCCGCTGGCCGACTGGGCGAAGGAAGAAGGCATCGGCGAGGAAGAGGTTTCCGAGCGTCTGCACAAGGCGGCCGACGCGGCCTATTCGGAGCGCATCGAGAAGAACACGCCCGACGTCATGCGCTATGTCGAGAAGCAGGTTGTACTGCAGGTTCTCGATCATTTCTGGCGCGAACATCTGGTGCAGCTCGATCACCTGCGTCAGGTCATCGGCTGGCGCGGCTATGCGCAGCGCGATCCGCTGAACGAATACAAATCCGAAGCCTTCGAGCTGTTCAACAGCCTGATCTCGCGCTGGCACGAGACGACCACCCAGCAGCTCATGCGCGTCGAGGTCGCCTTCGAACCTGCCGCACAGGAGCAGCAGGCCATGCAGACCAGCCACATGGACCCGTTCAGCGGCATGGACGAGGAAACGATTGCGGAGATCAACGCCCGCATCGCGGCTGGCGAATTTTCCGCCGGAAACCTCGGCATTCTGCCCGCCGCCGCAGAACCAGCAGCGCCGCCGCGCGACCCGCAGGATCAGAGCACATGGGGCAAGGTCGGTCGCAACGAACTCTGCCCCTGCCAGTCAGGCAAGAAGTACAAGCACTGCCACGGCGCGCTGGTCTGAGTCCAGAACCCAGCCCTGACGCCGGTCAGGCTTCGATCTTCACCTCATAGGAAACGCGGCCGCCCGCAAAGCTTCGCGTCACGGTGAAATTCGTGTCCGGACTCATGCGGCCGAGCGGCACGTCCTGATCGGGCAGAATCAGATGGGCCTGCTCGCCTACGAAGACCAGCAGATGCGAGCGCCGCTCCAGCAATTGGCGCGACCAGTTCTTGATGAAATCGTAATAGGGATTTCGCCGCCACACGGTCGGGCTGGCGGGATCGCAGCGAATGTGCACGAAGCCGGTCTGTGGCGAGGACGTCGCCACCATTTTCGAGGTTTCCGGTTTCCAGCCTTCCGGCAGCCCCGGATCCTGCATCCACAGGCAGAGAAACTCGCGACAAAGATCCGGGCGACTGTCGTAGATCAAACAGCCGCGCCCCATGCCGAAATGCCCGCACCACGCGCCAGCCTTCTTCGGAACGGCCGGAACATCGTAAAGCTTGCAGCACATGCCGCAGCTTCCGCATGTTCTCGCTGCGGGCGGGGTGATCGGGGGGACAGAACCTGTCACGGGCGCTCCTGACGGACCTTGGCGCTTCATAGCATTTCCGCCGGTGAAGCAAACCGGATGAACGCACTATGAATGACGATCTCACAGCGCATTCAGTCGGCGCGATCTAGATTTGTCTCCTGAACAATTCGACGGAGCCAACCAATCGGTTCCCCGACCGTTCAAGGAGGATCAGATGACCATCATTCGCAAAACCGCCGTCGCCGCTGTTGCAGCCGCTGCTTTCGCCGGAGCGGTTGCGGTTACCCCCGCCGAGGCTGGCTGGCGCGGCCATCGCGGCGGCGCCCCGATCGCCGCTGGCATCATTGGTGGCCTTGCGCTAGGCGCGCTGGCGGCGGGCTCCGCAAATGCCTATCACGCGCCCCGCCCCTATTATGCGCCCCCCGCTTACGGGGCCGCCTATGGAGCCTATGGCGAGTGCCATCTGGAGCGACAGGCCGTGCATGACCGTTGGGGCCACTTCGCCGGCTGGCGTCGCGTCCGGGTCTGCTACTAACCGAATTCAGGAAAACCGCTGAGGCTTCCAGTCGAGGCTTCAGCGGCCACAGACCCTCCGGGAAAGCCCCCCTCCCGGAGGGTTTTCGCTTGTCTGGAATTCAGTCCTGATCAGGGATCAGCGCGTCGCGCCGGGCGACGGCACTTTGGCGTAGGTCATGCCGCCCGCCTGCACGTAGGACGGCGTATAATTCGTCGCCACATTTGCGGGCTTCGCGGTCGCCGGCCGGACCGAGGCCTGCGGCTGAGGCTTTGGCTTCTGGGGAGCTGCTGCAGCAGGCTTGCGGGCCTGCTGGGCAGCCGGCTGCGCCTTGGCGGCAGGCGCTGCCGCAGACGGACGAGACGGGGCGGCGGGTGTGACGGCAGCGGTCTGGGCCGGCGCAGCAGTCTCCTTGGGATCGGGTGCGCCGGTGATCAGGTCTCCGATGGACGAAATGCCGCCCACGATGCCGGCGTAAAACGGCTTGGGTTCGGTCGTTGGCGCTGTCGCCGCAAAAGCCGTTGCGGCCGACGCTGCAGCAACTTTGCTCTGCGGCGCAGACGTTGCGGGCACTGCCGCCGCAACCGCTGGAGCTGACGGCGCAACAGGCGTCGCTTTTGCCACGACAGTTTCAGCCGCAGCCTGTTTGGCCGCCGCGACCTTCACGATGGACGGAACAGGCGTGCCTTTGTCGTCGAGGGCAATCTCGACCGGCCCCCGCGCCAGAGCCTCCGGGCGGCTGACCATATTGACATGCTGGAAGTCTGGATGCTGCCCGCCATCCGCATAGACCATCTTGATCGGCTTCACGCCGCTGGAAACAAGTTCGGCGACCTTTTGCTGATCGTCGTGATCCTTGCGGGCCACTACGGCCTTGAGCTGCTCGTCTTCCTGTAACGGCGGACAGGCCGCATTGACGTCGAGCTTCGACCCATTCGCCCCGACCGCGTTGAAGACATATTTGCGACCGCAGAAGGCGACCTGCGGCTCCTGCTTGGTGACCTCGAAATGATCCGAGCCGACCTTGATGTCTTTCCAGAACTTGATGTTCGGATCGAGCCTGTGTTTGGCGAGATTTTCCGCCGTCATCCGGAACGGCAGCGACTGCATCTGGATGGCTTTCTGGCCACCTGAAAACGACTCGCGCGCTATCGCATAAATCTCGGCGATCTGCTCGTCCGTCATCGAGAAGCAGCCCGCCGACGAACAATCGCCGTGCACCATGATGAGGCCGCCCGTATAGCCGTGCGCCTTATCGAAGGCATTCGGATAACCGACGTTGAATGAAAGATAATAGTTGGAATTCGGATTCATCTGGCCGGGCGTAATCGTGTAGAAGCCCTCCGGCACCTGACGGTCGCCTTCGCGAGTCTTTGGGCCGAGCTGGCCCGACCAGCGGCACATCGGGAAGGTTTTCAGATGGGTGTATTGCCCGTCCGCCTTCATCTTCCAGATTTCGAGTTCGGCTTCTTTCTTGAACGTGCGGATCAGAATCGGCGCGCGCGAATTCGTGCCCTTGTTCTGCATCAGCGCGAGGGTCTCTGACGGGATCGGACGCGTCGAACGGCCAGACGACCGCAGGCCGGGCGATTCTTGACACGCGGCCAGAAAGCCGGTCGAGGACGCCACAAGCGCCAGGCGGAGCATCGTTCCTGTCAGGGCGCCATATTTCCGGCGAAACAAACCCATGCGCAAACAAACCTCGTGCTCTGATCCACCTTACGCGGAACTCAACGCGGGAAAAGGTTTACGACCGTTATCCTTACCCGCACGTTACTCTGACAGGAGGCGATTCACCAGTATGGTAAACAATCTATTACGATTGTTGAACCAAGGCCTTGAGGCAAATCACGCCGCCCCGCCGATCAGACCTTGCGGCCAATCGCCAGGAACTTGTCCGACCGCGCATTCCGGATTTCGTCGCGCGACTTCCCGCCAAAACCGTTAAGCGCCGCCTCGATGGCGTCGCCCGTCCGGGCAATAGTCGCTTCCGGATCCCGATGGGCTCCGCCGAGCGGCTCGGCAATGATCGCGTCGATGATCCCGAACTTGAGGAGATCCTGCGCGGTAATCTTCATGCTCATTGCGGCATCTTGACGGCGGGAGGCGTCTTTCCAGAGAATGGAGGCCGCGCCTTCGGGTGAAATGACGCTGTAGATCGAGTGTTCGAGCATCAACACCTTGCTGGCGGTCGCTATCGCAATCGCACCGCCCGAGCCGCCTTCACCCAGCACCACCGCCACATTCGGTACGCCCATGGCCAGACAGGCCTCGGTCGAGCGCGCAATGGCTTCCGCCTGACCGCGCTCCTCGGCGTCGATGCCCGGAAAAGCCCCGGCCGTATCGACCAGCGAGATCACCGGAATATCGAAACGATCGGCCAGTTCCATCAACCGGACGGCCTTACGGTACCCTTCGGGCCGAGCCATGCCGAAATTGTGCCGAAGGCGGCTGTCAGTGTCGGAACCTTTCTCCTGCCCCATCACGCAGACAGACCGGCCGCGGAAACGCCCGAACCCGCCCACGATGGCCTCGTCCTCGGCATATTTGCGGTCGCCGGCGAGCGGGGTGAAATCTTCAATCAGCCCGGACAGATAGTCGGAAAAGTGCGGGCGCTGCAGATGGCGGGCGACCTGCGTCTTCTGCCACGGCGTCAAACTGGCATAGAGGTCGCCCAGCGCCTTGGCGGCCTTGACCTCGAGCTTGGCGACTTCCTCGCCGATGGTAGGAGAATCGTTTCCGGCTGCAGCATTGCGCAGTTCCTCGACCTTTGCGTCGAGTTCGGCGATCGGCTTTTCAAAATCGAGATAGCTACGCATGGGGCTCGCAATTCAGGGCGGCCCTCGGGCCAAACGCGGGCGGAACGTGGCGATTTGAGTCCCGGAAGTCAAGAACTCGGCTTCACCCCGTTCCGCGACAGGCCGAAGCGCCCGTCGTCGCCATCAATGACAGACCACGCCCGATTGGCTATTTTGCGGCAGTCTTGAAAGCGGGGACCATATGTCGGGCAAGCAGGATTTCGACCGTATCGCGGCGTTTCGGCGTCCGAAGGGCGTGCCGTTCAACATCACCAAGATCGGCCATGTGGTGCTGAACGTCAGCGACCTTGAAAAATCCGTCGAGTTCTACACGCAGGTTCTGGGCTTCGAGATTTCCGACATCTACACACCCGACATAGCCCCCGGCGGTATGGTGTTCATGCGCTACAACGCCGATCACCACGGCGTCGCGCTGGTCGGCAAGATGCCCGGCAAATCGCCTAGCGTCGAACTCAACCATATGGCCTTCGAGGTCTCGACCCTCGACGAGGTGTTGCGCGCCCGCGCCCATCTGGAAAAGGCCGGCGTTCGGATCGACTTCGAGGGACGTCGCCGCGCCGGCGTGCAGATCGCTGTCGAATTCCGCGATCCCGACGGTCATCTGCTCGAAATCTACTGGGGCCTCGATCAGGTCGGCAGCGACGGCCGCTCGCGCCCCGCAGAAGAATGGAAATGGGCGCATACGCTGGAGCAGGCTGTGGCGGAGCCTGTCGCCGGACAGGATACGACCATTCAGGACGAGCGGCTTCTGCGCAACCGGTCCGAAGAAGAGATCGCCCGCCAGACGGCCTATTCGATGCAGACCCAGACCGCGAAACTGACAAAGAGCTGATCGTCTCCGCCTCTGCATTCAACCTTCAGGAGTGCGCGTTGCGCGAGCCTTTCGATCTTTATTCGCCCGAAATCGACGCCGACCCGTTCCCGCATTACGAACTCCTGCGCGAAAAATATCCCTGCTACTGGAGCGAATCCGGCAAGCTGTGGATTTTGTCGCGCTTCGAGGATGTATCGCGCGCCGCGCAGGACTGGGAAACCTTCTCGTCCTCGCAGGGCAACATGATCGACGAGATTCCAGGCCGCGCTGGAGCGACGCTTGGCACCACTGATCCGCCGCGCCACGACCGCCTTCGAGCGCTCAGTCAGGCTGCCTTCCTGCGCCGCAATCTGGACCAGACCATAGCGCCCACGCTGGAAATCGCGGATCGCTCGCTGGAAAAAATTCTGGCGCGCAAGAGTTTCGAATTCGTCGAGGATTATTCGAGCCAGATCACGGTTGGCCTGCTGTTCCGCACACTGGGTCTGCCCGAACGCGATCACAACGAAATTCGCCGCAACGTGATTCTCGCCGTCTCCACCGACAAGGCCGCGAAAGGCCGCACCGAAGAACATCTGGCGGCGTTCAAATACATCAGCGATTTCCTTGGCGAGGAGGTCGCCCGACGGAGAGCCGAGCCGAAAGATGATCTCATCACCCATCTGGCGGAAGCCGAGATAGATGGCGACAGATTGTCGGAACGCGAGATTGTCATGACCACCGCAACCTTCGTGATGGCCGGCGTCGAATCGCTTTCAAGCTTCATGTCTGTCTTCGCCAAGAACCTGCATGATTATCCAGATGCGCGCCGCCGCATCGTGGCTAATTTCGATCTGCTGCAGCCTGCTATCGAGGAATCGCTTCGATTCAATACATCCGCGCAACGCTTCAAGCGCGTCGTGATGAAGGAAACGCAAGTCCACGGCCAGACCCTGAAGCCCGGCGACAAGGTGGCGCTCGCCTATGGCTCGGCCAATCGCGACTGGCGCAAGTTCCGCAATCCGGACGTGTATGACATCGAGCGTCGTCCGCAGGGGCATCTGGGTTTTGGGGCCGGCAAACATTTCTGTCTCGGCAGCCAGATGGCCCGCATGGTGACGGAACTGTCGATGCGACGCTTCCTGGAAAAAATCCCGAACTACCAGCTCACGGAAAACAGCGTGGCGTGGAATACGTCGTCGAATTTCCGCAGCCCGGTGGCTCTGCCGTTCGAGATTGTCTAGCCGCCACAAAACATTTGCCGGCGGTCGCCCCGGCGACGTTTGACCGCCCCGCCGGGCTTCGCTAGCGTCCGCGCAAATGAGGGTTCCCATGACCGCGCAAGTTCGTCAGTTCAAATGTCTCGATGATAATTTCGGCGTGCTGGTTCACGATCCAGCAACCGGCGCCACGGCCTCCATCGATGTTCCAGAAGCAGGTCCGGTTCTGGCGGCGCTCGACGAGGCCGGCTGGAAACTGACCGACATTCTGGTGACCCATCGACACAATGACCATGTGGGCGGGATTTCGGGCGTGCTCGAACGTTTTCCGGATGCGCGCGTGATCGTTCCTCATGCGGAGGCAAGCCAGATTCCCGGAAACAATACGACGGTGCGAGAGGGCGATGTCATCCGCATCGGCTTGCTTGCGGCGCGCGTGATCGAAACGCCCGGCCACACGGTTGGACACATTGTGTATTCGTTCGACGCCGACAAGCTTCTGTTCGCCGGCGACACCCTGTTCGCCATGGGGTGCGGTCGCGTGTTCGAGACGCCGGCTGACGTGATGTGGAATTCGCTGATGAAGCTGGCGGCCCTTCCGTCCGAAACCAGCATCTATTGCGGGCACGAATATACGCTCGCCAACGGCCGGTTCGCCCTGACCATCGAACCGCAGAACACAGCGCTGCAGGCGCGCATGAAGGATGTGGAGGCGCTGCGCGCCGCAGGCCGGTTCACGCTTCCGACCAATATGGCGCTGGAACTCGCCACCAATCCGTTCCTGCGGGCTGACAACAAGACCATCCGGGCCAATATCGGCATGCCGGACGCTCCGGCGGCCGATGTTTTCGGTGAGGTTCGCGCGCGCAAGAACAAGGCCTGATCCGCATGGCGCAGGCCTACCCGCATGGCGGCATGAGCGCGGATGAGGTTGTCAGGCTTCTTGACCTGAAACCCCATCCGGAAGGCGGTTTTTACCGGGAAACCTTTCGGGACCCGCTGGTCGACCCAAATGGCCGCGCGGCGTCCTCGCTGATTTATTTCCTGTTGGGAGCGGGGGATGTGTCCGCGTGGCATAGGGTCGACGCGGCGGAGATCTGGCATTTCTACGCCGGAGCCCCGCTGGTAATTACCGTCTCCCCCAACGGCCACGACGCCGAGGCTGTCCACCTCGGCTCGGAACTGAAGTCTGGCCAGCGTCCTCAATATGTTGTTCCGGCCAACTGGTGGCAGACCGCCACGAGCCTCGGAGCCTGGACGCTGGTGGGATGCACGGTGGCGCCGGCTTTCGAATTCGCCAAATTCGAGATGGCGCCGCCCGACTGGCGCCCGACCCCCAGAAAATCCGGCGTGACGTAACCGTTTCCGGGCCTGCACCGAAACGCGCCATTAACTGGTTAACGTCATATTGCGAACCGGTGAGGCGGGAGTCGCTCGACGTCTGTCTGAACCCGTGACTTTGTAGTCGGAAATAGCGCCGGTGGAACGTAATTCCCTGATTCTGAAGAAGCCCATCGGCCATTTGTCGGCGGGCGCAGCCCCCGCTGCCGCTCCGCGCGCGTTTGGAACCGGCTCGAATCAGCAGCGCGCAGCTGCACCCGCGCTGCCCGATCCGCGCGTCATCCTGAATTCCATCGGGGAAGTCGTTTACGACTGGGATATTTCGGACGACCGTCTCACGTGGGGCGCGAACGCCCGAGAGGTTTTGGGACTAGCAGATCTTGCCTCCGTCTCGACCGGACAGGGTTTCGCTGAATGCCAGACAGACGAATCAACCACGTCGCGCTTCAATGCGATCTTCCAGTCGGACGAGAAAGACCGTGGCTCCGGCGTTCGCTACCAGGTCAGATATGGACTCCAGCTTGGCGACAACGGTCGCGGCGGATCAACTGTCATGCACGTGGAGGACAGCGGCCGCTGGTTCGCCGGCATTGACGGGCGCCCGGTTCGCGCCCACGGCGTCGTTCGCCGGATCTCTGCGCCAGCCGTAGCCCCGGTCGCCGTAGCCAGCGCCGCGCAGTCGAACGACGCCCTGACCGGCGCGCTGAACCGCAATGTTTTCGCCGAACATCTCGGCAAGATGTTCATCGAGGCGAACCGCAACCAGACGAGTTTCGCACTATTGCTGGCCTCGATCGACAC
Source organism: Beijerinckiaceae bacterium (assembly GCA_947478455.1). GTDB lineage: Bacteria > Pseudomonadota > Alphaproteobacteria > Rhizobiales > Beijerinckiaceae > Terripilifer. The sequence continues at coordinate 2,042 of CANJWR010000110.1, read as the reverse complement.
CCTGCCGATCGTCAACCGCAGCTTCGGCTATGATATCGGTGACGAGCTGATTGCCGGCGTCGCCAAACGCATTGCGGGCCAGATGCGCACCACCGATGTGATCGGTCGCTACACGGGCAACAAGCTCGCACTGGCGCTGGACGCCTGCGACCCCGAACAAATGCTGGTCGCCGCCAACCGCTTCATAAATGCTGTTGCGGCTGCGCCTTTTGAAACCCTCTCTGGGCCGTTGCAAACCACAATCCGGCTTGGCGGCGTAGTTGCGCCCCGCAATGCGCGCACCACGCAGGTCATGTTGCAGCATGCCGAGGAAGCCCTGCAGGCTGCGCGCAACCAGGCCGCCAAACGCGTTGTGGCCTATGAGCCCAGTCTGGCGCGCGACGATTCGCGCATCCGCACCCAGTTGCTGGCCGAACAGATCGTCGCGGCGCTGAACGACCGGCGCATCGCCATTGCTATGCAGCCTGTCGTTGACGCCCGGACCGGCAAGCCGGCCTTCCATGAATCGCTCATGCGGTTGCATCTTGAAGACGGATCGCTGATCGCCCCGTCGGTGGTCTTTCCGGTCGCCGAAAAGGTCGGACTGGTTCAGTTGCTCGACCAGCGCGTTCTGGAACTTTCGATCGAACGTCTGGCGGCCGACCCCGATCTTCGCCTCTCGGTCAATGTTTCAAGCTGCACCGCACATGATCCCGACTGGCCGAACCGTGCGCAGGCTGCTCTCGCCAAATGCCCGGGCGCCGCACAACGCCTGACGATCGAGATCACCGAGACCTGCGCCATTGACGACATCGAGGCTGCTCGGCGCGTCATCGCCAGCATGAAGGCTCTGGGCATGAAAGTCGCCATGGACGACTTCGGCGCCGGCCACACGTCCTTCAAGAATCTGCGCCTGCTGGATGTCGACCTGCTCAAGATCGACGGAGCTTTCGTGCAGAACGTCGCCCAGTCGCCGGACGATCGCTTCTTTGTCCGCACCTTGATCGATCTGGCGCGCCACCTGAACATCCCGACCGTCGCCGAATGGGTCGAGAATCAGGAAACCGTGGCGCTGCTGAAAGAATGGGGCGTCGACTACTTCCAGGGCGCGTTTTATGGCGACGCCATCGAACAGGACGGATCAGGCGCAGACGCCAGACCGACCGCCGCGTCAGCTTAAGGCGGATCAGCCCTTTCGGGCCAGACTATCGAGCTGCTTCTGCATTTCCTGAAGCTGCTTCTTCATGCTGTCCAGATCGCCGGGTTCCTTTGCAGCCTCTGGTTGCTCCGGAGCCTTCCCGACAGCCGCGCCGGCGAACGGGTTGAACATCGTCAGCGCCTGATTGAACATCGCCATGTTCTTGCGCGCCTGATCTTCCATGGCGACGAACATTTCGCTGCCCGGCAGGCCCTTGGCCCCGAAAGCCGCGCCCAGCTGATCGCGGAACTTCTGCTGCTCGCCGGTCAGCTTGTCGATCGAGAACTCCAGATAGCTCGGCACGACCATCTGCATGCTGTCGCCGTAAAAGCGGATCAGCTGGCGCAGGAACGCGATCGGCAACAGGCTTTGGCCCTCCTTGGCCTCCTGCTCAAAGATGATCTGCGCCAGAACCGAGCGGGTGATGTCCTCGTTGGTCTTGGCGTCGAAAACGACAAAATCGTCGCCCTTCTTGACCATCACGGCCAGATCCTCGAGCGTCACGTAAGAGCTCGTACCGGTGTGATAGAGGCGCCGATTGGCGTATTTCTTGATCGCAACTGGCTGTTTTTCGTTGGCCATGTTCGTCCCATCCGCCCCAGATTGGCGATCTCCGGGGATTATTTCCCGCCCGTCACTCTACGATAAGCAATTTGTGCGGGTACGAAAACATAATTGTGACATCTCGCCGCATTCAGCCCCGGGGCCAACCTTCGAACACCGACCAATTGCCATATCGCCCCGGCCGTTCCTTGCTTGACCCGGGGAGCAGGGGCATGATCAACCAATCGTCATGCGCGAGCATCAGAATGGCCGCGCCAACAGTTACAGACAATAATTCCAGAATTCCAAAAGAGGAGTCCGC
>CANJWR010000109.1 GCA_947478455.1 Beijerinckiaceae bacterium | reverse complement strand
TTGTCCGACAGGCCAAACCAGAGGATCGCCAGTGGAATCCATGCGATTCCGGGAACCGGATAGAACGCTGTGATCACCGGACCGATATACTCGCGCACGCTGGTCATGCGTCCGACCAAAAGCCCCAGCGGTATCGCCAGAATTGCCGCTATGCCGAAGCCGATCATGGCTCGCTGAAAGCTGACGGCCAGATGCACATAAACATTCGGGCCGTAGAGCCACCGATTGCTATCCAGCGTCAACATGCCAGCGACGCGGCGCAGGACCGCGAGAGGCGTCGGCAAGATCAACTGTATGTCGTAAGCCACCGACATGATGTGCCAGAGCACAAGAAGTCCACCGATGCCGATCGCGCCGCGCCTCACCTTTCGAATAGCGACGCTGCGCTTCTTCGCCTTTTCATAACTGGCGAAATCGGCTGCCGAGCGAGCGCCCTTGATGGCGATGGTTTTGGGAATGGCAGAGCGGACCGCCAACTTTGCCGCGGTTTCGGCTGTCATGCGATCACCTCTTGCGAAGCGTGTGCGGCTTCATCCGAGGGATCCGCGAACCTGTGCATCTCCTCGGTTATCTGCATTTTCAGCGCGTTAAATTCGACGCTGTTGCGGTCTCTTGGTCTTGGTATGTCGACCGGGAAAAACCGACCGATGCGTCCCGGAGACGGCCGCATCAACAAAATGCGATCAGCGAGATAGACCGCTTCGTCAATGTCGTGGGTCACATACAGAACAGTGCGACGTTCCCGCGTCCATGTGTCGACCAGATAGTCCTGCAACGTCATACGATTGATGGCGTCAATTGCCGAAAACGGTTCATCCATCAGCAGAAGATCCGCATTCGGTAGAGCCCAAGCGCGCGCCACCGCCACGCGGTGACGCATGCCACCCGAAAGCTGATAGGGGTAGAGGTTCATCACATGGCCGAGACCAACGATCTCGAGGATGCTCTGCGCGCGGCGCTTGGCTTCGGCTTTGGGAATTTTCTGCATTTGCAGGCCGAACTCAACATTCCCCAGCACCGTTCGCCATGCGAATAGCGCCGGTTCCTGGAAAACAATACCCCTGTCCGGGCCGGGGCCGGCGATGGGTGCGCCGTTCAGCAACACCTTTCCGGAACTCTGTTGCACAAGTCCCGCGACAATCTTGAGAAAGGTGCTCTTGCCGCAACCGCTGGGGCCAATGACGCACAGGAATTCCTTCGGCGGAATTTCCAGATTGAGATCGCTGAGCGCATGAATCCAGCCACTCTGACCTTCGTAATAATGGTCGACGTTTTCCGCCCGGATAACCGGGCCTGGCGTCTTCGCAGCGGCGACCATCACATCTGACAAACGTTCCTCCTGAGGTATGTTAAGCGCTGAGAAGTCCGCGGCCACCGAGAATGCGCGATATCTTGTCTGCTCCGGCCAACACGGCTGGAATGAGCTTTGCGCGAAGCGATGGCGTAAAGCGATATTGCGGAACCGATACGCCGATAGCCCCGACGAGTTCACCTCTCGCGCCGAAGATGCCGGCAGCCACCCCCGCGCCGCCGGAATCGCTCTGCTGCTGGAAGCTGTCGATCACCCCGTCATGACGAATGCGGGTCACGATCCGGCGCAATTGCGCCACATCGGTGACAGTATGTTCAGCGAGTTTCAGCAGTTCGACGCGGTCCAGATAGGCATCCAGTTCCGCATCACTGAGGCCTGACAGGAGAACCTGACTGGCGGCGCCTGCGTAGAGCGGTTTCTGATCGCCGAGGGCGGTGACACGCCGCACGTTCTGCTGACCGATGACCTGATCGAGATCGATGCGGAAATCGCCGGACCGGACGCTCAGCACGACTGTCTCATCGAACCGTTCACACAGTTCACGCATCACCGGGCGCGCCCACTCTACCAGCCCGCCGCTGCCGCGCGCGACCTCTGCGAGCGCAAGAATTTCATAGCCGAGGCAATAACGCCCGCTGCCTTCGTCGCGACTGACCATTCCGTGATGACGCAACGTCGTGAGAAGACGCAGGCAGGTGCTCGTGTGAAGTTTCGCTCGAACAGCCACTTCGCTCAGCGTCAGGCTGGGATGCGACAAATCAAACGCCTTCAGGATCGCAACCGCGCGATCCAGGACATTGACTCTGTAGCGTTCCCCGTCCTGCACGGCATGTCCCATATTTTTTCACAGAGTGAAATTTGATTTCGCCTGTAGACAATTTGTAAGGTGCCGAATATGAGGCTGTCAACGTCGCCGGGAGGAATGAATGAAAATCGACCGTGTCGAAATTTTCGTGACGGATCTGCCGTCGCGCATTCAACGGCTCAGCTCCAGTGGCTCCTATGACACCGGCGCGATGGGCACATTGTTGGGCAAGCCGGTGCTTGTTCGTATCTACGCGGACGGGGTTGTCGGGCTCGGACAGATCCGCCCCATCGCGCCCAGCCATTTCCTTCCCGACACAGGCGCGGGCATGGTGGCCGCCATCCGCGACATTTATGCGCCACGCATGATCGGCCGTAGCATCTTCGATATCGAAGCGATTATTGCGGAATTCGATCGCTCTCTACCGGGCAATGTTCAAGCGCGGGCCGCCGTCGACCACGCGCTGCACGATGCTATGGGCAAAGCACTCAACATGCCCGTCTACAACCTGCTTGGCGGGCGCTGCTATGATCGCATTCCGCTGGAATGGTCGGTCAGTATGCACAAGGAGACCGCCGGCATGGTGGCGGAAAGCCGCCGCGCCGTTGAAGAATTCGGCATCAAGACACTGTGTCTGAAGGTTGGCCATCCGGGCGGATGGCGCGAAGACGTCAAGAATTTCATCGCGGTTCGTGAGGCACTGGGCGAAGACGTCGCGATCGGCATGGACCCAAACACCGGCTGGAGCGTCTCGACCGCGCGCCTCGTGCTGCACAGCCTGTACGATTATCGGGTCGACTATCTGGAACAGCCTGTCCTGCGGGGAAATCTGGCGGGTCTAGCGGCCATTCGCGCCGACGCGCGCGGTGTTCCGATCATGGCGGATGAAAGCCTGATGGGGCTGGAAGACGCGCATGCGCTGGCGACATCGCAATCGGTCGATGTATTCTGCATCAAGCTCTACAAGGTGGGCGGATTTCATACGGCCCGGAAAGTCGCGGCTGTCGCTGAAGCGGCGGGCATCAAGGTCAACGTCGGAGGCATCGCGGCCTTCTCACAACTCGAAGCCGCCGCCGGCATTCACTTCCATGCGAGCCTGCATCCCTCGAAGGTGATGCCGGCTGGCGAATTTGTTTTCGGGCTTGGCGTACAGGGGCCTGATCCGCTCGTGCCGGAGCCTACCTACCATATCGAGGACGGTCATGTGACGCCGTCTGACAGGCCGGGCCTCGGCGTCGTGCTGGATGAAAAGGCCATCGAACGTCTGACTCTGATCCGCGAAGTAGTCAGCAAATGAAAGACGATGCCACAACCCCCGCGGGCCTCCCCGTCACGGAAATCCTGGCGCAGTGGATCAGCGGGCCTGCGCTGGCGGATCTGCCCGCAAGCCTTACGGACCACCTGAAGCTCGCGATTCTTGATACAGTGGGCTGCGGCCTGTTTGGCGCGACCCAACCCTGGAGCGTGCACGCAGCCGCGGCCGCACACGAGATGGCGTCCGGGTCGTGCCTCATTTTCGGCAACGCATTGACGGCAGGGCCTGCGGCCGCCGCCATGGCGAACGGCACCGCCATTCACGGCTTCGAACTCGACGACGTTCATCTTACCGGCCAGATCCATCCCGGCTCCGTCGTGCTGCCGGCTGTGTTGGCGCTGGCGCAATTGCGAAAACTTCCCGCTTCCAAGGTGCTTGAAGCAGTCGCGGCCGGATACGAGACTGGCATTCGCCTTGGAGCGGCAGCGGGGCGCGGTCATGGACTGAGCGGATATCATCCCACCGGAACAATCGGCTGTGTGGCTGCCGCAGCCGCAGCCGCGCGCCTGCTGGGCCTTGATGCCGAGCGGACAGCCTCCGCGATCGCGCTGGGGGCCACTCAGGCGTCCGGCCTTTATTCGACGCGCACAGGAGGCATGGCCAAGCGCTTTCACGCCGGGCACGCGGCTTCCGCAGGCGTGATCGCCGGATTGCTGGCCGAACGCGGCTTTACAGGCGCTGCGGGTGTGATCGAGGCGTCATTCGGGGGCTTTCTGTCGACCTTGCATTGTGACGGCGATCCGGCCTCAATCGTGCAGGATATCGGCCGGGAATGGCGCAGCGCGGCGGTCGGGTTCAAAATTTTTGCGACTTGCGCCAGCGCCCAGACCATCGTGCAAGGCGTGCGGCAGTTGAAAGAACGCGGCCTTGCCGGTGACAACCTGCAGCGCCTGCAAATCAAAATGGGCCGCATCGCGATCAGCAACGTTGGCTGGCCCTATCGTCCGGCGGACGTCGTCGCCGCACAGATGAACGGCAGCTACGCGGCCGCCGTCACATTACTGGACGGCGACGCATTCGTAGAGCAGTTCAGCGAGGATCGGCTGACCGATCCGGCCGTTCTCGAACTGGCGTCGCGCATGTCCTTTGAATTCGATCCCGACATCGAAAGCGGTGGAATGAACCTTCGGCATGCCTCGCGTCTCATCGCGCACACCACCGACGGCGCCGTTCTCGAAGCCTATAATGCCCAACGGCCCGGCGGTCCGGGCAACGAGATCCCCCCGGCCCGCATCGTCGACAAGTTCGAACAACTCGCAAGACCCGTGGTAGGCGCCGTGCGCACGCAGAAAATCATTGACTGTGTGATGGGGCTCGAAGCCCTGCCCGATCTGAACGAATTTTATGCCTGCCTCGCGACGGGAGAGAATGCGCGCGGCAACTAGAAAGGTCCAACGTCATGGACGTGCTTGAAGGCATTCGCGTCATCGACCTTACCCATGCGCTCGCGGGTCCGATGTGCACGCATCAACTGGCTCTGCTCGGCGCAGATGTAATCAAGATCGAGCCTCCCGGCACGGGCGACGATTTTCGTCCGCGACCCCATGGCCGCTTTGCGGCGGTAAACGCGGGAAAGAAATCGGTCGTTCTGGATCTCAAGTCGCCTGACGGTCGTGATACATTACGGAAACTGATTGCGACGGCCGATGTGGTTGTGGAAAATTTTCGTCCCGGCGGCGCCGCCGCGCTGGGACTGGACTGGGCTGAGTTGCACCGCGACTTTCCAAGGCTGATTTCATGCTCCATCAGCGGTTACGGACAGGATGGTCCCATGGCCTCCATGCCGGCGATCGAATGGTCCGTCCAGGCGACATCGGGACTGGCAAACTCATATATGTCTACGCGTGATGAACCGATGGAACTCGGCATCGGAATGCTGGATCCGTTTACCGGCTACGTGGCGTTTTCAGGAATATTAACGGCGCTGCTCAAGCGCCAGAAAACAAGTCGCGGAGAACGTCTCGATGTGGCGATGCTGGACGCGGCCTATGTGCTTGCAGCCGGCAGCGTCACGGCCGCCCTGATGGGTGGTTCGGACTCGCCTGGAGAACGTCCGACCATGGCGCGTTACATGGCCCGCGACAGACGCATCTTCATTGCCGCGTTGCACCCTGGTTGGCTGGCCAAACTTCTCACGATCATCGGCGCGCCCGGCTTGCTGAAAGACCCGCGGTTTGTGAATGATGCCGCGCGTTCAAAACACGCGCATGAATTCGTTGCTGCGATAGAAGAGCGCCTTTCGCTGCGCGACGCGGACGAGTGGGAGGCCTTGCTGGTCGAAGCGGGCATTCCGGCAGGCGTGATGCGCGCGATTCAAGAAACGGCGAGCAGCGAGCATATGACGGGACGGCGGCTCATCTCGACGGTCACTTCCGAAGCAGGGCCGGTCCAAGTCGTTGGCTCGGGTTTTATCCTGGGATCAGACCCAAGAACCGCATCCGGCCCGGTCCCAAGACTGGGCGAGCACACCGAATACATTCTTGGAACATTGGGAAATCCAACAGGATAAACTAAGGATATGCGGAGCTTGTTTACCGGACTAGCGGCAGGCCATACTTCACCCATCCGGCCGCCTCCCAGCGCGATGATCTTGAGTCAAGATCCTTAGCCTAATCGACCCGATTGGTCGTTCGGCGCGCCAGCAGCTTCCATGCCCGCATGTCCCACAAGACCTTCGCGGTGGCGGCAAGTGCCAAAGCGGATAAGAATGCCTTTGAAACGCCTTCCATTGCGCCTTCGATCAGAAGGGCGTGGATGACCCCGCCGATGACGATGATCACCACCAGTGTCGAGTGGCTGAGTCGCCAAGTCTTCGGGTGAATGCGAAGTGGGACGCGAACCGCAGCCAATAGGCCGGCCGCGAAAGTCGCCCACATGGCGGCAAGTCCCCAAACTGAAAACGGCGTCGGAGAGCGCAGGAGAAGGACATCGACCACGTCGGGAGGGCTCGCCACCCACAAGCCGGCGACATGGGCCACGACAGCTGTGACGATCCCGCCGCCAATCCAACGATGCAGGCGGCGCCCCGCGACATGGGAGATGCCCGGAAGATAGCCACCCGCAAGCAGCGGTTGCAGAAGAACCAATGCCATCGCGACAATTCCCGCGAAGCCGCCTGCGATGTAAATTGGATCGCGCCACTGCAGAAGATCGCTCATGGCGGCCAAGACAATGGGCGCCATGACGGCGATCGCGAGGCAGACCCAGATCAGGGCGGCGCGCAGAGATGTCACCCGGAATCAGACCGGCTGAAGCACGAAGTGGGCGCTGAGACTTTTGTCACGCGCGCTTGCCATGACGGGGCGGAGGAACACAGTCTTGAATCCCTCGCCCTCATAGGCGAGATGCGCATGCGGCTGCCCAAACATCGGAACGATCTGCGGCATTTCCAGTCGGAAAGTCCCGTCCGCTGCAGTCATCGTAGCGCCGTGACTCTGCGGTTGATCTTCGCGTCCCTCGGTCGTGTGCGCCCATATCTGAATGCGCATGCCGCGAAGCGGGGCGCCGTCGCCGGCGCGACGCACCGTGCCGGTCATCCAGAAGCCACCACGGCCGATGCGGGTCACCACCGGCGCGCCGGGAATATAATTGTTGGCACCCCCGTTCATCGTGGGCGTGGGCGCAAGGCTCTGCGCGCGCGCCGGGGTGATCAGGCCCGAAGGCCCTGCCGCGAATGCAGCGCCGGCCATGGCGGCTCCGGTGGCGAGAAAATCGCGGCGGGTTGAGATGGTATGGGTCAACGCGTCTCTCCTCTTGCTAACTAGAAAGTTTACCGCGTCCTGAGGCTTCAGTCTGTTCAATTCCGGGTGTGCGGCCTTCCGGTGCGTTGTGAACAACCCGCGCTGCGTTGTCCGGGCAGAGACCTGGCCGTGAAGGCAGTTTGCCCGAGAGCGATTGCGTGAGCCGAAAAAGCCTTGTGATCGCCCCAACGTGCTGATCATCGACAACAGGCTTTACATGCCGTGATCGTCGCAGAAGGCCGGTTATGGTCAAACCCTCGCTTTCATCGTCCCGCCCGTTTGACGCCGCAATAGCAAATGTTCAGCATTTATTTTTGTCATGAAATCCGACCAACAAACGCCAAAGCCGGCGGCGCGTTCCCCAATCCTGGCCGAAATGGGGTCGACGTTTTCGGTCGTCACGCTGGCCCGGGCAAATGATGACGCGCCTTGGACACAATCCGCAAATTGCGGAGATTAGATCACTCAGCCCTTGGTTTTAGGCTTGGGTTCGCTATGATCCAAGCTTGAGACCCGGAATGAAGTTTAGCATTCAGGTACCTTGAAAAAACACGAACCGTTGAGATTGGGAGAGACTAGAGTGCAGAGCCTAGGATGTATTCGGATTTTTGGCGCAGCCACATTCTTTTCCGTGGTGGTCTCCGCATCATCGGTCCTGGCTGCGAACGGCGCTGGAACCTCGCCAATGGCGGCGCCTCCCCTTACCCAGCCGGCTGCGGACCAGACCAAAATCCAGGTGGCACAGGCTGGCGCGGCTGTGGCCGACAAGCCGGTTTCCTTCGCAGAAAACCAGGCGGTTCGCGGCGCAAAGCTGTTCAGGGAAGTTTGCGCAGACTGCCACGGAGAGAGCCTCCGCGGCGGATTGATCGGCGGCCCGCCCTTGCTTGGTTCAGCGTTTGAGAAGAAGTTCGCCGGTGGAGCACCGGCCTCTGCATTGTTCGGTTTCGTAAGCAACCTGATGCCGCCGGACTCGCCAGGGCAGTTCTCTCCAGGTGAGTACGCCGATATGATTGCCTTTATCCTAAGGGAGAACGGCATCGCGCCCGGCGCACCGCTACCCACTAACGCCGATGCACTCGACCATCTGATTGTTGAGAAGTGAGGGTAGATCAAAACCTTCATGAAGGAGATGGCGAGGCGACGCAGCAATGAACAGCTTCGATCTCACCGTCTCATTGGTGGTGATGCGCCTTTTGGCCGGGATAATTATCGCCACGGTTCAGGGCGTAACCTTAGCTGCGGCGGCGGTGCTGCTTGGCGACAAGGGCCCCCGTCACGACGGCCGCCTGACATTGATGCCTTGGGGGCATATCGACTTGCCTGGGCTCGGCTCGATCATGCTGACGGGCTTCGGTTGGGGACGCGCCGTGGCGATTGATCCCGACAAATTGCGTTCCGGCCGCTGGGGGTTGGTATTGGCCGTGTTGGCAGGCAGCGCCGGACTTCTGCTGCTCGGCTTTCTGTTGCCACTCCTGGCGAGCCCACTTCTGAGATCGCTGGACTTCACGGCCGGGGTGGCGGCGGCTGCGTTTGTGCGAGTGGCGGCGCGTCTCTGCGTATGGATGGCTCTGTTCAGCTTACTACCTATCCCGCCGCTGGCGGGCGCACATTTGCTGACTGCCGTTGGTCTTTTGGCTCCAAAACAGGCGGGAGCCTACATCGGTGGACTGCTGGTGCTCGCATCGGCCGCCGGTTTGACGCAGAAGCTGCTAACGCCTGCCTATAACCTGATCGCGCCACTGTTGCTGGGCGTTGACGTCGCTCTCTAATTGAGCGGCACGCCCGCATAGCGGGCGAGGATCGCCACAATCGTGCCGTCGGCGGCAAGGTCATTGATAGCCTGGTCGATGGCCCGCTTGAGAGTCAACTCGCCCTTCCAAAGTCCGAAGACAAGTCCATAGCGTTTCAACTCAGGCGGCATCCAGGCCGCTACCCACTTTTGGTCAGCGGCCAACCGGGTCGCGAGCAAAGCCTCGGTGATGCCGGCATCGAAACGATGTTCTGCAATTCCGGCAACCAGCTCCTCTGGCGTCCGCACGACCTGGATTTGGACGCCGGCGCTGCGAAGGAAACTGGCGAGGCCAATGCGATCAAGGCCAGAGACCAGCGTCAGCACACCGACCTTCAGCCCTTTCAATCCGGCGAGAGGTCTTGGCGAGATGATGGCCCAACCGGTTTTGGCATATTGCGGGGCCGTTTCGAGAAACGAACGGGTCTGGTCGGAATCTACAACTCCGCCGGCGACGACCTGACACTGCGCCCGGTTCAGGCCCCAATTACGGGGATTGAAGTCACGCCCGATGGCATCGTTTGAATTTAGCGCGAGGCCCACATGCAGGCGAACTGCGACAGCCTGGAGTAACTCTACGTCAAGACCTGGCCGGTCCGCATAGCCGGTAACCAGCGGTGGATATGACGGGGGCACGCAGGCGCGCAAAGATGCGCCAGCACGCACTTCCTTGAGCGAATTGTCCGGTGGCAAGAAGGTCACTGCCAGCAGCAGAGTCAGCACGAGACCGATAGCCCCGAAATTACTCGCCAGACGACTGACTTCGGGCATAGGCTCCCTCAGGCTCGACGGAAGTCGAAAAGAGCAATGGAGAAAAGGATTACCGAGCAGCCGACCATCACCGTAATGCCCATCCAGGGGGCGAATTGATTATAATGGATCAACACGCCCCGAAGCGCATCGACCGCGTAGGTCAGTGGATTGTACTCGACAATCGTGACAAGCCATTCTGGATACGTGACGTATGTCTGTTCCTTGGATAGCGCTGGATCGAGGGGGAACATCGAACTCGACGTGAAATACAGCGGCATTATGACTGCATTCGAAAAGATACCGAACCCCTCAAAAGTTCGGATTCGATTGGCGATAACGACCCCCAGCGAGGTAACCGCAAAAGACAGTATCGCCATCAGGCCTATGGCCTTCAGGACATCAATCGGGGTGAGCGGCACGTCGGCAAACCGCGCCAGGATCAGCACGAGGCAGCCATGCAGCAATGCAACGGTGCTGCCGCCAAGAATTTTGCCAAGAAGGATCGTGGTCCGCGAAAGCGGCGAAACCAGAACTTCTCGGAGGAAGCCGAACTCACGGTCCCAAATGACCGAAACAGCCGACTGCACCGAGGTGAACATAACGTTGAGCGCGACGACGCCGGGAAAAATGAACTGCAGATACGTGAAAGGTACAACGAATGTGGCCTCGCCGTAGACTTCGCCGCGGAAATAAGGATTGAGGCCGATCCCAAGGATCAAAACCCACAGGATCGGGCGGCTGGCCCCGCCGACCAGCTGTCCACGGTCCCGCACTGCCCGCATGACCTCGCGGAGCCAGAGCCCGTAGAGACCACCAAGCTGCAACATGAGCCAAGATCTCCGACGCCTGGCCGGGGTGGTATTGCGGGCGGTCCGGTCCGCGCCTGAAGTGCTAAGGCTCATCGCGTGTGCTCCCCGCCCCGTTTTCCGAATGCCAGCGTCCGCTCGCGGGCGTCAGCCTCGCGGTCGCGCAGTTCCCGGCCAGTAAGAGACAGGAAAGCAGTTTCCAGACTCGGCACCTTGGTCGAGAGCGCTCGAACACGATTGCCAAATTGGTCCAAGAATGTCTCGATGAACTCATCATCGGCATTGAGCGCAATCTCGTTTCCGTTCTCGTGCACCAGCCGGTCGGGGAAGCGTTTGAGAATTTCGATGCGGTCGGCCTCGGTGCGCGGGGAAAATGTCAACAGCTGTTCGCCCTGCCTGTGCCTAAGGGCGTCAGGCGTGTCGATAGCAAGCACTTTGCCACTGTCGATGATACAGACCCGGTCGCAGCTCTCGACTTCCTCGATATAGTGGGTGGTGACAAGGACGGTGAGCTGGCGTTCTGTTTGCAGGCGGCGCACATATTCCCACATGCGCTGACGGCTCTGGGCATCCAGCCCGGCTGTCGGCTCGTCGAGCAACATGATCTCGGAATCGTGAATCAGGGCGCGGGCAATCTCGACCCGGCGCTTCATGCCCGACGAGAGTGTCCTCGCCGGCTTGTCAGCCCAATCCGTCAACTCCACCAGTTCGAGCATCTCGGCGATTCGCTGGCGGCGCAGGGGCTGAGGCACGCCAAACACCAGCCCATGTATGTTGAGGTTCTCTCTTACGGTCAGTCGGTCATCAAGGCTGGGTTCCTGAAAAACGATCCCCAGCCTGCTGCGGGCCTCCAGTGGCTCTCTGACCACATCGAAACCAGCAATTTCGGCGGTGCCGCTGTCTGGGGCAAGGATGGTGCAAAGAATATGCATAAGGGTCGTCTTGCCAGCCCCGTTGGGGCCCAGCAGCGCAAAAATCTGATTGCGGGGTACGTCGAAGCTGACTCCGTCAAGCGCGAGTGTCCTGCCGTAGCGCTTGGAGACATTGGTGATGCGGAGGGCCGGTTCTTCTGTACTCAAGGACCTTCCCCCCAGCGTGCGCCGCCTGTCGACAAAGCGCTGACGCTACCAAACGCACAGGCGATAAAAGCGACGGTCATCATCTTTTTCCTGCCGCTGGAATCTTGTGTTTATTCACGATAGCGGGGATCGTGCCGTCTGCGATCAACGCCTTGATCGCATCGTCGATACCGGCGCGAAAAAAAGTGTTCTGCTTTAGCAGCAAGGCCCCTACCCCAAGGCTCGTAGGCGGCAATGGTGTGGAGGCGATGATGCGGAACCCGGCGTATTCGGGGTTCTGCTGTTGGATCTCACGAAAACTCGGCGCCCACACAATCGCGATATCGGCATCCTTGCGCAGCACCGACTCCAGAGACAATTGATCGCCCCCGTAAGGGAAAACAGGCCAACGCTTCTGTGGCGTGAGCGTCAAATTATAGGAGGCAAGCCGGACATGCGCGGTCGTGCCAGCCGTTGCGGCGATCGGGCGCCCCGGCGGCAAATCCGACAAGGCGTTGATGCCCGGTCTGAGAGTGACAAAAACGTATCCAACATCATTGTAGGCGCGCGTCACCGTAAGCCATCCCGGATAACCTGCGGGGATCAGCTTGAAGCCCATGAAGACATCGCAATGCTCCAGCAGGATCGCGTAAACCTTGGTCAGGTCCTCGACGACCATCTCGCTGGGAACGATGTACTTTACGGGTTGAAGCAGCAAGCCATGCGCGATGGCGTCGGCGACTTCATTGTCCAGTTCCCAAGATGGATCTCGCTGATCCACGCAATAGCGGAACTCTGACGGATTCGTTCGACGTCCGATGTTCCATTCGCCATAGGCGTAGGGCTGGTCGTTGTAGAATTCGGGCTCTTGTTGTGCCGAAGCCGTCGCCGGGAGCAGCGCAAGTATGGCCGTGGTTAATGCGAGTATCCCGACGCGCAGAAACGAGATGGAAAAGTGCACGACCCGACCTCGTGGAAGCGCCGGGGCGAACCGGCTAATTCGATCCGCCCCGGCGTCTAACATGACGCTCGCGAACTATCCCTAGTTAGGAAGCGCGAATACATAGACTTCGTGAGGGTTGTGCGCCGGAAGGGCAATTTCCGGAGTAATGAGCTTCAGTCGACCGAGGCCGGAGGACCAGTTGGTGACAACCGCCACATACTGCTTGCCGCCTGCCGAGTAGGTGATCGGGAATGACTCGATCGAGTTCGTGAAGGTCGGGCTGGTCCACAGCAGCTTGCCGGTGGTGTCGTCGAACGCAAGGAGCTTGCGGTCGAGCGTACCAACGAACACCAAACCGCCGCCGGTCGGCAGGGTCGAGGTCGTCACCGGCGCATGCTGCCGGTACATCCAGGCGTCGGTACGGTCATCGAGCTTGACGGCGCGGACCTGGCCGATGTTGCCGTCGCCGTTCGGCATCGGCACGCGGTTATAAGTCGCCAGACCACCGCCGGTGTAAACCTGACCCTGATCGAGCGGGTTCAGCACGGTGTTCGAGCAGAACTCCACCGTAGGCATATACAGCATGCGGGTCTTGGGGCTGTAGGACGTTGCCTGCCAGGCGCGCCCGCCCGGGTCCGCCGGGCAATTGAAAGTGGTCTGACCAATTTGCGGGATGACAGCTGGGTTGATGGTCTTGGCCCCGGTCTTCGGATCGATCGCGGAGACCACATTCTGCGGCACAGTTTCCTTGGCCCAGAGCCATTCGCCGTTCACACGGTCGATGGCTTCCACGATGCCGAGCTTGCCGGCCGTCACCACGGTCTTGCGTGTCTGGCCATTGACCGGAAGGTCGATGATCAGGCGCTCATAGACATAGTCCAGATCGAGCGTGTCGTTCTGGAGATACTGATGGTGCCACTTCAGCTTGCCGCTCGTCGGGTCGATAGCGAGCGTGGAATCCGTGTAGAGCGCGTTGTTGGTGTACTTCGCGTCGGGATTCTTCGGAAGCAGACCGTTGATGACCGCAGGCCACGGATAAGGCTGGCCGACGCCGGCGAAAACAATGTTCTGATCGGGATCATAAGAACCCGCGATCCACGCCGAACCGCCATAACGGGCTTCTGTCGGAATGCCGTTCCAGCTGTTGCCTTCTGGCGTATCGCCACGAGCGATCGTGTTGATGCGCCACATTTCCTTGCCGGTCTTGGGATCGTGGCCGGTGAAGAAGCAGCCGCCCGGCTGGGCGTTGCCGCAACCGGTCATGCCCTGAACGATAACGCCATTGGCGACGAGCGGACCGCTGGAATAACCCCAGCCCTTCTTGACGTCGGCGACCTGCTGGTCCCAGACGAGCTTGCCCGTCTTGGCGTTGATCGCAAGAATGTGAGCGTCGCGGGTCGCAACAATCAGGTTGTCGCCGTAGATTGCCTTGCTGCGCAGGCCGTTCGGCTGAACGCCGTCGGGCAGACGATACTGATACTGCCACAGCAACTCGCCGGTGGCGCCGTTGAGGGCCTGAATCAGGTGGGTAGAGTTCTGGACATAGACAACGCCGTCATGCACCAGCGGCGTTTCCTGCGTGGTGCCGCCAGGGGTGAGGCCCCACGACCAGGCCAGCTGGAGGTTTTTGACGTTGTCCTTGTTGATCTGGTCGAGCGGGCTGTAGCCCCAGCCGTTATAAGTGCGGCGCCACAACAGCCAGTCGCCATCCGGCGGATTCTTCAGCATGTCGTCGGTGACAGGCGTAACCTTGCTGAGCAGGGTTGCTGCAGGTGTCTGCGCCATCGCGGTTCCCGCCACGAGG
Organism: Beijerinckiaceae bacterium; assembly: GCA_947478455.1. GTDB lineage: Bacteria > Pseudomonadota > Alphaproteobacteria > Rhizobiales > Beijerinckiaceae > Terripilifer. Next base: position 324 of record CANJWR010000109.1, on the reverse strand, counting down.
GCGAGAAGCGACGTGCCAAGCACCGTCGATCGAAGTAGCGATTGAACGTTCATATAATCCCCCCAATGAGCTTTAGCAGGCCGATTCCGGCCAGCTTTCTCGCATGCATTTCGCTAAATACGACGGCTTTTCTAACAGGCTTACGCCTCCTTGGCCATAGCTGAGAAATGGCAAATTGGGGCTCGTCGCTGTTTCATGTGGGTAGCGTGTCCAGCACCCCTCCGGCGATGAGGTAGACCATCAACTTGAGGTTGCGCTTGCTGCGATAGCCTTTTGCCTTGCGTTTGGCGGCCTGGACGTTTCCGTTGATGGCCTCCAGAAGTC
>CANJWR010000108.1 GCA_947478455.1 Beijerinckiaceae bacterium | reverse complement strand
GAAGCGCGCACCATGCCCGACCTTTGGCAGGCCATCGCCGATGCCCTGAAACGCTTCACGCCAAACGAATGCCGCAACTACCTCGTCGCCGCAGGATACGATGCTACATGATCGGAAAACGCTCTAGAACGACGCTTTAGATCGCATGCGTTTTCGAAGCCCGGGCCCGAGAAGCCCAGCCGGAATATCTTCAATATCAACAGTTGAATGGTCGGAGTGGCGGGATTCGAACCCACGACCCCTAGTCCCCCAGACTAGTGCGCTAACCGGGCTGCGCTACACTCCGACTGGGCGCTCTTATAGAGAAGGGGTTCGCCGGGCGCAACCGATGCACAGGGCGCAAATGGGGATGTTTGGGCGGAATTGGCGATTTTCAGCCATTCACCGCAGAAAGAATTCTCAGGCATTCCGAAATTTCAGCAAGCGACATTCGAAGGCGCTGCTGATCATCCGCAGACAGCCCGCCGACGAGCGCATCGTCAGCCGGCTCGATCATGTCGTCATCCGACGCTAAGTCAGGCGCCATTCCCGGAGCGATCCTGGCCGGCGCCGGCAAGGCCACGACACCGTTCGCGAGCCCGACAACCTGGCGTACGCCCTGCTCTTTCAGAAGACGCTGAACGCCCTTGATCGTATAGCCCTCGCCATACAGCAAATGCCGGATGGCCCGCAGCAGCTCCATATCTTCGGGGCGATAATAGCGACGGCCGCCGCCGCGCTTCATGGGCTTGATCTGGGTAAACCGCGTCTCCCAGAAGCGCAGCACATGCTGCGGCACGTCGAGATCGGCCGCAGCCTCGCTGATCGTCCGAAAGGCGTCCGGGCTCTTGTCCATAAAGGCGTTCCGCTATCGACCACAGGGCAAACGCTCGAATCTCCTGCAACGGGAATCGAGCCGATGGCCGGATGATAGCGTTCAATTCAGCGAATTGCGCGCGCCTTCACTCGTCGTCAACAATCAGGCCATTGATCCGGCCCTTGAGGACGTTGGACGGCTTGAAAACCATCACCCGACGAGGCGTGATCGGCACTTCGACGCCGGTCTTGGGATTTCGCCCAATCCGCTCCCCTTTGGAGCGCACCAGAAAAGATCCGAAAGAAGAAAGCTTCACATTCTCACCGCGTTCAAGTGAATCGCAGATTTCATCCAGAACAGTTTCTACCATCGCGGCAGATTCTGCACGTGAAAGTCCAACTTGCTTGACGACAGCTTCAGTCAATTCAAGGCGTGTAACGGTTTTGCTCGGGCGCAACAAACTTGCTGATTTCTGCATCGGCGTTTTCCAAAATAATTATCAAATGTCTTTACGCATTTTACTAACAAGGGCCCTCCGACATCGTCTAAAAATCAGTCCGGTCTGAATCGCCCCATTACCATCTAATGATTGCCGCGCCCCAAGTAAAGCCGCCGCCCATAGCCTCGATCATTACCAGATCGCCGGGCTTGATCCGCCCATCTGCGCATCCCGCAGCCAACGCCAGCGGGATGGAGGCCGCAGAAGTATTTCCGTGTTTGTCGACAGTCTTGATGATCGTTGCTTGGGGAATACCCAGTTTGTCGGCCGATGCGTCGATAATACGCATATTAGCCTGATGCGGAACGAACCAGTCGAGATCGGCGGCGGTAAGTTTTGTAGCCGCAAAGGCGTCGGCCATCACGTCCGTCACCATGCCCACCGCATGGCGAAACACCTCGCGACCGGACATCCGTAAATGGCCCACTGTCTGAGTGGAAGACGGCCCACCATCCACGTAAAGTTTTTCGCGATGGCGACCATCGGAACGCAGATGGCTCGTCAGCACGCCGCGATCAGCATTTGTGCCTTCGCCCGGCTGCGCCTCGAGAACGATGGCCCCGGCCCCGTCGCCGAACAGCACGCAGGTCGTGCGGTCATTCCAGTCGAGGATGCGCGAGAACGTTTCCGCCCCGATCACGAGAGCGCGCTTCGCAGCGCCTGTGGTCAGAAACTTGTCGGCGGTCGAGACCGCAAATACGAAGCCGGAGCAAACGGCCTGAAGATCGAACGCCACGCCATGATGGATGCCCAGAGCGGCCTGAACCTGCGTGGCGGTCGCCGGGAATGTGTAGTCGGGCGTCGCAGTCGCCAGAATGATCAGATCGATATCGCCCGGACCAACGCCAGCATTGTCCATCGCGGCCTTTGCGGCCTTGGTGGCGAGCATCGAGGTCGTTTCGCCTTCCGCCGCCAGATAGCGCTGGCGAATGCCGGTCCGCTGGACGATCCAGTCGTCAGACGTATCGACGATCTTTTCGAGATCTGCATTGGTCACGCAACGCTCGGGGAGATAGGAGCCGATGCCGGTAACGACCGATCGCAGGCATTTGGTTGTTGATGTCACGTCAAAGTTCCGAACGAGAATAGGTCTTGTATTCAATTATAGCGCGGTTGCGCCGGCTGCGGCCGAAAGACGGCCCTCCTGGCTCAACGCAATGCTTTCCCGAATGCGGGAGCGCAAATCGTGCTGGGCCATCTGATAGGCGATTTCAATCGCGCCGCAAAAGCCTACGGCGTCGGTTCCTCCATGGCTCTTGATGACGATTCCATCAAGTCCCAGAAAGACGCCGCCATTGGCGCGGCGCGGGTCCATCTTCTTGCGCAGCACCGCGAAAGCGCCCCGCGCGAGAAAATAACCAAGCTTTGACATGAAGCTGCTGGCCATGGCCTCGCGCAGATAGGCCGCCACCTGCTTGGCGGTTCCCTCGGCGGTCTTCAGAGCAATATTGCCCGTAAAGCCTTCGGTGACCACCACATCCACCGTGCCCTTGCCGAGGTCGTCGCCCTCGACAAAGCCATGATATTCGAGCGCAGGGAGATCGATTTCGCGCAGAATGCGCCCGGCCGCCTTCACTTCCTCGATGCCCTTGATTTCCTCGACGCCCACATTGAGCAAACCGACGGTCGGTCGTTCGACGCCAAGAACGATCCGCGCCATTGCGGAGCCCATGATCGCCAGATCGACGAGATGCTGTGCATCCGCCCCGATAGAAGCGCCCACGTCCAGCACGATGGATTCGCCCCGAATGGTCGGCCAGATGCACGCAATAGCGGGCCGGTCGATCGGCGCCATGGTATTCAGGCAAATCTTCGACATGGCCATCAGCGCGCCCGTATTGCCGGCCGACACAGCCACATCCGACGCATCCCGCTTCACGGCCTCAATCGCCTGCCACATGGACGAAACGCGACGTCCCTTGCGCAGGGCCTGACTGGGCTTGTCGCCCATCTGCACCGCGACGGCCGTATGAACCAGCGTGGTTCTGGCGGCCAGTTTGGGGTGCTGATCGAGCAACGGCCGGACAGTCGGTTCGTCGCCGTACATCAGGAACTCGATATCCGGGAAACGTTCCAGCGCCAGCGCAGCTCCCGGCACGACCACCGTCGGACCGTGATCGCCGCCCATGGCGTCCAGGGAAATTCTAATCGTTTTGGCCATTAACGCGGGCGCTCCATCACAGGCCACGGGTTCGCCGGGCGGCGTGGGAACTCCCGCCGGGATAGGCGGGCGGACAATATCCCGATATTCTTGGAACGCAACCTTATCCGCTGCTCACTTCGGGGCGTTTGGCGCCTTTGGCGAGGGATAAGTGCCGGTTGGGCCGATTCCGACCTCCTGAAGCGCTACATCATCGTCCAGGGCAAGACCACAATGGAGCCTTCCGGACGGAATCACCATCATGCCACCCGGCCGCAGCAACTGCATTTTCGATTCGTCTCCCTGACGAACCAAACCGATCAGGCTTTCGGCCCACCGGGCTTCAGGCTCGCCAGCGCAGCAAACGGCGAAGGCTCCTTCTCGTCCTCGATCACGACGGTTTCGGTCTCGAACGCCACGCCCGGCTTGCGCGGATAGGGATCGAGCGCCAGCGCCAGAAACTCGACGCAAACCCCGCCCAGATCGACACGCCCGCTGATCAACGGATCCGGCGGATCGTCCTCCATCGTCACCTGTACGGCCTCCGCCACATCGACCTTGCGGGGCTCACGGGACGAGACGTCTTCCGGCGCGAACCGGATCGAAATCGGCTCGATCACATCTGTCGCAAACGGCTCCAGCGTCACCACGCAGGCCTGCTCGATACTGGCCCGCACCTCGCCCACGACCTTGAGAAGGCTGCGCGCCTGGCGGGTGATGTCGAGTTTCGCCGTCAGCGAATACACAGCCTCAATACCGAGCGTGTGGGCAACGGCGCGGCATTCGTCGGCATTCGCCGTCAGGGTCAGTGTGACGGAACGGTCGCGCTGCAGGTCTTCCACGGAAAACATCCGGGAAAACGGCGCGGGGCCGGTCGGCGCCGCTGGCTCGTGATGGTCTCTCTTGCGGCTCATGGTTTGGTCTCCGGCGGCTCGGTCGCCAAAGGCAGCGGCAACGGACCCTTGAGATAGTCGTCGAGATCGCATCCCGCCAGCGCTGTCGCACAACGGCGCGCATAAGCAGCGAGCCCGACCGCATGGGCGTCGTCGCCGCCATAGACGTTGCGGGCGATGGCTTTCGCCAGTTCCGGCTCTTGGTTCGCATCGAGCGCAGCCCGATAGGCCGCCGCCCGGCCCAGAAACCCCTGCGCCATTTTCTTCATGCGCTTGGAGACGCCCACGTCGGCCACGCCCATCTCGCGCAACGCAATGTCGAAGCGCGCAAAAATATCGTCGGTCAATTGCTGGGCGATTTCGTCGGCGGGCGCTGGCAGTTCCATCAAACGCCGCAACGCCAGACTGGAGATCAGCGCCAGCGCCTCGAACCGCCCCTCGACAGTGTCCGCAATGCCAAAATCGACGAAAAGCGCCGGTTGGCGGGCAACCGCCATGATCTCGCCGTGAAGCCGATCAATGACAGGGTTCTTCGCAGGACGGCGGAACAGACCGAAGATCATGCGCGTGTTTCTCCGCTGGAGGATGGCGTAAGCGACGCGGCTGTCTTGCTTTTCATGCGACCGGGGGTTAGGCATCGCGGCATTCGGATGCAAGCGAAAACGCGCAAACGCCTTCGAATTTGATTTTGGCCCGGCGTATCGGGCAGGCTTGGAGACACGCGATGCGGCGGTCGGTCAACGAAAAGCGTCACGAAACGGCCGGTTCGGCCAAGCGTATGTCGAAATTGCTCGCCGCAGCCGCTTTGGCCATCGGGCTATCCGGCTGCCTCGGCTATGATGGCTCTGTGCCGCGCGGCTACCAGATCGACGACAAGGCGCTGGAACAGGTCAAGACGGGCTCGTCGGCCGAGCAGGTTCTGGTGGTGCTCGGTACGCCGTCCACCACCTCCACGGTCGGCGGAGATGCCTGGTACTACATCAGCCAGATGACCAATCGCCAGCTTGCCTACAATGCGCAGGCTGTTACCGACCAGCGCGTCGTAGCTGTCTATTTCAGAAACAAGCGCGTTGAGCGCATTGCCAATTACGGCATGCAGGACGGCAAGGTCTTCGACTTCGTCAGCCGCACCACGCCGACAGCAGGCAGTGAGCCCTCGTTCGTCAAGAACGCCATTCAGGGCTTGCTGAAGTTCTGACCTGAAGATCGGATCGGGCGTCAGGAGGACCTGCGCCCGTTCCGCACCCGGTCAGTTCATCCGCGACCATTCCACCGATTTACAGATCAGACCGCCAAGCACGCAGCCCTGTGTGGTCATGCGCGCGCCGGAAATCGTCACCTTGCCCGTATAGGTCTTGCCGTCTTCCGGGTTGAATGCCTGCCCGCTCCAGCCCGAGCCATTGGGCTTCATGTCGTAAAAGACGCGTTGCCCGACCTTGGAGGGCGAGTCGGGGTTTTTCAGCCAAGTCACCGTGCCGCAGACCGCCGCCCCGCATGCGGCCATGCGGATGCGCGACGTGCCGTCGCTGCGCTGCCAGTTGCCGAGAATCTCCTGTGCGGACGCAGGTCCTGCGCAAAGCCCGGCCACCACGAACAGCCCGCCGGAAATCAATGTCTGTAAACGCATCGCTCCCTCCCCGATCCAATATGTCGAGAGATACGATTAGATAGTTCATATATGAACTTGTCAATCTGCGGCGCACAAGGCCAGCGTCACCCGGTGAGGTAGTTCGGGCCCCTTCCCGCTATTGCGAGCGAAGCGAAGCAATCCAGCCTTAAGGACGCCCATTTTTCCAAAATGCGAGGCCGCCAGCGAAATGGATTGCTTCGCTTCGCTCGCAATGACGGCCCGGGATGGATTCACCGTTGAATGTCCAGAAGAAAAAGTCCCGCTCATTGACAACGAAAAAGGGCGGGATTGCTCCCGCCCTTTCGTATCGAGATTTCGCTGAACTCAGGCGCTGTGCGACAGGATCGCCAGTAGCAGCAGAGCCACGATGTTGGTGATCTTGATGGCCGGGTTCACGGCCGGACCGGCAGTATCCTTGTAGGGGTCGCCGACGGTGTCGCCGGTGACGGAGGCCTTGTGGGCGTCGGAACCCTTCATGTGGCGCACGCCGTCCTTGTCGACGAAGCCGTCTTCGAAGGACTTCTTGGCGTTATCCCACGCGCCGCCGCCCGAGGTCATCGAGATAGCGACGAACAGGCCGTTGACGATCACGCCCAGCAGCATGGCGCCCAGAGCAGCGAAGCCCGAAGCCTTCGAACCCGAGATCCAGTACACGCCGAAATAGGCCACGAACGGAGCCAGAACCGGCAGCAGCGACGGGATGATCATTTCCTTGATCGCAGCCTTGGTCAGCATGTCGACAGCACGACCGTAGTCGGGACGGTCGGTGCCGGCCATGATGCCCGGCTTTTCCTTGAACTGACGACGGACTTCTTCCACCACCGAACCGGCGGCGCGGCCGACGGCCGTCATCGCGATGCCGCCGAACAGATACGGGATGAGACCACCGAAGATCAGGCCGGCCACCACGTAGGGGTTCGACAGATCGAAGGAGACGACGCCCATATCCTTGAAGTACGGCAGGCCAGCCTTGGTGAAGGCGGCCAGGTCGTTCGTGTAGGCTGCGAACAGCACCAGAGCGCCAAGACCAGCGGAGCCGATCGCGTAGCCCTTGGTGACGGCCTTGGTGGTGTTGCCGACCGCGTCGAGGGCATCCGTCGAGTGACGGACTTCCTTCGGCAGACCGGCCATTTCGGCGATGCCACCGGCGTTGTCGGTCACGGGACCGAAAGCGTCGAGCGCGACGATCATGCCGGCGAGGCCCAGCATGGTGGTCACCGCAATCGCCGTGCCGTAGAGGCCGGCCAACTGGTAGGTCGAGATGATGCCGCCGACGATCACCATGGCAGGCAGCGCCGTCGATTCGAGCGACACGGCCAGACCTTGAATGACGTTGGTGCCGTGACCGGTGACCGAAGCCTGAGCGATCGACACGACAGGACGCTTGCCGGTCGCGGTATAGTACTCGGTCACATAGACGATGAGGCCGGTCACCACGAGGCCGATGAGGCCGCAGGCGAACAGGGCCGAACCGGTGATCGACTGACCGGCGACCTTGCCCATCTCACCCCAGCCGACGACGAACTGGGTAGCGATGGCGAGACCGCCGATCGACAGAACGCCGGTGGCGATGAGGCCCTTGTAGAGGGCGCCCATGATCGAGTTGTCGGAACCCAGCTTCACGAAGTAGGTGCCGGCGATCGAGGTCACGATGCAGGTCGCGCAAATGGCCAGCGGATACATCAGCGAGTTCGGCAGGGCCGCGCCCTGACCGGCGAAGAAGATCGCGCCCAGAACCATGGTGGCGACAACCGTCACCGCATAGGTTTCGAACAGGTCGGCCGCCATGCCGGCGCAGTCGCCGACGTTGTCGCCCACGTTGTCGGCGATGGTCGCCGGGTTCCGCGGATCATCTTCCGGAATGCCGGCTTCGACCTTGCCCACGAGATCGGCGCCGACGTCAGCGCCCTTCGTGAAGATGCCGCCGCCCAGACGCGCGAAGATGGAGATCAGCGAGGCGCCGAAGCCGAGCGCCACGAGGGCGTCGATGATCGTGCGGACCTGCGTGGAGTCTTCCAGCTTCAGTCCAGCCGGACCGGTCAGATACCAGTAGTAAACCGCCACGCCCAGAAGCGCGAGACCAGCCACCAGAAGACCAGTGATCGCGCCTGCCTTGAAGGCGATATCGAGGCCGGCTGCCAGCGACTGCGAGGCCGCCTGGGCGGTGCGGACGTTAGCGCGAACCGAGACGTTCATGCCGATGAAGCCGGCCGCGCCCGAAAGTACCGCGCCGATCAGGAAGCCGATGGCGACTTCCCTGCCCAGCAGGAAGCCGAGAATAGCGAGGATGACAACGCCCACGATCGCAATCGTGATGTATTGGCGGCGCAGATAAGCCTGCGCGCCTTCGGCGATGGCGTTGGAGATTTCCTGCATGCGCTGCGAGCCGGCGTCCGCCTTCATGAGGCTGGAGGCGGTGACCGCCCCGTAAACGACCGACAGCAGGCCGCCAAATATGACTAGCCAAATGGAATTCATGGAGGTCCGCCCTCTTGGTAGTTCTTGAGTGACCGATTGAGACCGGGATGAACCGGCAACGCCCCTTGCGACAGCCAGATGAACAGGCTGCACACAATTTCGCCCCCCTCTTGCCAGAAAGAGCCGCAACGGGCAATCGAGAGAACCGCGCTTTAGACGTTCTTAACCTGTTTTGTCCAGTGGGCTTTACGTTACTGGCCGATTCGTTGCCCCGCGCCCTGCCCGCGCGGCGATCGCGAGCGCCAGCATGGCCAGCAGAACCGGCCCGAAAACCACATGATTGACCGCATCCCAGCCGAACGCGGTCAGCAAATGGCCTGACGAGAACGAACCGGCCGCCATCGTGCCGAAAATCAGGAAGTCGTTGAAAGCCTGAACTTTATTGCGCTCTTCCGGACGGTGCGTCTCAACCACCATGGCGGACGCCCCCACAAAGCCGAAGTTCCAGCCAACACCCAGAAAGATCAGCCCGATCCAGAAATGCCACACCGTAAGGCCGCTCAGACCCACCAGAGCCGCAATGGCGATCAGCACCATGCCACTCGCCACAACGAGCTTCGAGCCGAAGCGCGCAATCAGCGATCCGGTGAAAAAGCTCGGTCCATACATGGCCAGAACGTGCCACTGAATGCCCAGATTCGAATCGCCAAGGCTGAGTCCGCACATTCGCATAGCCAGCGGCGCCGAGGTCATCACGAGGTTCATCAGCCCGTAGGCGACAACCCCGCATAGTGCCGCCGTCAGGAATGCAGGCTGCCGAACGATTTCGGCCAGCGGCCGCCCTGCCCGAAGGTCAGCCGCTGTCGGTTTCGGCAGATCGACCCCGGCCAGAACCACCATGGCGATCAGCGCGATGACAGCCTGTGCCAGATAGCTTGCGGAAAACAGATAGGGTTGCCAGATGTTCATGGTCCACTGGACCAGCTGCGGCCCCAGAATCCCGGCGAAAACCCCGCCGACCATCACCCACGAAATGGCCCGGGGCCGGAAGTCTAACGGAGCGCCGTCAGTCGCCGCAAACCGGTAGGACGCCGCGACCGCCGCATAGATTCCGCCGAAGAATGTCGCCAGACAGAGAAGCCAGAACGACCCGGCATACATGGCCACAGATCCGACGAGCCCCGCCAGAACCCCGAAGCCAGTGCCGATGACGAAGGCAGTCCTGCGCCCCCATCGCCGCGCCACCCAGCCTTGCGGCAAGGTGGCGATAGCGCTTCCGACAACGAAAACCGAAACCGGAACAGTCGCATAGGCAGGGTCTGGCGAGAACATCGAACCCGCGATGCCCGACGTCGCCACGATAACGGTCGAGTTCGCACCCGCAAAAGCCTGCGCGGCGGCCAACCGCAGCACATTGCCGCGCGCCTTTCGAAGGGCTTCATCGGCCGGAGGCTCAAGGATAGCTTCAGACATCTGGCCCTGCGTTTCGACCGGCTGGCGAAAATGCGCCGGGCGATGTTGTATGGGAGCGCGTCGCCGCCCACGTCAACCATGCGGCGAATTGTGCAGGCCGGCGCGCGCAATTTCGTGCAAATTGAGACCTGAGCCGTCAACCGAAAAAAGAAAGGAACGCCCGTGACCGACCCAGCCTCCAGAACACCCGGATTTTCCACGCTCGCTATTCATGCCGGTGCCAGCCCGGACCCGGCCACGAAAGCGCGCGTCACCCCGATCTACCAGACGGCGTCCTTCACGTTCGACGATGTCGACCATGCCGCCTCCCTGTTCGGCCTGCAGGCGTTCGGCAACATCTACACGCGCATCACCAACCCGACCAACGGCGTGCTGGAAGAACGCATCGCCGCGCTGGAAGGCGGTTCTGCGGCGCTAGCCGTCGCCTCCGGCCATGCGGCGGAATTTCTGGTCTTCCATACGCTGATGCAGCCGGGCGATGAATTCGTCGCATCGAGCAAGCTCTACGGCGGCTCCATCAACCAGTTCAACCATTCCTACAAAAACTTCGGCTGGACGCCGAGATGGGCCGATCCGGACGATCTGGCGAGCTTCGAGGCCGCCATCACGCCGCGCACCAAGGCGATCTTCATCGAATCCATCGCCAATCCGGGCGGCGTGGTGTGCGACATCGAGGCCATCGCAAAGATCGCCCGCCGAGCCCGCGTGCCGCTGATCGTCGACAACACGCTCGCCACGCCCTACCTGATCCGCCCGTTCGAGCATGGAGCGGACATTGTGGTCCATTCCGCCACGAAGTTCCTTGGCGGCCATGGAAACTCCATCGGCGGCCTCATCGTCGACGGTGGAACCTTCGACTGGATGGCCGACGCCCGTTACCCGATGCTGTCGTCCCCGCGGCCGGAATATAACGGCATGGTGCTCGGTCAGACCTTCGGCAACTTTGCCTTCGCGATCGCCTGTCGGGTTCTGGGCCTGCGCGATCTCGGTCCGGCCATGTCGCCGTTCAACGCTTTCCTGTTCCTCACCGGCATCGAGACCCTGCCACTGCGCATGCAGCGTCATTGCGAAAATACACTGGCGATCGCACAGCACCTGTCGGGCCACGACAAGATAAAATGGGTCAGCTACGCCGGCCTGCCCGGCGACCGCTACTACAACCTGGGCAAGAAATATTGCCCGAAGGGCGCGGGCGCTGTTTTCACCTTCGGCCTCAAGGGCGGCTACGACGCCGGCATTGCTCTGGTGAAAAACCTGAAGCTGTTCTCACACCTTGCCAATGTGGGCGACACGCGCTCGCTGGTCATTCACCCGGCCTCGACTACGCACCGCCAGCTTTCCGACGCTCAGAAGACCATCGCCGGAGCCGGTCCGGATGTGGTGCGTCTGTCGGTTGGACTTGAAGACGTGGCCGACCTGATCGCCGATCTCGATCAGGCGCTCGCAAGCGTCGCCTGATGCAACTTACGGCGCGGCGCTGAATCACTTTGTGAGGATGTCCGCGCCGTTCCGCGTTGAATCAAAACATGAGGAAGAGATGGAATCTCCATCTCAAGGTCGTGAATCAAACCCTCAACAAGACTCGCCAACCGATTCAAATGACTCGCAAATAGAAACAACTTCAAGTTGGGATCGGGTTTGATTTGGCGCATGGCGTACAGAAGTAGATCGCTCGATACATGCCCACTCGCGCAGGTTCACACCTCTGGAGGGCACGATGATCAAGTCGATTCTCATCACCACAGACGGCTCGCCACTTGCCGAGCTGGCGCTCGACAACGGCATTGCTTTGGCGAAAAGTCTGGCGGCAAAAGTCACCGTGCTCATCGTTGAACCGGTTTTCCCGCACTTCATGATCGATGTCGGCTTCGTCAAAAGCGCCGAGTTCGATATTGGCGTAAAGGCCCTGTCGAAGAAAACGCTCGAAAGTGCGGCGGCCAGAGCGGCGGCGGCCGGCGTCGCTTGTGAAACGCTGGCGGTCTCCAGCGACAACGTCCATCAGGCGATCATTGATATCGCGAGCTCAAAGCGCTGCGACCTGATTGTCATGGCCTCCCATGGTCGCGGAGGCGCATCTGCGGTTGTGCTCGGCAGCCAGACCCTGAAGGTTCTGACCCATTCGAAAATACCGGTGCTGGTCTATCGTTGAGCCAGACGCCGAGCGTGGACTGTCGCCATTCCGAGCACCAGCATGGCGACCGCCTGATGCAACAAGGCGGGCCAGAGGGGGATTTTCCCCTCGCCGGTGACCAGCAATAACGTCGCTATCCCTAGTCCGGCCTGAACCAGCACGAGACCGGCCAGCGCTGTCGCCCGACGGCAGGGGGCCTGACCCGCTGCGTTCCGGCGGGCGTCGATCCAGTGCCAGATCGCAAGCGCCAGCAGCACATAGGCGCCGATCCGGTGATCGAACTGCACGGTTGTGATGTTTTCGAGGAAGTTGAGCCAGACCGGCTCCATGTCGAACAGATGTTCGACCGGTGGTACCAGCCGCCCGTCCATCAGCGGCCAGGTGTTGTAGGACGTGCCGGCTCGCGACCCTGCAACTAGCGCCCCGAGACCAATCTGGAACAGAGTGACGCCGAGCAACGCCTTCGCCACGCGACCCAACCTCGGCGCAACCAACTCGGGCAATTTCGGTCGCAACCCGACCGCCAGCCAGATCAGCGCGATGAAGGTGACGGAGGCCAGCAGCAGGTGTGTCGCCAGACGCTCCGGCGCAACCTCGACGCGACCGGCCAGACCCGACTTCACCATCCACCAGCCAACAGCTCCCTGAAGGCCGCCCAGAGCCAGCACAGCGGCGAACTGCCACTTCAAACGGTTGGTGAGGTAGCCCCTCGCCCAGAACCAGCAGAACGGGATCGCAAAGGCCAGTCCTATCAGCCGACCCAGCAGGCGATGGCTCCACTCCCAGTAGAAGATGAACTTGAACTCGTTCAAGCTCATCGTCGGAAACAATTGGGAATATTGCGGAATTTTCTTGTAGGCCTCGAACTCGGCCAGCCATGCCGCCTCGCTGAGAGGCGGCAGCACACCGGTCACCAGTTTCCATTCGGTGATCGAAAGCCCTGACTCGGTCAGCCGCGTCGCTCCGCCGACGACGACCATCAGAAACACCAGCGCGGCGACGCTCCAAAGCCAGATACGGACCGGCCGCATGTCTCGCGCCACCCGGCTATTGCGAGCGGAAGCTGAAGGTGTCGCGAGGCCTGCGAGGCTCATGGTCTCGATCCGAAGGTCTGCTCCCCGAAAAGCCGGGGTTGGCAAGCTGGCTTTGGTGGGACACATAGGTCAACCGACCCCGCCCGTCCACGGGCGGCCTGTCGCAGCCCCGGAGCCCAGATGACCCGCAGAACCCGCAAGCTCGTGGGAACGACCTTCATGATTTTTTTCGTGATCGTTTACGCTCTCGTGGCCATGGCGCTGGCGCAAGCGCGACCGTTGCAGGAAGCCAACGGCCTCGTTCAGGGCATCGGTTACGCCCTGTTGGGGCTGGCGTGGATCATCCCGATGTTTCCGCTCATCAAGTGGATGGAACGCAAGGATGAGGAAGTCTAGGCGGCATTCACCTTCCGGCCGCGGTTCCACAGCGCGAAGGGCGCGCCGGAGAGCAGCACTTCCAGATAGCGCCGGTCCTGCCAGTTGCCATTGATAGACAGACGCGGCAGCGCTAGCCGGTGCGCCGCATGTTCGGAAAACACCATGCCGGGGCGAGTGGTGACCGCAGACGCAAAGCCGAGTTCCTCCGCGATCGCGAATTCGCGCGGACCCGCCGAAACCGGATCTCCGACCGGATAGGCCAGATGGCGTGTCTTGAGTCCGAGTTTTTGTTCGATGATGTCGCGGCTCTCGGCGAGCTCGCGACGAACGAACGCGTCGTCGTGCTTGGCCAGCATCGGATGGGTCAGGGTATGCACCCCGATGGTGCAGAGCGGATCGGCCGCATAGGCGCGCAACTCGTCCCAGTCCATGCAATAACGATCCGCAAGCGAAGCCACATCGACTCCAGCCTGTTCACAAAGCTGCCCGATAACGTCCAGCATTCTGTCTTCCGGGCCAGGCCGGAGCCGCCAGTAGAGCGCCTGAAACGCGGCCTGCTTTTCCTCAGACGTGACCGCAGGCAAATCCAGCGTCTGGCCTTCGAGTTCGATCCGGATTCGCGGCAGAGCCCGGATCGCCTCTTCCAGTTCGAGCCACCAGAGTCGCGCTGTTCGATCGGCAAAGCCGGAGGTTACAAACAGGGTAAATGGAGCCTTATGGCTCTGCATGATCGGCAAAGCGTAGTCGCGATTGTCGCGATAACCGTCGTCGAATGTCAGCGCCACAAATGGCTTGTCGCCCCCCCTGCCAGAATGTCCGAGACGCGCGACGGCGTCGTCAAGCGAGACGATCTCGAACCCGCAGCTTTGCACTGTCTCAAGCACGGTTTCGAAGAATTGCGGTGTGATTTCAAGCAGCCTGTTTGGTGAGAATTCCTCGCCGCCCCACGGCCTCACATGATGGAACATCAGGATCGCCCCGCGACCACGCGTGAACACGCTGGCGGCCCGGTGCAGGCCGGTAACATTAAGCACGTTGAAGCCTGACGAAATGAGCTGCTCGCGAATTCGCCTGCCTAAAGGTATGCTCATCGGGGACGATCCTTACCGGCGCTTTACGTTCTGGTTGCATGATAGTCCTGCGGCGTTAAGCCGAAGTTCCCGCGTTCAAGTGGTGCGTATGTCGGATCAATCGTCAGTACTGCCGGGAGATCGCCGCGTTGGCGAACGCTCCGGCGCCGGCCGACGCGAGGCTGTTCGCAGCCTCGGCCGCATCGACGTTTT